>NZ_CP015283.1:332500-665000 GCF_002094975.1 Streptococcus salivarius | reverse complement strand
GCAGGCGTCACCCCCTATACATCATCTTACGATTTAGCAGAGAGCTGTGTTTTTGATAAACAGTTGCTTGGGCCTATTCACTGCGGCTGACCATAAGTCAGCGCCCCTTCTCCCGAAGTTACGGGGCCATTTTGCCGAGTTCCTTAACGAGAGTTCTCTCGCTCACCTGAGGCTACTCGCCTCGACTACCTGTGTCGGTTTGCGGTACGGGTAGAGTATAATTAACGCTAGAAGCTTTTCTCGGCAGTGTGACATCACTAACTTCGCTACTAAACTTCGCTCCCCATCACAGCTCAATGTTATAGATATAAGCATTTGACTCATATCACACCTCACTGCTTGGCCAGACACTTCCAATCGTCTGGTTTAGTTAGCCTACTGCGTCCCTCCATCACTATATACTCTAGTACAGGAATATCAACCTGTTGTCCATCGGATACACCTTTCGGTCTCTCCTTAGGTCCCGACTAACCCAGGGCGGACGAGCCTTCCCCTGGAAACCTTAGTCTTACGGTGGACAGGATTCTCACCTGTCTTTCGCTACTCATACCGGCATTCTCACTTCTATGCGCTCCAGCACTCCTCACGGTACACCTTCTTCGCACATAGAACGCTCTCCTACCATACCTATAAAGGTATCCACAGCTTCGGTAATATGTTTTAGCCCCGGTACATTTTCGGCGCAGGGTCACTCGACTAGTGAGCTATTACGCACTCTTTGAATGAATAGCTGCTTCTAAGCTAACATCCTAGTTGTCTGTGCAACCCCACATCCTTTTCCACTTAACATATATTTTGGGACCTTAGCTGGTGGTCTGGGCTGTTTCCCTTTCGACTACGGATCTTAGCACTCGCAGTCTGACTGCCGATTATATCTCGTTGGCATTCGGAGTTTATCTGAGATTGGTAATCCGGGATGGACCCCTCACCCAAACAGTGCTCTACCTCCAAGAGACTTAACATCGACGCTAGCCCTAAAGCTATTTCGGAGAGAACCAGCTATCTCCAAGTTCGTTTGGAATTTCTCCGCTACCCACAAGTCATCCAAGCACTTTTCAACGTGCCCTGGTTCGGTCCTCCAGTGAGTTTTACCTCACCTTCAACCTGCTCATGGGTAGGTCACATGGTTTCGGGTCTACGACATGATACTAATACGCCCTATTAAGACTCGGTTTCCCTACGGCTCCGTCTCTTCAACTTAACCTCGCATCATATCGTAACTCGCCGGTTCATTCTACAAAAGGCACGCTCTCACCCATTAACGGGCTCGAACTTGTTGTAGGCACACGGTTTCAGGTTCTATTTCACTCCCCTCCCGGGGTGCTTTTCACCTTTCCCTCACGGTACTGGTTCACTATCGGTCACTAGAGAGTATTTAGGGTTGGGAGATGGTCCTCCCAGATTCCGACGAGATTTCTCGTGTCTCGCCGTACTCAGGATACTGCTAGGTATAAAGACTATTTCGAATACGAGGCTATTACTCTCTTTGGCCTACCTTCCCAGGTAGTTCTTCTATAATCTTTAAGTCCACGTTGCAGTCCTACAACCCCGAAGAGTAAACTCTTCGGTTTGCCCTCTTGCCGTTTCGCTCGCCGCTACTAAGGCAATCGCTTTTGCTTTCTCTTCCTGCAGCTACTTAGATGTTTCAGTTCACTGCGTCTTCCTCTACATTACCTTAACAGTAATGAGTGACAGGCATTACCTGCCGGGTTCCCCCATTCGGACATCTCTGGATCATTGCTCACTTACAGCTCCCCAAAGCATTTCGTCGTTAGTCACGTCCTTCATCGGCTTCTAGTGCCAAGGCATCCACCGTGCGCCCTTATTAACTTAACCTTATTTTGGTCTTTCGACCTAACTCATTAAATATTCACAGCGTTTCGGTTTATTTTCTTGTTACTATCTATATGTAATTAATTACATATGGAATTTGATATAGATATTCAATTTTCAATGGACAATACTTGAATCTTGCGATTCAATGGAGCCTAGCGGGATCGAACCGCTGACCTCCTGCGTGCAAAGCAGGCGCTCTCCCAGCTGAGCTAAGGCCCCACAAGACCTCTCAAAACTAAATAAGAAACTCAAGTACATTCCGTTTTTCCTTAGAAAGGAGGTGATCCAGCCGCACCTTCCGATACGGCTACCTTGTTACGACTTCACCCCAATCATCTATCCCACCTTAGGCGGCTGGCTCCAAAAGGTTACCTCACCGACTTCGGGTGTTACAAACTCTCGTGGTGTGACGGGCGGTGTGTACAAGGCCCGGGAACGTATTCACCGCGGCGTGCTGATCCGCGATTACTAGCGATTCCGACTTCATGTAGGCGAGTTGCAGCCTACAATCCGAACTGAGATTGGCTTTAAGAGATTAGCTTGCCGTCACCGACTCGCAACTCGTTGTACCAACCATTGTAGCACGTGTGTAGCCCAGGTCATAAGGGGCATGATGATTTGACGTCATCCCCACCTTCCTCCGGTTTATTACCGGCAGTCTCGCTAGAGTGCCCAACTGAATGATGGCAACTAACAATAGGGGTTGCGCTCGTTGCGGGACTTAACCCAACATCTCACGACACGAGCTGACGACAACCATGCACCACCTGTCACCGATGTACCGAAGTAACTTTCTATCTCTAGAAATAGCATCGGGATGTCAAGACCTGGTAAGGTTCTTCGCGTTGCTTCGAATTAAACCACATGCTCCACCGCTTGTGCGGGCCCCCGTCAATTCCTTTGAGTTTCAACCTTGCGGTCGTACTCCCCAGGCGGAGTGCTTAATGCGTTAGCTGCGGCACTGAATCCCGGAAAGGATCCAACACCTAGCACTCATCGTTTACGGCGTGGACTACCAGGGTATCTAATCCTGTTCGCTCCCCACGCTTTCGAGCCTCAGCGTCAGTTACAGACCAGAGAGCCGCTTTCGCCACCGGTGTTCCTCCATATATCTACGCATTTCACCGCTACACATGGAATTCCACTCTCCCCTTCTGCACTCAAGTTTGACAGTTTCCAAAGCGAACTATGGTTGAGCCACAGCCTTTAACTTCAGACTTATCAAACCGCCTGCGCTCGCTTTACGCCCAATAAATCCGGACAACGCTCGGGACCTACGTATTACCGCGGCTGCTGGCACGTAGTTAGCCGTCCCTTTCTGGTAAGCTACCGTCACAGTGTGAACTTTCCACTCTCACACTCGTTCTTGACTTACAACAGAGCTTTACGATCCGAAAACCTTCTTCACTCACGCGGCGTTGCTCGGTCAGGGTTGCCCCCATTGCCGAAGATTCCCTACTGCTGCCTCCCGTAGGAGTCTGGGCCGTGTCTCAGTCCCAGTGTGGCCGATCACCCTCTCAGGTCGGCTATGTATCGTCGCCTAGGTGAGCCGTTACCTCACCTACTAGCTAATACAACGCAGGTCCATCTTGTAGTGGAGCATTTGCCCCTTTCAAATAAATGACATGGGTCATCCATTGTTATGCGGTATTAGCTATCGTTTCCAATAGTTATCCCCCGCTACAAGGCAGGTTACCTACGCGTTACTCACCCGTTCGCAACTCATCCAAGAAGAGCAAGCTCCTCTCTTCAGCGTTCTACTTGCATGTATTAGGCACGCCGCCAGCGTTCGTCCTGAGCCAGGATCAAACTCTCATTAAAAAATTTAATAATTGTTCGAGCGTTAACTCATTACCGTCGTCTGACGATTTATTCTTGTAAATTGACAGGTTATAATTTCTTCTATAACCCTGCACTTGGTTTCTTATTCAGTTCTCAAAGGTCTTTGTCTCTCTTAAGACAACTTCTATATTCTAGCAAATCTAGAATGCCTTGTCAACACTTTTTTTGAAGTTTTTTCACTTCTCGTGTCCGCTGTCTCTCGCGAAACAGCTTATTTATAATATCATCTCTAGCTTGTCTTGTCAATAACTTTTTTAAAGTTTTGGAACCTTTTCAAGTTTGTGGCAAGTCAGTTAAGACAACTTTTATATCTTAACACCCAAATTAATGCTTGTCAATAGGATTTTAGTAAAGCTATTAATCTTTTTTAGATTGAACCTTTTTGAATCCTTGATACAATACCCATCCAACGACTAGGCCGAGAGCGTTTTGGCAGAAATTAGGAATCACTTCTGCGATTGAAGCTCCTGTTCCATACATAAATACTGAAGCAAGTGCATAGCCACCCACCATCACAATTGTAGCAATCAGAAGACCTAGGATACGATAGTTACCCTTAAATCCAGCAAAATAACCTTGTGCACCATGGATTAACAAACTGATAAACATCCATTGCGGAGCAGATGATAGCAAATCTATCAAAAATGCAGATAGTCCTCCCACAATTGCCCCTTCTTTCTTGCCAAGATAGAAGGCTGTGAAGTAGATTCCTGCATCTACCAAAGTTAAAAGCCCTGTTGGAGTCGGAATTTTAGCTACGAATCCAAAGGTCACTGATAAAGCTGTTAAGATAGCTAATAATGTTAGCTCTTTTGTTTTCTTATTTTGCATATTGAACTACTCCAAATTCATTTGATTGTTTAATTGATTCATAAACAAATGCTTTAGCATTTGTCACAGCTTCAGTTTCTGAACATCCTTTAACTAATTCACTAGCTATACTTGAAGCAAATGTACATCCTGCACCTGTATTGTTTTTGTCTAGCACAGCTTCTTCAAACAATTTGTAATCTGTTCCATCATAAAAGACATCTATCGCTTTATTACCATCCAAGCGATTTCCACCTTTGACAACGACAGTCTTAGCACCTAATTCATTGAGATAGCTAGCCGCATGCTTCATATCATCAAGAGTCTTAACCTTTCTATCTATAAGCAGTTCGACTTCAGGTAAGTTCGGAGTGATAACCGTGGTATAAGGGAAAAATTTAACCAATTCATCACGTAGTTGAGAAACTTCAACGTCATGAGTCTCCTTACATACTAAAACAGGATCCAAGACAATTGGAATATCAGAATGTTTTTTAACAAAATCCAACGTTAATTCCGCGATTTCAACGTTAGGCAACAAACCAATTTTAATTGCTGAGAATGGGATATCTTTTAGTGAGTCAAGTTGTTGTTTAAAAACATTAGTATCAACCGGAATAACCTCAAAACCATTCTCAGTCATAGCTGTCAGACAGGTAAGAGCCACAAATCCATGTTGTTTATTAGTGGTAAACGTCGCTAAGTCTGCATGAAGTCCGCCACCACTAAAAATATCATTCCCCGAAATCGCTAAAATCAATTCATCACTCATATCTTATCTCCTTCAAATATAATCCATTTCCTGCTGCTGTTGGTCCTGCGAGATTACGATCACGACTTTCCAACACTGTCTTAACTTGCGAAACAGGCATGCGACCATTGCCAATCTTCAACAAGGTGCCGACCATATTTCTAACTTGCTTATAGAGAAAACCATTCCCAGAAAAAGTAAAGATATAAAATCCAGTTTTCTCATCGATAGATACACTAGCTTGTGTAATTGTGCGTACTTTATTTTCTACAGAAGTTCCTGAAGCTGTGAAGCCTGTAAAATCATGTGTGCCGACCAAATCCTTAGCAGCCTCCTGCATAGGTGCTAAACTTAGAGGGTAGGGATAGTGGGTCGCATAATTACGCATCATAGGGTTCTTAGGTCGCCCTGCATCTACTAAGAACTCATAAGTTTTACTGTGTTTATTGTATCGTGCATGAAATTCTTCTGATACGAGTTCGATACTAACAACATCAATATCATCTGGACATTGCGTATCCAAACCAAAACGTAACTTCTCTGGATCCCGCTCCTGGGGCAAATCGAAGTGTATAACTTGTCCATAGGCATGAACACCTGCATCTGTACGACCCGCTCCATGAACGGTGACAGGTGTTCCGCTATTTAACCGTAAGAGAGTCTTTTCAAGTTCTTCTTGAATAGAACGTGCATTTGGTTGTCTTTGAAAACCTGAGAAAAGTATACCATCATAGGAAATTGTCGCTTTGTATCTAACCATAAAATTATCATATCAGATTTTTTCAAGGATAAAAAGTAGGTCGATTGTCAACTGACCCCATACAGCTTTGACATAAAGAAAAAGACGCTTTCAGCGTCCTTCCTTTATAAATCTTCTAAGGCATCCTTTACTTTATTGAAGAAACCTTTTTTCTGTGGTGCGATTTTTTCATCTCCACTTGCCTTGGCGAATGCAAGGAGAGCTTCTTTTTGAGCATCGTTTAGCTTCGTAGGAGTTACAATCTTAACTGTAACGTGTTGGTCTCCTTGTGAACCTCCACGAAGACGTGGAGCACCCTTTCCTTTTAGACGGAAAGTTTTGCCTGTTTGAGTTCCTGCTGGAATAGTCATCTCAACGTTTCCGTGAACTGTTGGTACTTCGACAGTATCACCAAGAGCGGCTTGGACAAAAGAAATGTTAAGTGTATAGTAAATTGTTGATCCATCACGAGTAAACTTATCGCTTGGATTAACATTGATGATTACAAAGAGGTCTCCATAAGGACCACCATTGAAACCAGCTTCACCTTGACCTGCAAGACGGATTTGTTGACCTGTTTCAACACCTGCTGGAATCTTGACAGATACTTTGTGGCTTTGTTTTTCATGTCCTGTTCCGTGACAAGTTTGACATGGCTCTTTAATTTCTTGACCTGTTCCATGACAGACATCACAGGTTACTTGACGACGCATCATACCAAGTGGCGTTTGCGTATCGACATTGATAACCCCTTGACCATGACAGCGACCACAAGTTACAGGGCTAGTTCCAGGTTTTGCACCAGATCCTGAACATGTCTTACATGTTGCTTCACGATTGTAGTGAACTTCTTTTTCGGCACCAAAAATCGCCTCTTCGAAGCTTAGGTTGACACGGTACTGAAGATCATCACCTTGACGTGGAGCATTCGGGTTACGAGTAGCACCACCACCAAAGAAGCTAGAGAAGATATCCTCAAAGCCACCAAAGCCTGCACCACCATCGAAGCCACCAAAGCCTCCTTGACCACCAAAACCATTCGCACCATCTGGTCCGTATTGGTCATAGGCTGCACGTTTTTGGTCATCACTTAAAGTTTCGTAGGCCTCTTGGACCTCTTTATATTTTTCTTCCGCACCTGGTTCTTTATTAATGTCTGGGTGGTATTTCTTAGACATCTTACGATAGGCACGTTTAATTTCATCTTGAGAGGCATCCTTAGATACCCCAAGACGATCGTAATATTCAGTATTGTTCATACAAGATACTAAGAGCGAACAGAAAGCGACTGAAATTTAGGAAACCGACAAGAAATCCTGATTTCTTAGGAGGTTTATCTAATTTCCAAGCTTTCCGCTCGAGTTCAATTCCCCGAACGCTCTTTGTTCCTTTCTTTAATAATAATTACAACAACTTCAGAACCCGTGTTCAATTGCGGACATTATAATTTCTTTATTACGTTTAAACTAAATACAAAAATAAGATTAGCTTGTGTTTTTATTCTCATTTTTTACACAGTATAGAATTAATAAGCGATTGATTCACATAATTATCTAAAATAGGAGTCGGAAGTATGAACCGACTCCACTAGAAAAAAGCTTTCCAATAAAACTAACCCGCAATAAATTTATCTTGAAGTAATTTATTTCTCAGATTCCTAAAATCGTTAAACTCTGGGCTTTCTGAATCGTTTAAGGTTTGTAACTCATCATAAACAATCGGTTTCTTCCCATTTCTAGTTACCACCATGCTTAAGTAACGAGTTCCATTTCCTCCTTCAACAAGACAAAAAACATATTGCTTATCGTCTCTTTTAGTCATTAGTTCCGATGGAATGGTACTGACTGCTGAAATCCTTCCTTCAATTTTATTTTCAGTGTACGTACCATCACTAACATTAACACCATTAACTTTTCCATCTGAAAATTTAATATAACTTACCTTACGAATAAAACCAACTGTTGGTTTTATTGTTACCTCTAAATCATCATTTTTATCCATACTTGCTTTGATCTCATAACGTAGTACACCAGAATTAACACTAATCTTTTGAGACTCTTTAGATACAGTATAAGCAGAAAAAGCAATGAAACTTGAAACGAATATTGAGACAATAGTTAAAAAATTTTCTTTTAAATACTTTAAAACTTTCTTACCCATTTCTTATTTTTCAGTAAACTCTCCGTCTACGACGTCGTCGCCTGAGTTATCTGCTGTTTGTGCACCTTCTGCTCCTGCTTGAGCTTGTTGTGCTGCTGCAGCTTGTTCATAAAGTTTAACTGCAAGAGCTTGAGCTTTTTCGTTAAGAGCTTCCAATTTAGCCTTCATGTCATCAAGATTGCCTGATTCTTGAGCTTTCTTAAGGTCATCAAGAGCTGATTGAGCAGCATCACGTTCTGTGTCGAAGCCTTTACCTTCTGTTTCTTTGATTGTTTTTTCAGTCGCAAAGATAGCTTGGTCAACTTCGTTACGAAGATCTACTTCTTCTTTACGTTTTGCATCTGCTTCAGCATTTGCTTCAGCATCTTTCATCATCTTTTCAATTTCTTCGTCTGTCAAACCAGAGTTAGATTGGATGACAATTGTTTGTTCTTTTTGAGTTCCAAGGTCTTTAGCTTTAACAGATACGATACCGTTCTTATCAATATCGAAAGTAACTTCGATTTGTGGGATACCACGAGGTGCAGCTGGGATATCAGTCAATTGGAAGCGCCCAAGAGTCTTGTTATCCGCTGCCATTGGGCGTTCACCTTGAAGAACGTGGATGTCAACGGCTGGTTGGTTATCTGCTGCAGTTGAGAAGACTTGTGATTTAGATGTTGGAATAGTAGTGTTGCGGTCAATAAGTTTTGTGAACACTCCACCCATTGTTTCGATACCAAGTGACAATGGCGTTACATCAAGAAGGACAACGTCTTTGACATCACCAGTAATAACACCACCTTGAATAGCAGCACCCATGGCAACTACTTCATCAGGGTTAACTGATTTGTTTGGTTCTTTACCAGTTTCAGCTTTAACAGCTTCTACAACGGCAGGGATACGAGTTGAACCACCGACAAGGATAACTTCGTCAATATCTGACAAGCTCAAACCTGCATCTGAAAGAGCTTGACGAACTGGAGTTTTCGTACGTTCTACAAGGTCACGAGTCAAATCATCGAATTTCGCACGAGTCAATGTCATTTCCAAGTGAAGAGGTCCAGCCTCACCAGCAGTGATGAATGGCAAGCTGATTTGTGTTGAAGTGACACCAGAAAGGTCTTTCTTAGCTTTTTCAGCTGCGTCTTTCAAACGTTGAAGAGCCATCTTGTCTGTTGACAAGTCGATTCCATTTTCTTTCTTGAATTCTTCAACCATGTGGTCGATGATTTTTTGGTCAAAGTCATCACCACCGAGTTTGTTATCCCCTGCAGTTGCCAATACGTCAAAGACACCATCACCAAGTTCAAGGATAGATACGTCGAATGTACCACCACCAAGGTCGAATACCAAGATTTTTTCTTCTTTATCAGTCTTATCCAAACCGTAAGCAAGGGCTGCTGCTGTTGGTTCGTTGACGATACGTTCTACTTCAAGACCAGCGATTTTACCAGCGTCTTTTGTTGCTTGACGTTGTGCATCATTGAAGTAAGCAGGAACTGTGATAACTGCTTTAGTTACTTTTTCACCAAGGTAATCTTCAGCATAACCTTTCAAGTATTGAAGAATCATAGCTGAAATCTCTTGTGGTGTGTATTCTTTACCGTTTGCAGAAACTTTTTCAGAAGTACCCATCTTAGATTTGATAGAGATGATTGTATCTGGGTTTGTTACTGCTTGACGTTTTGCAGCGTCACCAACGATGATTTCACCGTTTTTGAATGACACAACAGATGGAGTTGTGCGGTTACCTTCTGGGTTTGCGATAATTTTTGATTCAGTTCCTTCAAGAACTGCTACTGCTGAGTTTGTTGTACCTAAGTCAATACCAATGATTTTAGACATATGTTTTCCCCTTTTTACTTTAATTTCTATTTTGCTTTTTTTATCTTTCATTCATAGTTTTCTGTCATTTCGGACAAGTTTTCAATTAATTATATACAACTACCATAGCTGGACGTAAGACGCGTTCGTGGAGTTTATACCCTTTTTGGAAAACTTGTGCAATCGTGTCTGCTGGATGTTCATCATCTGCAGGCATTGTTTGAATTGCCATGTGGAAGTTATGATCGAAATCACCATCAGCTGGAATTTCTTCAATTCCTTCCTCTTTAAGAGCATGCACTAAACTTTCTTGCACCATTTCCAAACCTTTTTTGACATCATCAGTCAAGCCCTCAACGGCAAGAGCACGTTCAAGGTTATCAAGTGATGGCAAAATCGCTTTTGCCAAATCTTGGCTACGATACTTTTGCAATTGTTGACGTTCTTCATTTGCACGTCGCTGAATGTTTTGCATTTCTGCATGGGCACGAAGGTATTTGTTTTCAAATTCTTCGGCACGCGCTTGGGCTTCTTCAAGTTCAGAAGGTTCGCTTACTTCCTCTACAACTTCTTCAGTTGTCTCCGTAGCTTCCTCTTCTTTCACTTCTTCTTTTTTAATATCTTCAGTCAAGGCATACACCTCTTTCTATACTTTTTAAATGTTACATCTTAGCTAACTTCATAATGGTTACTATTGAGGTAACGGTAATAATCCGTCAACTTCATAACCAAAACTCTACTAATAACATTGACCAAACTAACCATGCGACGATAATCCATTTCAACTGGACCAATCACATGCATGAGTGCCATCCCACGATAAGGAATCAGGAATTTATGACTCATAACTGTGACATTTTCAAGCGCTTCTTCAGTTGATTCTGCAACCGAAATCTTGGTCACTTCATCATCGGAGATAGCTGATCGAAGCTCAAGTGCCACATGTTGTGGATTGTCCAAAAATTGATAGGTTTTTAAATCGGCATAAGTCAGTGATGCAACCTTACCTTCGATGAAAATCAATTCCTTAAAAAGTTGTGAAAAGATATAATCAAACAAATCTAGAACATTATCTGTTATTTTGAAATACTTTTGCACAATCTGAGGAATCTCAGTTCTCAATCGGTAATGGATATCTAAGACAGTGTTTCCCAAAAAACGTTCTTGAACAAGCTTATGAAGAATTTCCAAATCACTAGACAAGAAATTTTTTGGAATAGCAAATTGAACTGTCACAGGCTTAGATTCATCTAGAGTAAGAACCGCTAAAGCGTCGTGATTGGACAGATGAACAATGTCAAATCCAGTCAGACGTTGTCGTGTCGGTTCCACATCTTGAATCACTGCTGTACATCCTGTCATTTCTGCCAGCAGCTTCGCCGCCGCATCCAAGATATCTTCAAGTTTAAAGGCTTCAAAATCAAAGGCCTTAACCACTTGATAAACATCTTGTTCATCAATCGTATCAAGATTCAAAGAATTAGCGACGAAATACTGGAAACCTGCTCGGCTTGGCATACGCCCACTAGAAGTATGAGCTTTTTCAAGATAGCCCATCTTTTCAAGCTTGGCCATGTCATTACGAATGGTCGCTGAACTCGAATCAATTGATTCTTGTAATGCTTTCGAACCAACCGGTTCATGTGTACGAGTGAACATCTCAACTATCAAATTCAAAATAGTGTTTTGCCTTTGCGTAATCACGATGTCACCTCATTTCTATTTATTAGCACTCTAATGCATCGACTGCTAACTTATGATTCTATTATACACCTAAACTTGAACATGTCAACCCAAAAAACCAAAAAAATTAGCACTCTTTTTGTAAGAGTGCTAAAAATACATCTTAAGACCTAGAAAAGTTAAAAAAGAGCACCTCAGAAGCACTCTAATCTTATCAATCATATTTTGACAAATGATAGGTCTCAATAATAGATATGAGGTGTTTGGCATAATCTGGATCACTGCTAAAACCCGCAGCTTGTAGTTTTTCTGCCGCAACTTTATAACTAGTCGTTCCTGCCACCTCTTTATAGGTCGACTCGCCCCACGTTCCTTGGCGAAGTTCTTCTAAATAAGTCATCATAGAACTTGACCAATCCTTAAAAACTGCAAAATCCACCTTTTGGTATTGCCATTTCCCTTTACTGTAGATACTATCCTTTAAACGAATACGTTCTTGACCTGGCTGAGCAGGGAGACTGTAGATGTTATGATATTTAACAGATAAAAGACTGCTACCATAATTTGACTCATATGCAGCTTGACTAAGGAGAATAGACGCAGGTACACCATAGTTTTTAGACATCTTTTGAGCTGTTGGAGCTAAGGTCTCAATAAATTCTTGCTGTGTGTAAGCAACCTTTACCGCACGAGCATTATCAGCTGTAGAGGCATGAAGAATCAAAGGTAAGAGAATACCTAAAGCAAAAACAACAACTAAGGTAATGAAGGCTTTTAGTTTAAAACGTCGTCTCACTTAGATTTCTCCTTTAATAATGCCAAATATTCCTCCAAAGTAAGATTATGTTCAGTCATATACTCTGCTGACTCTTTACCAACATAGCGGAAATGCCAATCCTCGTAGCCTACACCCGTTGACGATGTTTTACCATCTGGAAAACGAAGAACAAAGCCATATTTCGGCGCCAACTCTTTGACTTTAGCTACTGTATCTGGATCTGCTTCATTTAAGCTATCTACAGTACTCATATCAATCGCAAGACCTGTTTGGTGTTCACTCGCTCCTGGTGGTTGTGAATAGGTTTGAACCTTTTTCTCCGCCTGAGACTCCGTCAAACTTGGGTCAGCAGCCATTTCCTGTTGAACATAACTGTTATAAAGTTCTGTCTGATAAGCAACACTACGATAACCTGATATCAAGTGATAACTTGGATCAATTTCTTGAGCAGCTGCTAAAAACTCCTTAACGTTCTTAGCAATTCTTGCATCTACAGAAACACCATCGACATCAGCAATCTCAGGGTTAAGTTCTTTAGACTTATTATCTCGATTTACCAAAAGCAATTGCCAGTCTTTAGGCGATACATCAGGTAGTCCCTTTGCATCCTTGCTTTGAGTCGCATCGGTAGCTTGCTTACTACTTTTTGTTACTGACGATCCATTGGTTTGTTGGACTGTACGACTGACACCAAATACTGAATAAAGTCCTGCTGCAATCAAAAGCATCGCAATCAAGACACTACTGATAACCAAAAACCAGTTGGTTTGCTTTTTCGCCTGACGGCGACTTGGATAGTTATTTTTTACCATTTTCTTTTTCTATTATCTCTCGCCCAACCTGACGATAAGTCATATCGCCAAGTGCTTCTAATGTAAATTTACCATTTTCATAAGCAACAACAGTAACCGAACCGTTGTCCAATGAAGGATGCTCGACAGAAGGATCAATTAACCAAGCAAAGGTTGCAATGGTCATGCCGTGACTAACGACGATAGCATTACCGCCACCAGACCTCTCAAGATTTTCTGCAATAGCTGTGAACCCCTCTAAAATACGTTTTCTGAGCACTTCCCAAGGCTCTGCCCAACCAGCCGTATCCACATCAAGGATACCTTGTGCAAGCTCAGGATAAGTTACCTCATGCAAATCCTTACCTTGAAAAACATCTGTTCTCGGTAGCACACCGTAGAAAAGTTCACCGTCATAGCCACCATCTAAACTACCAAAACACCACTCACGAATACGTTTGTCACGTTTATAAGGAATAGTTTCTAAACCCGTCTCACGTAAAATGATATCCATAGTTTGAATCGTTCGACCTGAATCACTAGAATATGCGGCCTTGAAAGGGACACCTGCTGCTTTCAGACCTACTCCCAATTCACGAATACCTTCTTCACCGAACGGGGTCAAAGGGCTATCAGACCAACCTTGTGCACGACCAATGGTGTTAAACATCGTTTTGCCGTGTCTCGCAATATACAACTTAACCTTACTCATAGCACCCCTTCTTTCCGTCATTTTTGAATTCATTATAGCACAAATCCCCTCGACTATCTAGCCAACGAGACCATCAGAAAATGCCTTACCAATTGGCAAAGCATTATCATACACTTAGTTTTTAAAGCTGTGAACAGGAGCTGGGATTTGACCACCACGCGCAATGAAATCAGCCGATGAAGCCTTGTTTACTTTCATTACTGGTGCATAACCAAGAAGACCACCAAGTTCCAACATGTCACCTTCCTTACCATAAGGAATGATACGAACAGCTGTTGTTTTCTGGTTAATGACACCGATAGCCGCTTCATCAGCAATCATGGCCGCGATTGTTGTATCTGGCGTATCAGCAGGAATAGCAATCATGTCTAGACCAACAGAACAGATAGCTGTCATAGCTTCCAATTTTTCAAGGTTGATATGACCAGATTGAACCGCAGCAATCATACCTTCATCTTCAGAAACTGGAATAAAGGCACCTGACAAACCACCAACTTGGTTACATGCCATGATACCGCCTTTTTTAACTTGGTCGTTAAGAAGGGCTAGAGCTGCAGTAGTACCATGCGTACCAACAACTTCAAGACCCATCGCTTCAAGTACACGGGCTACTGAATCACCAACTGCTGGTGTTGGCGCAAGAGACAAATCTACAATACCAAACTCGACACCAAGACGTTCGCTGGCCATTTGACCAACTAACTGACCAACACGTGTGATTTTGAAGGCGGTCTTCTTAACTGTTTCAGCTAGAACATCGAAACTTTCACCTGGAACTTTCTCAACTGCACGTTGCACAACACCAGGACCTGAAACCCCAACATTGATTACAACATCAGCCTCACCAACACCGTGGAAGGCACCTGCCATAAATGGATTATCTTCAACCGCATTAGCAAAGACCACCAATTTACCTGGGCCCATTGGATCTGCCTCAGAAGCCTCTTTGATGATACGTCCCATGTCACGTACTGCTGTCATGTTAATACCAGTCTTTGTTGAACCAATGTTGACAGATAAGCAGACAAAATCAGTCTCTGCAAGCGCACGTGGAATAGAATTAATAAGAATCTCATCACCTTTTTGATAGCCCTTTTGAACGAGTGCAGAGAAACCACCAATAAAGTTAACGCCGATTTCCTTAGCTGCTCGGTCTAATGCCTTCGCAAAAGGTACATAGTCTGTTGCATCTGTTGCCGCACCGATGATTGAGATCGGAGTAACAGACACACGTTTATTAACAATCGGAATACCAAGTTCAGCTGCAATTTCGTCACCAACAGCTACCAAATTTTTAGCCTTAGATACAATCTTGTTATAGACTTTTTCCGCCGCCTTATCGATATCTGAATCGATACAGTCTAGGAGTGAAATCCCCATGGTAATGGTACGAACATCAAAGTTCTGCTCCTCAATCATGGCAATGGTTTCTGTGACCTGTTTAATATCCATTTTAAGCTACTCCTATCTTACAAGTTGTGCATAGCATCAAAAATTGCTGAGCTTTGGATGTTGATTTTAACATTCAATGACTCACCAAAGGCTTCCAATTCCGCACGTAGGTGTGTAAAATCTTGTTTGTCTTCCGATGATACAACCGCCATCATGGTAAAGAATTCATCAAGAACTGTTTGAGAGATATCATCAATATTCAAGCCAAGTTCTGCCACCTTAGTCGCAACACCCGCAACAATACCTGCTTTGTCCTTACCTACAACTGTAATAATCGCTTTCATGAGAAGCCTCCATCATTTTATTTTGTATAATTTTAGCATATTTTGATTAAAAATGCTATTTTTTATGAAATTTGCATCTTTTTTCTTGAAAAAGACGAATGTTTCCGAGAATTTTAACTAATATCGTTTATGAAAACATCCTCTCTTTGACCCAACTACTTGTGGATAAACTTGTTCACAACCTAAATAATTTCCTTCTTTTAAAACCTTGAAAAATCAAGATTCAACACTACCCACAGACTTATCCACAGGTGTGGATAAGTCTGTGGGTAACTTGTCGATAAACAAAAAATATCGCCAAATTCAGGCGATATCTTAGCTTTATTTCCATTTTAAATTAACATGGGCATTCATTTCTTTATATGCAGTATCTATACGCTCTTTGGTTTCTTCATCAAGTTTATTTCTATATTTACCACCCTTAATGAAATCCTCTAAAATATAAGTTTGGTAAGTATACAAAGGATATCCCTCTGGTGAAGTTGTTCCTTTAGGCGTACGGTTAACCCAAGTCGGATGTGCTTGAGCAGTCTTAATCGTGGTTTGACCATTCTTTTTCTCAAGGGTGACATCCATTAAGACACCCCTCTCTGTCCACTCTGCACTATCCACACCATCCATAGTCTCTATGCGCTGGTTTGAGATAAAATTCCCCATTGAGTAAATAATAAGTTTTTGCTGTCCATCCTTTTTAACCACCTCAGAAGGTTCTACCACATGAGGATGACCTCCAAAGATAATATCAGCACCCCAATCAATCATCTTATGATAGAGTTTAACCTGTTCATCTGTCGGTTCCAAACGATATTCAACACCCATCTGAGGCATGATAACCGTGATATCCGCTTCTTTTTCGGCACGCTGAATCTCGGATTTCATACGTTTTTCATCCAAATTCGATAAGTGGTCTGCAACCTCTTTATCCGTCAAGTTCGACTCTAGGCCATTGTAACCATAAGCATAGGAAAGTATTGCAACTTTGATACCATTAACATTCTTGATGAGCAGTGGCGCCTTGTCTCGCACCGGCTTTTCGTAAACACCAATAGGATCAATTCCCACTTTTTTTAAAGCATCAGCCGTTGTAAAAGCTCCCTCTAAACCAGAATCCAAGATATGATTATGGGCCAAATCCATAACATCATAACCAGCATCCTTAATAGCTGCTGTCACTGATTGAGGAGCATTAAACAGAGGATAGCCTGACAAAGGATAATCAGGATTAATCGTTCCCTCGAAATCACCCAAAACCAAATCAGCCTGCTTTAACCACGGCTTCACATAAGTAAAATTCTCCGTGAAATCATAGCTACCATCTGACTGAAGGGCACTCATATAGAGACCGTCATGATAGAGCAAGTCCCCATTAGCCATGATACGTGCTGTCTGTACCTGGTTTGAGGCATTCTTTTGCTGTTCATTCTTACTATGAACAATTAAAATCTCAAGAAAAAGCAAACCTAAGACGAGAGCAATCAACCCCATCAAAATCTTATTAGTCATCGCATTGTCACGCTTTTTAGCTTGGCTCTGTTTCATAACACTCTCCTTTTTCATACTACTAGTGTACCAAAAAAACTGATCCATTAATGATAAAAAAGATTAACAAACAGTTACATCTCACCCTTATAACAACTTTAAAAATACAGTAGCTCTGTTCAAATAAAATAAAAACCCTACTTCACGAGAAGTAGAGTTCTGTTAATGATTATCGTGTTGGTGTGTATTCCAAATCTTTTCCATGTTTAGCTACAAAGTCAGACATCTCAGAGTCTGGAATTTGACGCAAGTAGAGATTGGCACGAATCGTTGGATCTTCCTCACGACAAGTCGAAAGAACGAGGTATTTATCTGAAGCACTAACCTTCAAATCCTTGTTTTTAACATCAGCCGTATCATAGATAATATCTAATTGTTCCTTAAAATCCTTATCATCTTTGAATGATGTACGGTAGAAAGCTGTATCCTCAGGAACAATAACCATCGCAAAAGCTTCATAATAATACTTTCTTTGAGGGGTTTCTACAACAACATACTTGTGTTTGTCAAAAAACGACTGATCACTGTAGTAGTTAACATCATTAAACATACGATGGTCTTCTACCTGACTTCCTCTAGCGTGACCAAAAAGCCAAGTCAAACGGTCACTAAAATCTTTCTTATTGTCTGTATCCATGAATACAGTACCAAACAGAGGCTTATTACCTCCTTCGAAAGTTTTATCTAGATATGTAGAATTATCTTTAGTTTGTACAACAGGCTCATCTAATTGAGTGCCTGGTGCATAGATATAAGCAATCGTATCTGAATTAGTTGCAGAAAGACCATCAAACTTCGACTTGAGATACTTCTTTTCATCATCGGTAGGTTTATAGTTACTGACTTGAGTAACCTTATTCCCAAGTGAATGAGCATTGTTTCCTGTAAAAAGTTTGACTCCACCAATAATCACTAATCCTAATACAAGAATGGATGCCAAAATACTTAAGGATTTTTTATTTAAGATCTTCGTGCTACTATTGCGTTTACTCATAAATCTCTACTCTCTCTTCATTTTATTATTAATAATAAAATATCACTGAAGCCTAACTTCAGTGATATTCTTGGTAATAACTAGTAATCACTAATTATTTTACTGCCGCAGTATTTGGAAGAGCTTTTGCTTCTGCTTTAGAACCTGATTTGTTTTCTTTAACTGCTTTAGATTTTTCTTCTGCTTTTTTAGCTTTTTCTGCTGAAGTTTGAGCTTTTTTCACATCTTCTTGTGATGGAGCAGTTTTATCTTCTGCTTGAGCTCCATGTTCCGCTTCATAACGAGCGTTCTTTTGTTCTGGAGTTTCATTCAAAATGTAGTAATTACCTTCTTTTTTAGAAGCAGTATTCCATTTCTTTTGAAGTTCTTCAGTGTAACGGTTACGAACGTTGTTACGAGCAGTATTCAAAGCTGATTCATAAGCTTCTTTCTTTTCAGTGTAAAGGTGTGATCCGCCTTCAACCGCATCAAATTCAGATTTAGCTGCAACTACTGCTGGATCTTGAGCTGCTTCAGCATCGATATCTTCTTGATGCCCTGCCAAGTATTCATTTACTTTACGAGCATTTTCAAATTCTGTTTGAGCGTTGTAGGCATCATTCACACCACCACCTGTTGTTGGTTGGTCATATGCTCCTGGAGTGTTAGCTCCACCATTGATATCCGCAACTGCTGGCGCTGCAGCCGCAAAAAGCGCAAGAACTGCTGCTGAAGTAAGCAATACTTTTTTCATAATTAATTCTCCTCTATAAACAACTTATTTTTTTATCAGGTATTCCCGATACCCATTGATTATAACACTATTTAGAGATATGTCAACATTTTTTAAAAAATTTTTTTGAATTTTAATATATCCTACAATTCGCACAAATAATGGGTTTTTAGAACATACTAACCAATAGTTATGATTAACTATTTTTAATTTTAGTGTTATTTTGAGCATTTTGTTATGGCTTACCTTAAGTTAAAATACAAAAGAACATCCATATATAAAAGCATAATTTGTAAAATATACATTCTTTATTATGATAACTTTTATTTCAAAACCTCAAATAATCTTTGTTGAAGATAAAAAACTCTTGATTTCAATAAATTTGAAGTGCAGAACAATATCATCCTCCAAATGAATGTATTCATTCACTTTTATCATTTTTGTATGATAACTACATAATATGCAAGACCTCACAATTGAATAGATTAGAGAAATATTAGCATTTTTGAGAGTATTTCCACCTAAAAAGTTTTATTATTGGTTAAAATTCTTGAAAAATAAACTATTATCTTATTTTTTTGAAAGCGTTTCAACTAAAATGTTATTACGAAAAACTCCTTTGAAAATACTCCCTTTTACCACTACCTCGCCATAGAATAACAAGTTTCCAAAAACTGATACACAAATCAATTCGATTGTTTTACTTCTCTTATTTCAGACGAAATAGTTCTTCCACTTGTTTATTAAAGACTTGCGCTATTTTTAAAGCCATTTCCAACGAAGGGTTGTAGCGGTTATTTTCCAAGTGAACAATCGTTTCTCTCCGTATTCCTACTTGATCTGCTAAATCTTGTTGAGTCATACCATAAGCTTCCCTTACTTCTTTCAAGTTAGTCTTTATTTTACTTTCTTTCGCCATATTTCATCCCCTTTTTTCAGTGATAAAGTAAGTAATGGCAAATAATAAGAGTAAAAAAGCCACCAAAATATAAAGAAATCCAGCATTCAAAACGAAAACTTTACAGACAGCTATCAATGTTGCAATTCCCAATAATATAAAGATTGCTATTGTAAACAAAATGGAAGAAGACTTTGCAATATTTCTATAAAATCGTTCATCGGGTTCTTCATTAATCCTCTTGAATAAGAAGTAAAACATTAATAACAATTGAACACTTAATCCAATTCCTAACATTATATTCTTAATCAAAGAACCAGGAGTTAGAAGCCAAACTCCAATAGTATAGATTGAGGACGAGAGAAATACAAGCACTGTATATAATTTTGCAGTAATCCCAAACATGTTTTTCTCTTTCTTTTGATAGGTTGATTTTGAGAGGACCGTTACCATCGTACAAACCAAATACGAAGGAAGCCAAGCCGTCGTCATAATAGCACCTTTCGCTAGAATCGGTAGGTGATTCCCCAGCAATAATACTAAACATACAACAATAAGCACGCTAGCGATATAAAGAATCATCTTTAAGTTCTTCGACATTTTCATTTTCTCCATCTCCTTTTAATGTGTTATAAATATATCACATCTTATCTGTTATAAATATATCACATTGTTATAAGAATTTCAAGATGAAGACAAAACTCTAGTAAGATTTTGAACACTTTTCAGAAATCTATACAAAAAACACCTTGCAAACTGCAAAGTGTTTTCGTTTGTATTCTGCTTTCCAGCAACGAATTAACGTTTTGAGAACTGGCTAGCTTTACGAGCTTTCTTAAGACCTGGTTTCTTACGTTCAACCATACGTGCATCACGAGTAAGAAGTCCAGCGCGTTTCAATGAATCGCGGAAGTCTGGATCTACTTGAAGAAGTGCACGAGCGATACCGTGACGGATCGCACCTGATTGACCAGCGTATCCACCACCTACAACGTTAACGTGTACGTCGTATGAACCTTCAGTTGAAGTAACTGCAAAAGGTTGGTTGATAACGAGACGAAGGTCTGCGTGTGGGATGTATTCTTCTACATCTTTTTTGTTAACAGTGATTTTACCAGTACCTGGAACCAAACGTACGCGTGCAACGGCGTTTTTACGGCGTCCTGTACCTGTATATTGTGCTTGTGCCATTATATTAGTGCTCCTTTCCTCTTAGAATTAGATAAGTCCTGAGATATCAAGTACTTCTGGTTGTTGTGCAGCGTGAGTGTGCTCACCGCCAACGAAGACTTTCAATTTCATACCTTGTGCGCGTCCAAGAGTGTTGTGTGGAAGCATACCTTTAACTGATTTTTCGATCAAACGAACAGCATTTTTAGAACGAAGTTCACCTGCTGAGATTTGTTTCAATCCACCTGGGTACATTGAGTGAGTGTAGTAGATCTTATCAGTTGCTTTTTTACCAGTCAATTTAACTTTTTCAGCATTGATAACAATTACGAAGTCACCTGTATCAGTGTGTGGTGTGAAAGTTGGTTTGTTTTTTCCGCGAAGTACGCTAGCAACTACTGCAGAAAGACGTCCAAGTGGCACATCAGTTGCGTCAACGACATACCATTTACGTTCAACTTGGCCTGGTTTAGCCATAAATGTTGTTTTGTTCATGATTTCTCCTATATATAGTTCGATTTTTGTTTACGAGTGATGGGTGTTCCTTCCCATCGAAAAGTATTTGGAAGGTTCCGGGGCCTTTCAAATGGGGTAAACAATACCGTTTAACATAATATCAAAAAAACACGTCCAAGGCAAGTCATTTGGAGGTGTTTTTCTTTTATTTTTTGTATTTTTTTAGTCTCTCATTTTATAAGGTGTAAGACTAGAAATCATGCCTAAATAACCTCTAAGTGAGTACAAACTAATCCTCAGATTCCCAAAAAAGCTGGTCTAAAGTTTTGTCCAGAGTTTTGCAGATAGCAATACACAGATTTATAGTAGGGTTATAATCACCTTTTTCAATAGCTGAGATGGTCTGCCGAGAAACTCCTATAGCATCTGCCAAGCCTTGTTGAGTGAGATCCTTTGCTACACGAGCTGACTTCATTTTTAAATTTTTCATTCAAAAATCCTATTCTTCGTTTTCTAGTTCTTCCAAACGGTTCTTCTTGATTCTTTTAATGATAACCCAGCAGTCACAAATAAGAGTCAAACCCAATGTCAAAAATGCTACACTACTCATAAGATTCTTCCCTATCTTAAACGACTGAAATAGACTTAAAAGGCCCATTAGCGATATAAAAATTCCCAAAAGACACATTACCCAGGATAATATGAGCATCTTCTTCTCAAGTTTTTTGTCTAGCAACCATGGATGCCCATTACGTGATACGCTGTGAACTAATACTAGGCACATAGAACCAAAGAAAGTGATGATTAATAGTGACTGCACTAATTCGATGGAGTGGGTCTTACTAGCAACCATAATCGTTACAAATATACCAAGCATGGCTATCCAATAACCTCTAGCAGAAGATTCTCCGCTGATCAACTGAGCACGCTCATCCATCGTGCTAGCTACTTTTTTCTGTGACTTTTTCATTTTGTTTCCTCCATTTTCTAGATTAATTATAGTATTATTTTACACTATGTCAAATATATCATTCATTTTGTATAGATTATCTTTTTATATTCTATTAATCTATCATTTCAGAAAACAAAAAAATCAGATAGGAAAGCCTATCTGACACTTTTTCTATCTAGCTTCTTTACCAATCGTAAAGACGGCTAAAGTATCCGGTCCGACGTGAGTAGAGATGACTGGCCCAAGTGGCATAATGAGAACTTGCTCAATGCCGTCAACTGCTAACAATTGTTCTTTTAGATTCTCCGCCGCTTCAATATCATTGGCATAAGCGACAATTGCTGTGCTATGTCCAATATCCTGGGTAGCTTGTAGGACCATTTCTTTAATGGCTTTTTTACGTCCACGGATTTTGGCCAGAGGAACCAACTTGCCTGAAGCGTCCAACCAAAGAAGGGGTTTGATATTAATCAAACTACCAATAATAGCTGAGCTTTTAGAAAGGCGACCCCCACGCATGAGATGGTAGAGATCATCAACTAAGAAATAGGTCCGTAAACGTGGCAGAATGTCCTCAATCATGGCTTTTGTTTCAGATAAGCTCTTACCTTGGTCACGAGCTTCTGCCGCCAAAATAGAAAGATAACCTTCCCCACCTGCTGCCGCCAGGGTATCTACAATCTCAATGATAGCTTCTGGGTATTCATCCAAAATCATGTCACGCGCCATAACAGCACTTTGATAAGTACCTGAAAGCACTGATGAGAAGGCAATATAGAGAAGAGCATCACCATTTTTAGCATGACGACGAAAAACCTCTTCAAATTGACCAACATTCACCTGGCTTGTGGTTGGCTGACTGCCTTCTTGCATACGTTCTAAGAGACGGTCACTCGTTAAACGGTTAGGGCCAACGGTCTCATAGGCAATATCATCAAGCGTGATGGTCAAACCAACGAGCTCTACCTTATTCTCCTGAGCCCATTTTTCATCTAGATCTGCTGTGGAATCTGTCAAAATATTAAATGTCATATATCCCTCTATTCTATTTCATTTAAAAGGTCCTGTAATTTCCCTAATTGTGCATCGTCCCAAGGACGTAGTTTTGGTGTCTTTAAGTCAATATGTGCCGACATCTTGTCTAGGTCAGACTTAACGGTATTGACACGCTCTTCCAACTCACGCGCCGAAACACGTAAAGCCCCTTGCGAAAAGATAGCCCACTGTTCATTTAAGTCACTAGTTGCCACTTCAACTAGATTTTGAACAGTATTCATCTCAGCCGCTGCGCGCTCAATATAGCTATCTGCTGTCTCATCTTCCTCAGTAAAAATAACACTGATACGATACTGATCATAACGCTGACGGCTCCCTGGAACAAACTGAGCATCAAATACACAGATAATATCAATATGTTCAAAGTTAGCATAATGATTAAGCTTACGAAGCAATGTTTCACGAGCTTGATCAAGCTGATTGGTCTTAAAAAGTTGACGGGTTTCTTGCCAAAAGGCAATCATATTATAACCATCAACTAGAAGTATTCTTTTTTTCATAGTTACAATCGGTTTCGATAAACTTCATACATGAGAACTGCAGCTGCCACACTGGCATTAAGGCTCTGCACATGACCACTCATAGGAATAGTAATCATCTCATCCACTTGCTTCTTGATGTTAGCAGAGATTCCCTTGCCTTCATTACCAATGATAAGGGCAACCTTCCCAGCTGTGTTCCATTTATGAGATGGTGTGCCATCCATATCTGTCCCAAATACCCAGAAGCCTGCTTCTTTAAGTTTATCAAGAGTTTGGCTAAGATTGGTCACTCGAGCAATGGGAATATGTTCCACTGCCCCTGTTGATGTCTTGGCAACGACAGGTGTTACCCCCACAGCACGATGCTTAGGAATAATAACTCCTGTCACCTGAGTAGCATCAGCTGTACGTAGGATAGATCCAAAGTTATGGGGATCGTTGAGTCCATCTAAAATGAGGACTAGAGGATTCTCCTCTTGTTCAGCCTTATCCATAATAACTGAGAGCTCAGAATAAGCGAACTCTGACACACGAAGAACAAAACCTTGATGCACAGCTCCTCCTGTCATATCAGACAAGGTTTTCTTAGGTGTCCAAGAGATAGACACCTTCTTTTCAGCTGCCAAAGCCTTAATGGCATCAACATTTTTCCCTCGAAGATCATCTTGAATATAGAGTTTATTTCCAGTATTTGCTTCCAGACTCTCTGTTACGGCATGCACACCATAAACAATGTCTAGACTTGATTCTTTAGTTGTTTTCATAAGCTAATTCTATCATAAAAAAAGCCCTCTTACGAGGGCAAAGCATGTTAAATAAATGTAATTGCTGCTAGATAAAGCACTAGAAGAACGAGAACAACAGTTGCAGCAGCCAAAGCTTGCTTACCAATTGTATCTGGATCTGAGATTGATTCTGCAATCTTTCTCGCAGCTTGAGTAATGGTTTTACCAGCTGCTTGGAAGATATCAATTGAACCTGTGCTTGTTGAACTATTTCCAGAAATCGCTGAAGACCAACCACTCAAAACCTCAGCAATTTGTTCTGCCAATTGCTGTGTTAGCGCTCTAGTTGTCTCAGCCAACTCATTAACAGCCGTAGCTTGTATATGATTGGCGGTTTCAGTATAGTTATTTGCACTGGTATTATAAGTAACCGGTACAGTCGTTGTTGATGAATACTGATTCCTACGGTAACTATCAGGTGTCACTGGACGCTCACCTTCATTGAAGACACTGAAGGTTTGTGTCAGGTAATGAATATTGTTATTCGTATCAATCAACTCAAAGGTCATTTTATGAATACCAGTTGTTTGCTCTGCCAAATGGTAGGCACTCAAACCAGCATTGACCTCATCCAGAGTTCCTTCAACAAAGTAACTGTGATGAATTTGTTTGCCATCAAGGACTAGATTAAGACCCTTAATCTTCTTACCTTCCATCTTGTTAACATCAAAGTTGACGTTAAAGATTTCACCACGTGCTAAATAAAGAATATCTGTATTCCCTGTAACAGCAGGTTGATCTTCAAGAAGCGCTCCAGTACTGTCTCGTTTTGGAACAACGGTATAAACTTCAGAAGTGATTGGAGTTGCTAAGATTTCTGAAGTAAGTCCATCCGTAAAGGTTACCTCTGACGAATAGGTCAAACTCTCACTTTGCAACATAGAAACCACTACAGAAGTTGCAAAGACCTCAGAAGTTGATGATGAATCTTTCCAGCCAACCGTAAGGACAGTTAAGCTATCTTCTGAATTATTATTTAACTGACTCGTTTCTGGAGCCGTAGATGCAAGAGAGCTTGCAGTGCTTGCAGACTCAGAAGCGACTTCAGAAGTTGCAATAGCTTGGCTAGTAGGAGTCGCACTTACAGATGTCGTATGAGAATCCAGTGAAGAATACTCTGATTTTTCTATAACTGCATGTGTATTTCCAGCAAGTTCGGATGTGTATAGTGTGCTTTCGCTCTTATACATTGAAGTCACAGCTTGAGACTCCGCAGTCGCTGTAGCCTCACGAGACTTATCATAAGTAAGCACAATATTTGGTTTAGCTTGTTCAGAATCAGATGTTGGGTTTGCATCTCCTCGTTCAGATGCCGCTACTGATCGATCCTCACCAAAAACCTGGGCATGAGCCTCTTCTGAATGAGGTGTCGTCGTAGAAACGCTAGTCTCCACGATATCAACTTGAGAATGCACCTCAAGAAGCCTCTCATCTGTCTCACTTGAAGAGACAACCATCAGTGACGTTGAGGTCACTACTGAACTTACTTGACTCGCTGGCTCTGCCTTAACTCCTACTGATGAAAGATCAGCCTGAGGAGCAACTGGAGCAGGTGCCTCACTATTAACATAATCTATTTTAGCTTCATCAGGTTTTACCTGAACTTCATCTGCTTTACCTGTTTGAAGCGTAAAGCTAGATAAAATCAAAGCAGCAAAAGTTGTATAGAAAACTTTTTTCTTAGCTATTTCCATTCACCTCCTCATTTTTTAGATGGCCTCATTTACTAATATTATAGACCTTTTTTTTACTTTCTGTCAAATTAGTTTTATTAAAAAACGCTATTATATCGGGGTTTTACACGTGTCAGACACCCCTTAACTTTCTCATTTTTAAGGTGCTAAATATTAGTTTCATCTTATTTTTTATTGTCAAGACGCTGAATTACTTTGATTATCAAATAATCTAAATTTTGAAACTCTGGCTAACTGTTACAATTTTTATAGCCTTTAAACAAAAAATCATGCTCTCGGCAGAATTTTTAGATTTCTTTTTCAACTTCGTCAATACACCAAGCAATCAGTTCCTCTAAGCGAGCGATATCCTCTGTCATATGAAGATAGCCCATGACTGCTTCGAAGCCTGTTGACATTTTATAGGTAATAACATCTGTATTTTTAGCCTTGGTATAGCTATTCGCATTACGACCTCGTTTATAGATGTCTAGCTCTTTTTCAGTCAAAAGCTCTTGCTCCAGCATTTTTTCAATGAGACTAGCCTGGGCCTTAGCTGAAACATAGCGTGTAGCTAGACGGTGCAGTTGGTTTGGCTTGGTCTGACCTTGAAAAATCAGGTGACGGCGAATGTACAAGGAATAAACAGCATCTCCCTCAAAAGCGAGAGCAATACCATTAATAAGGTTGACATCAAGATGTTTAGTCACGTGTCCACCTCACGCCCTCCTTGGTATCAAGAAGTTTGATACCTTGAGCAGCTAACTCATCACGAATGCGGTCTGCTGTCGCAAAGTCCTTGTTGGCACGCGCCGCTTGACGCTCTTCAATGAGTTTTTCGATATCTTCATCAAGGACTTCTTCTTCGAAAACAATACCGAAGACTTGGAGCATTTTTTCAAAAGCATCCTTAACGGTTTGATCATAATTGCCTGAATTAATCCATTTAGCCATGTCAAACAGAACAGTCACTCCGTTTGCCGTATTAAAATCATCATCCATAGCTTCTTGGAAGGCGTCAAGATAAGTTTGCAACTCAGCTTGATTCACCTGTTCTGTCAACGGAAGACTGTGGGTATTTTTCAAATACTTAAGATTGACTTCAGCATCATGGATAGCTTTTTCTGTAAAGTTAATTGGTTTACGATACTGTTGTGTTGCTAGGAAGAAGCGAAGCACTTGACCATCAACCGTTTGAAGCATATCATGAACGGTCACGAAGTTACCCAAGGATTTTGACATTTTTTCATTATCCACATTGACAAAACCATTATGCATCCAGTAGTTAGCAAAGGTCTTGCCAGTTTTGGCTTCGGATTGGGCAATTTCATTGGTATGGTGTGGAAACTCAAGGTCTGCCCCTCCACCATGAATATCGATAGTATCTCCAAGGATTTCAGTCGCCATAACAGAACATTCGATGTGCCAACCAGGACGACCAGGTCCCCATGGGCTATCCCAAGAAACTTCTCCCTCTTTAGCAGCTTTCCAAAGGGCAAAATCTAGAGGATTTTCCTTACGTTCTGTTTCAGCATCCGTACGTCCGCTTGCACCAATTTCAAGATCTTCCAAGGTCTTGTTAGCCAATTTAGCATAGTTGTTTGACTTAGCTACTCGGAAGTAAACATCACCTTCAGAGACATAGGCAAATCCTTTGTCAACCAAGGTTGACACGAATGCAATGATTTCATCCATGTAGTTAATAACACGTGGATTTTGTGTCGCTGGTTTGATGCCAAGTTGTCCGGTATCTTCCATAAAGGCCGCGATAAACTTGTCCGACAATTCCTTAGTTGAAATACCAGCTTCATTGGCTGCCTTGATGATCTTATCATCTACATCCGTAAAGTTGGAAATATAGTTGACTGTGTAGCCACAATACTCAAAATAACGACGAATAGTATCAAAAGCTACTGCTGAACGGGCATTTCCGATATGAATGTAATTGTAAACTGTTGGTCCGCAGACATACATATTGACAACATTTTCTGTCAAAGGTACAAAATCACGGAGCGAACGCGTCATCGTATCATAAATTTTAATCACTAGAGATTCCTTTCAATTAACTGGAAACTATTTTTTATCTTTGATATGGTTTAGGTACAAACACAAGAGTATAACGAGAATGATAATCCAAATAGCCGCATCTAGCTGACCTTGAGCTAAGAGAGACATAGCTGAAAGAAAACTCCCAACTATATAGAAGACCAAAAAAGGATTGTCCTTGAAGAATTTTTTCATTACTCAAATCTCACTTGTGTCGTTGCTTAAAAACAAGACCGGCCCATAACAGAGCAATGCAAAACCATAAGGCGGCCATACTATAGTCTGCTCTATGTAAAGCAATGTAAACAAGAGCAAGAGGACCCACAACCGTCAATCGAGTCACCTTTGAACTAAAGAGTTTCATCGTTTCCTTTCCTTATAGACGTGATGAATGAAAGCTAGCTGCTTTTAGAAGGTCTTCTAGCTTTTCGCTATAGTATTCACGACCTTCTTCAATATCGTGGATAACTTCTTCATCCTTTTGACCATGAACACGCACAACCTTAGCAGGAACACCAACGACTGTAACATCTTCTGGGACATCCGCAACAACCACAGCTGCCGCACCGACCTTAGCATTCTTTCCAATCTCAATAGGGCCTATGACCTGAGCATGAGCTGAAACCAAGGCACCCTCACGAACAGTTGGGTGACGTTTTCCCACATCTTTACCAGTACCACCTAAAGTGACACCGTGGTAAAGCATAGCACCCTTCTCCACAACAGCTGTCTCACCAATAACAAGGCCAGAGCCATGGTCAATGAAGACACCTTCAGCAATCTGAGCCCCTGGGTGAATCTCAATTTGAGTCCAAAAGCGCCAAAACTGACTATGCATACGCGCTAAGAGTCGACAATGGTGGCGCCAGAGAAAATGTGAGATACGATGAGCAGCCAAGGCTTTTAAGCCAGGGTAGGTTAAAAGAACCTCTAGACTCGTCCGAGCTGCCGGGTCATTTTTCTTTACTATATCAATACTTTCTTTCCACCAACCCATTTAGGTCACTCCTTACATCATTATTGTTATTATTGTTTGCTGTGGCCCTATTATTATTTAAAGTGGAAAGCTACCAACACTAGGTCTACTCGCTATCCCCTTCAAAATAAGACCAGTCGACTAACTCAGGCTGCTCATCAAACGGATTGATGACAATACCTTGAACCTTATCCAACTCATTTTCACCTGTTGAAGGCTGGTAAATTTCTGACAGTGGCCACTGTAAAATCGTCCCTTTAGCCTTACGGAAAGGTAGACCAAAAGTCTCGTTACCGTACCATTTTGCAAAGCTCGTTAAGTTCGTAAACACAGGCACATAACTTTGTCCCTCTGCATTCGACATGGTCGCAAAGAAACGGTCATCCTGGCCATCTTCCTCGCGTTTGTGAATGAAGGCTGGAACAAGATAAATCTTATCTTTAGGAGCTGCCTTTTGATTTTCCTCACCCAAAAGATTATTAAGGGTCTGAGTGAAATAGTTGATAAACTGGATGAGTTCACTGCTTGCAAAAAGAGTGGTATTCGAGAAATCACCATCCTCTTTTAAATTGAAAGCAAGACCAAAAAGCTCTGCCTGAACAAGTTGTGTTAAAACACCTAAGCTCGAACGTTCTACCCAAGTTTGTTCTCGAGCACTCTCTTGAGTAGCTTTGAAAGATTGTAGGTCCTGTTCATTGGTGAAGACAGGAACAACCTTCTTTCCTTCCACTTCAACTGCGTAGAGGTCTTGGGCAGCCAAGACGGGAGTACGTTGTAGGTGATTAACCAAAGCCAGACTAGTCAAAAAGTGGTCTGGTTCCTTTAAAAATTCTTTTAGAGTTTCATCAAAAGCTTGCAATTCTTGATTTTCTGTCATTCTTCTGTCTGTTCTTTCGTTTCTGATTTATCAGGATTTTTCGGTGTTTCACCACTTTCATTATGGTGGCGTGGTTTATGACGAGAACGACGGCGATGTCGCTGCTCTCCTCCCTTTTCCCCTTCCTCAAGTTTTTCAGGCTTAGGAAGCAAGGCCTTGATTGAGGCATCGATACGTCCTTTTTCATCGATTTTGATAATCTTAACAGTTACCGTACCCCCAACTTTAACCACATCTTCGACATGCTCAGTACGTTCCCAAGCTAGTTCTGAGATGTGGATGAGAGCATCTGTCTTATTGAAAAGGTGGACGAAGGCACCGAACTTTTCAATACGCACAACGGGTACAGTGTAAACTTCTCCAACCTTAGCTTCACGTACAAGATCAGAGATGATAGTTTTAGCACGGTTAATGGCATCCTGATCACTAGAGAAAATCTGAACAAGACCTTCTTCATCAATATCAATAGTGACACCAGTCTCAGCGATAATCTTGTCAATAGTTTCGCCACCTTTACCGATGACAACCTTGATCTTGTCAACAGGAATCTGAATACTGTCAATCTTAGGTGCTGTTGGTGCCAATTCTGGACGTGGCTCAGCGATTGCTGACTCAATAACATCAAGAATTTCAAAACGAGCTACCTTTGCCTGAACCAAAGCCTCTTCGAGAATGGCCGGTGTAATACCCGAAATCTTAATATCCATCTGAAGAGCTGTAATTCCTTGACGTGTACCAGCTACCTTAAAGTCCATACCTCCAAAATGATCTTCCAAACCTTGAATATCAGTTAGGACAGTGTAGTTAGTACCATCTGAGATAAGTCCCATGGCAATACCTGCAACAGGTGCCTTAATCGGTACACCACCAGCCATAAGCGCCAAGGTTCCTGCACAAATAGAAGCTTGTGATGAAGAACCATTTGACTCCAAGACTTCGGCTACCAAACGGATCGCATAAGGGAACTCTTCAACACTTGGGAGAACCTGAGCAAGGGCACGTTCACCCAAGGCTCCGTGACCAATTTCACGTCGACCTGGTGCACCATAACGCCCTGTCTCACCCACTGAATACTGAGGAAAATTATAGTGGTGAAGGAAACGTTTCTTATACTCTGGATCCAAACCATCAACAAGTTGTGTATCACTCATAGGTGCCAAAGTCAAAACTGACAAGGCTTGAGTTTGACCACGTGTAAAGAGACCTGAACCATGAACCTTAGGAAGAAAGTCAATCTCTGCGTCCAAAGGACGGATTTCATCCACACGACGACCATCTGGACGAACCTTGTCTTCTGTAATCAAACGACGCACTTCAGCATGTTCCATCTGCTCAAGGATTTCTGCTACATCACGCAGAATAGTTTCCTTATCCTCATCTTCCGCAAAGCGTTCTTGATAAGAAGCGAGGACCTCTTCTTTTACAGCCTGGGTTGCTGCTTCACGCGCCAGTTTTTCTTCCACCTGAACAGCCTTAGCTAATTGATCATAATAAGCTGTTTCGATTTCGACTTTCAAATCAGCATCAACTTGTAGAAGTTCAACCTCAGCCTTTTCCTTGCCAACAGCTGCAACGATATAATTTTGGAAATCAACCAACTCTTGAATAGCCTCATGTCCCTTCAAGAGTGCTTGCAACATAATATCCTCAGACAATTCCTGGGCACCTGACTCTACCATATTGATAGCTTCCTTGGTACCTGCCACTGTCAAATCTAAAAGTGAAACTTCCTTATCCGCTGCACTTGGGTTGATGATGAAATCTTCTGCAGCATAGGCCACTTGAACCCCAGCAATCGGACCATTGAAAGGAATATCAGAGATAGAAAGAGCTAAAGAACTCCCAAACATAGCCGCCATCGGAGCACTAGCATTCTCATCATAAGAGAGGACGGTGTTAATGACTTGAACTTCGTTACGAAAGCCCTCCGCAAACATAGGACGAATAGGACGGTCAATAAGGCGAGCAGTCAAAGTGGCATCTGTTGAAGGACGACCCTCACGCTTATTAAAGCCACCCGGGAACTTACCAGCTGCATACATTTTTTCCTCATAATTAACCTGTAAAGGAAAGAAATCTGCAGTTGCCATCTTTTTAGACATAACAGCTGTTGATAATACAGTTGTATCTCCATAACGCACGACGACAGCACCATTAGCCTGCTTGGCTACCTGCCCAACTTCAACGACAAGCGGGCGTCCTGCAAAGGTCATCTCAAAAGTTTGTTTAGCCATGTTTGATCCCTCTTTTTATCCATGACCAGCCCTTAAAAAAACGAACCGGTCAACTTTATGTCATTCATTTGATATAACTTTCATTTTACCATAATATAGTCAAAAATGGCAGAGCTCCGGCATAAGTTAGCGCCCAAGTCTCCCTTTCTCTCAGATATTTAAGTCGTTTTGTGATATAATAAACACTTATGAGAGACAAAGGAATGACTATGAAAAAATTACAACACATCATTATGATTGCCTTAATCTTACTAGGCCTAGTAACACCTGCTCTAGCACAAGAACAGACAGATAACTTCAATGTTTCTGCTAAACATGCGATTGCTATCGAAGCAACTACTGGGAAAGTCCTCTATGAAAAGGACGCCACTACTCCTGATGGTGTGGCTTCAATGACTAAAATCCTAACAGCCTACATGGTCTATAAAGCAGTTGACCAAGGAAAAATTACCTGGGACACTGAAGTAGATATTTCAGACTATCCTTTCAACTTAACCGTTGATTCAGAAGTTTCAAATGTCCCACTAGATTCCCGAAAATACACTGTTAAACAGCTCCTGGATGCCACCCTCATTTCCAGCGCTAACAGTGCTGCTATTGCTCTAGCTGAAAAAATCTCAGGATCAGAGAGTGCCTTTGTTGACACTATGACAGCCCAACTTAAAGAATGGGGCATTACAGATGCTAAATTATTTAACGCTTCTGGCCTAAACAATAAATACCTTGGGGATAACCGCTATCCTGGCTCTAAAGCAGATGACGAAAATACTATGAGCGCTCTAGATGTTGCCATTATTGCAGACCACCTCATCAAAGACTATCCTCAGGTACTTGAAATCACCAAGCAAACCGAAACTGATTTCGAAGGTGACAACAAATTAACGACGCACAACTACATGTTGGAGGGGCAAGACAACTACCGTGAAGGCGTTGATGGACTCAAGACTGGAACAACTGAACTTGCAGGGGCATCCTTTGTAGCCCACGCCAATGAAAATGGCATGAGTTTAATTACCGTTGTTATGAATGCGGACAATGGCGGAGAAGATGAAGCAGCCAGATTCACGGCCACAAATGAGTTGCTAGATTATGTGACTCAAAACTGGAAAATCAAAACCCTCAACACCAAGGGACAAATCGTCAAGAAAAATGATATTAAGGTAGCCGATGGAGACAGTCAAACCATCTCTGCTAAACTCGAGTCAGACCTTACAGTCGTTCAAAAAATAAACAGCAAAAATGATGCTGTTAAAATCAAAGCAAAAACTATAACAGCCCCTATCAAAAAAGGTGACACTATTGGAACAGCGACCTTTGATGATAAGGATCTCGTTGGAACAGGTTACATCTCTGATCCACCTCAAATTTCTGTAACAGCTAACCAATCTATCAAGAAAAGTTTCTTCTTAAAAGTTTGGTGGAACCATATCGTTAATTTCTTTACAGGAAACAAGTAAACACAAAACTACCTTTTAGATATCAAAAGGTAGTTTTATCTTGCTTTAAAAATTATTCTTGTAAGTAAAAGCTCCTTCTCAACACCTTAAGTTCCTCTCAAAATGTGGTATAATAAATATCCAAAACACATGAAGGAACAAACCATGAAAAAACTGATTACGCTTATGATGACCTTCTTACTCTGTCTGGGTAGCGTAGCCCCTGCTTTTGCAACAGATAAGAAAAAAGGATATAATGCCGCAGCCAAACATGCCATCGCTGTCGAAGCTAATACTGGCAAAATTTTATACGAAAAAGATGCAACCACCTCTACGGGGATTGGCTCTATTACCAAGCTTCTAACAGCCTATATGGTTTATAAAGCGGTAGATCAGGGAGACCTCAAGTGGAACAGCAAAGTTGACATTTCTGACTACCCCTTTGAACTAACTGTCAGTACCGGAGTATCTAATATTCCACTAGACGCCCGCAAATACACTGTCAAACAACTTCTTGACGCAACTCTTATTTCCAGTGCCAACAGTGCATCTATTGCTCTAGCCGAGGAAATCGGAGGAACCGAAAGTAAGTTTGTCGACATGATGAAAGCCCAACTTAAAGATTGGGGTATCACTGATGCCAAGATTGTCAATGCCTCTGGTCTCAATAATTCTTACTTAGGTGACAATATCTATCCAGGCTCTAAATCAGACGAAGAAAATACCATGAGTGCTAAAGATGTTGCTATCATTGCACAACACGTAGTGAAAGAATATCCTGAAATTCTCGATATCACTAAAAAAACTGAAGCTGATTTTGATGGTGTCAACAAACTCAAAACCTTCAACTATATGCTCAAGGGACAACCTAGTTACCGTAAAGGAGTGGATGGCCTAAAAACAGGGACCACTGATTTAGCCGGTGCTTCCTTCGTGGCCCACTCAAATGAAAGTGGCATGAGCATTATCACAGTCATTTTGAATGCTGATAATACCGATACTGATGACTACGCCCGTTTCACTGCAACCAATGACCTACTTAATTACGTAGTCTATCATTGGGAAAGCAAGACCATTGCCAAAAAAGGACAAGCCATCGGTAAAAGCCAAGCCCCTGTCCTTGATGGGAAATCTAAGCAAGTCACTGCTGTTGCTAAGTCTGACTTTAATATCATCCAAAAAATAGATGCTAACAATAGTAAACATATTAAAGTTACTACAAATCAAGTCCAAGCCCCTGTCAACTCAAGTGACAAGGTTGGAACTGCTACCTTTGAAGATAAGTCACTTGTAGGAGAAGGTTACTTGCCTAACCAAGGTATGCCTAGCATGGAACTGGTTGCTGGTAAAGAAGTTAAGAAAAGCTTCTTCCTCAAGGTCTGGTGGAATCACTTTGTCAACTTTGTCAACGAAAAACTCTAATTATTACAGTCGAGCTTTGCTCGGCTTTTTCTTTTACCCCATCTTTACAGAAAGATTGACTCTATCTTGACTCCTATTGACACAAAAAAAGACAGACTACACCTGTAATCTGTCTTTTTGTTTGATTTTTACACTACTGTAAAGGTTAATTTATCTTTCGAGCAGCCGATTTTAAGAGTTTGTCCACTAACTACTTGACCACCTAGTAAGAGCTCAGATAACTTGTCCTCCACTTGAGTTTGAATCGTGCGACGTAATGGACGAGCACCCATCTCAACATCATAGCCATCTTTAGCTAAATGCTTGAGAGCAGCTGGTTGGAATTTCAAGTCAATCCCTTTTTCAGCCAAAGCTGATACCAACGGTTTCATCATAATCTTGACAATCTCACGAAGTTGCTCTTCCTCTAGACTATGGAAGACAACCTTCTCATCAATACGGTTGATAAACTCTGGACGGTAGGCCTTCTTAAGTTCTTCCATGATACGTGACTGCATTGCTTGGTGATTATGAGAAATGTCTTGGGCACCAAATCCAATAGTCTTATCATCACGAAGAGCAGTCGCTCCCAAGTTCGAAGTCATAATGATAATGGTATTTGAGAAATCGACTTTACGACCTCGACTATCCGTCAAGACACCATCATCCAAAACCTGTAAGAGGATGTTGAAAATATCTGGGTGAGCCTTTTCCACCTCGTCAAAGAGGAGAACTGAGTAAGGCTTATTGCGAACTTTCTCTGTTAATTCACCACCCTCATCATATCCAACATAACCTGGAGGAGCACCATTAAGGCGGCTAGCCGCAAATTTTTCCATGTATTCTGACATGTCAAAGCGAAGCAAAGCTGACTCATCATCAAAGAGAACTTCCGCCAAAGCCTTGGCCAACTCTGTCTTACCAACACCAGTAGGTCCAAGGAACATGAAGGAACCAATCGGACGTTTTCCAGTACGAATACCTGACTGGTTACGACGAATAGCACGACTAATCGCTGAAACTGCTTCGTCTTGACCAATAACACGTTTATGAAGCTCTGCTTCCAGATTCAAGTAACGCTTGCTATCTGCCTGAGTCATCTTCTCAACAGGAATACCTGATAGACGACTAAGGGTTTGCATAATCTGATCTGCATCTACCAAGGCAGGTTCTGGTAATTTTGCTTTTTGGCTAGCTTTATATTGTTTAACAGCAGCCTTCATATCACCAGATAGAAGCGCTTCATCCAAAGGCGTTATCTCACGTTTGGCTTCTTTTTTGATACGACCTTGAACAGTTGCACTCGCTTCATCTAAAAGATCAATGGCAGAGTCAGGCAAGTTTTTACTCGTCAAATAACGGTGGGCTGCCTTGACTGCTGTCTCAACCGCCTCATCAGTAATCGTTACACGATGATAGTCTTCATAAGACGAACGTAGGCCTTTTAGAATATCAATCGCCTCAGGTACACTTGGCTCCTCAATTGTAATCTTAGCAAAACGGCGAGAAAGAGCTGCATCTTTCTCAATATGCTTCTGGTACTCAGCTTGAGTAGTTGCTCCAACCATATGAAGAGTTCCACGTGCTAGAGCGGGTTTCAAAATATTCGCCGCATCTAAGGTGCTATCAATACCTGAACCAGAACCAATAATCGTATGCAATTCGTCAATAAAAAGAATGATTTTTCCATCAGCTTCAATCTCATCAATGATCTGATTCATACGTTCTTCGAAATCGCCACGGAAACGTGTTCCTGCAACCACACTCATCATATCAAGCTCTAAGATACGCATATCAGCCAACTCAAAAGGTACTTCGCCTGAAGCAATACGCTGTGCTAAGCCAAGCGCAAGTGCCGTCTTACCAACACCTGCTTCACCCACAAGAACTGGGTTATTCTTCGTTTTACGACTCAAAACCTGAATCATGCGTGAAATTTCTTTCTCACGTCCAATAACAGGATCAAGAGCACCTGACTCGGCTACTGCCGTTAAGTCCTTGGTATAATCTGACAGTTCCCCAGTAGAAGATTGAGGAGGCTGCATCATATTAGCAAAATTTCCTGATGCCTTTGATTTTTTAGGCTTACGAAGGTCATGAATGGCCTTCAAATCTTGCTTACTAAGACCTGCGTAACGCTCCAAAGAACGTCGTAAATCGATAATACGAGGCTTATCGCTGTCATCCTTATATTGAAAACCAGCAACTTCAAGGAGACGACAAACCATCAAATCCTTATGAAGAAGGAAGGCCATCAATACATGTTCAGACCCTACCTCTACAGCACCAGTCACACTAGCAATTCCCTCTGCCTCTTGCAACATAACCTCTAAAGCATGTGACTGTGCACGTAAATCGATAATATCGGATTCAGACAAGTCTTTTGGACTTTTCTCCATCGCTAGTACAGCGGCTGTCTCAATCTCTTCCGCACGAATACGGTCCTCAAAATCAGTAAATGTTAGGTAGGCTACAGATCCTGGAACCTCAACCATAGCCAGAAGCACATGCCAAGTCTCCAAGAAAGGACTTCCAAAACGCTCTGCCTCAAGCTGAGCACGATGGAAAATGGCCTGCATTTTTCTTGAATATGTCGTCATCTAATTTCCTTTTCTATCCAATCTAAGTAATAGCGAGCGTAGAATACGCGAACGAATAGCAGCCGCATCTTCGCCTAAAACATCATCACTAGCAGTTGCTAAAATCAAATTTCCCTCACGTTCAGTGATGATTTTTTCATCAAAAAGCAACTGAATCAAGTCTGTAAATACCTGCTCGCTGAGCTGATCTGCCAAGTTCTGAAGCAAATCATTAATCATGTGGTGCTTGTCGGAGAATCTGACCTTGACGATACGAATATAACCGCCACCTCCACGTTTACTCTCAACAATATAACCACGACTTTCTGTAAAACGAGTCTTAATAACATAGTTAATCTGACTCGGTACAACTTGAAAAGTATCTGCTAAGTTCGAGCGTTGAATCTCAGCAATTCCAGACTGGCCCAGCAATTCTTTAATATATTCTTCTATACTATCTGATGTATTTCTTGCCATCTTAATTCCTCCAGTCTAATTTGACTATAACTGACTATTATTATACCAAAAATGTCAGCTCATGGGAAACTATACCTTCAAAAAGCTTTTTAAAGTTGTCATTAGAGACCATATAAGATACAATAAATAAGACTGGAATATTAGGTAACTTAAGGTGTTTGATTCAAATTTTCTATCCACTTTAACAGGCTGAAACCCACCTAATCCAACAAGTACTTTTTAGCACTTTCGCAGTAGTACTAGTCTTATCACTCTTGATAAAGCTCATCTCACTTTGAGTCTTATCTCTTATTTTATTTCCCTATGAAAGGTTACTCATGAAATACATCATTGCACTCTTAATCTCTATGATTCCTTTAGTTGAGCTCCGTGGAGCCGTACCTGTCGCTATCGCCTCAGGTATTCCTTGGTGGCAAGCCCTAATTCTTTGTGTCATTGGGAACATGATTCCAGTTCCAATTATCTTTTTCTTCGCCCGCCGTGTTCTCGAATGGGGGGCAGACAAACCTCTAATTGGTGGCTTCTTTACCTGGTGTCTTAAAAAAGGTCACAGTGGGGGCCAAAAACTTGAAAAAGCTGCCGGAGATAAGGGAATCTTCTGGGCCCTTCTACTTTTTGTGGGAATTCCGCTTCCAGGAACAGGAGCTTGGACTGGTACCCTAGCAGCATCTATCCTAGATTGGGACTTTAAACGTAGTGTTATTGCTGTTATGCTTGGGGTTATCCTTGCAGGTATCATCATGGGAACACTCTCTCTTCTACTTGGTGTAAATACCTTCGCTCATTAATTACTTTTTCAACGTCTGGGGCATGCTCAGACGTTTTTTAATAGCAACAAAAAAGAAGTTACGATTCATTCACGTAACTTCTTTTCTTTTTATCTAGCAACTAGAATTAGTTGTTAAGCGCTGCTGCCATTGTAGCTGCAACTTCTGATTCAAAGTCGTTAGATGCTTTTTCGATACCTTCACCAACTTCAAAGCGAACGAATTCTACTACTGAAGCGTTTACTGATTCAAGGTAAGCTTCAACTGTTTTGCTGTCGTCCATGATGTAAACTTGAGCAAGAAGTGTGTATGCTTGGTCAACTTTAGTGTTGTCAAGCAAGAAGCGGTCCATTTTACCTGGGATAATTTTATCCCAGATTTTTTCTGGTTTACCTTCAGCAGCCAACTCAGCTTTGATATCTTCTTCAGCTTGAGCAAGAACAGCATCAGTCAATTGAGCTTTAGAACCATATTTAAGGTGTGGAAGAGCTGGTTTGTTAACCATAGCACGGCTTTCGTTATCTTGATCGATAGCGTGGTTAAGTTGTGCCAATTCATCTTTGACAAATTGTTCGTCCAATTCAGTGTATGAAAGAACAGTTGGTTTCATCGCTGCGATGTGCATTGAGATTTGTTTTGCAAGAGCATCATCTCCACCTTCGATAACTGAAACAACACCGATACGTCCACCGTTGTGTTGGTAAGCTCCGAAGTGTTGTGCATCAGTTTTCTCAACAACTGCAAAACGACGGAATGAAATCTTTTCACCGATAGTAGCTGTAGCAGTTACGTATGCAGCTTCAAGAGTTTCACCTGAAGGCATAGTCAATGCAAGTGCTTCTTCGTTGTTAGCTGGTTTACCTTCAGCAATTACTTTAGCTGTTTCGTTTACCAACTCAACGAATTGAGCGTTCTTCGCAACGAAGTCAGTTTCAGCATTAACTTCAACAACTGCTGCAACGTTACCGTTAACGTAAACACCAGTCAAACCTTCAGCTGCAACACGGTCAGCTTTCTTAGCTGCTTTAGCCATACCTTTTTCGCGAAGCAATTCAATCGCTTTTTCGATATCACCTTCAACTTCAACCAATGCTTTTTTAGCGTCCATGACACCAGCACCAGATTTTTCACGCAATTCTTTAACAAGTTTAGCTGTAATTTCTGCCATTTTGTTTTTCTCCAAATTTATTTTATCAAACTAAGGGGCAGGGCTGAGCCCCGCCCCTTAGGTGTTTGTCGTATCTTTAGTGGGCATCGAGCCCAAACCAATCTTAAAGATTAGTTGTTGTCACCTTCGACAACTTCAACGATTTCTTCGATTGAATCAGCTGCAGCTGCTTCTTGGAAATCTGCAGAAGCATCTTCACCTTGGTTACCTTCGATGATAGCATCAGCCATTTTTGAAGTGATCAATTTAACGGCACGGATAGCGTCATCGTTAGCTGGGATGATTACATCAATCTCATCTGGATCAGCGTTTGTATCAACCATCGCTACAACTGGGATACCAAGTTTTTTAGCTTCTTTAACAGCGATTTGTTCTTTGTGTGGGTCAACGATGTAGATTACATCTGGAATGCGAGGCATATCTTCGATACCACCCAAGAATTTTTCAAGACGTGCACGTTGTTTGTTAAGAAGTGCAACTTCTTTCTTAGGAAGAACTTCGAAAGTTCCATCAGCTTCCATTTGTTTGATTTCTTTCAAACGAGCGATACGTTTTTGGATAGTATCCCAGTTTGTAAGAGTACCACCCAACCAACGGTGGTTGATGTAGTATTGACCAGCACGAGTTGCTTCTTCAGCTACTGCTTCAGCTGCTTGTTTTTTAGTACCAACGAACAAGATTACTGCATCGTTAGCTGCTGCTTCACGAACGAATTCGTAAGCTGTATCAGCCATTTTTACAGTTTGTTGCAAGTCGATAACGTGGATTCCGTTACGTTCTGTGAAGATGTACTTAGCCATCTTAGGATTCCAGCGACGAGTTTGGTGACCGAAGTGAACACCAGCCTCAAGAAGTTGTTTCATTGAAATTACTGCCATGAGTATTTCTCCTTAAAAATTGTTTTTTCCTCTTCTAAGCTTTAGACTTGCAGTCCCACCCTGCGGCAACAAGACCACAATCGGCTTAGAATGAGTATTTGTCACTTTACGCAACTATAGTAGTTTATCAAAAAAAGTGACATTTGACAAGCTCTAAAATCAGTCTGACCATTAGAAAAAATTCACCCGTATTAAAATTGCAATCGTTTTCTTTGAGGTTGATAAGTATTTTGTTTATAATTAGGCTATCAAAAATAGAGGAGGACATTATTTTGTCATTAGTCGGAAAAGAAATTATTGAATTTTCAGCACAAGCTTACCACAACGGGGAATTCATGACTGTTACAGATGAAGATGTTAAGGGAAAATGGGCTGTTTTCTGCTTCTACCCTGCAGATTTCTCATTTGTCTGCCCAACTGAACTCGGTGACCTTCAAGAACAATATGAAGCTCTTAAATCTCTTGGTGTAGAGGTTTACTCTGTCTCTACTGACACTCACTTTGTTCACAAAGCTTGGCATGATGACTCAGATGTTGTTGGAACTATTACTTACCCTATGATTGGAGATCCTTCACACCACATCTCACAAGGCTTTGATGTTCTTGGGGAAGATGGTCTCGCACAACGTGGTACATTCATCATTGATCCAGATGGCGTTATCCAAATGATGGAAATTAACGCTGATGGTATTGGACGTGATGCAAGCACTCTTATTGATAAAGTCCGTGCTGCTCAATATATTCGCCAACATCCAGGTGAAGTTTGTCCAGCCAAATGGAAAGAAGGAGCTGAAACACTTACTCCTAGCTTAGATCTTGTAGGTAAAATTTAACAACCAGGGGGTATCCATGGTCTTAGATAAAGAAATCAAGACGCAATTAGCACAATATTTAAATTTACTAGAATCTGATATTGTATTACAAACAGACTTAGGGGATGACGATAATTCTCGAAAAGTAAAAGAATTTCTAGACGAGATTGCCGCTATGTCTGACCGTATTAGTCTTGAATCAACACATTTAAAACGTCAACCTAGTTTTGGTATTGCACAAAAAGGGCAAAAAAGTCGTGTTATTTTCTCAGGCTTACCAATGGGCCACGAATTCACATCTTTCATTTTAGCTCTCTTGCAAGTTTCTGGTCGTCCACCTAAAGTTGATGAGGACACTATCGAACGTATCAAGAAGATTGATAAACCCATCGATTTAGAGACTTATGTTTCATTAACATGTCACAATTGTCCAGACGTTGTTCAAGCCTTTAATATAATGGCTGTTTTGAACCCAAATATCACTCACACCATGATTGAAGGTGGGATGTATCAGGATGAGGTCAAAGCTAAAGGTATCATGTCTGTTCCTACGGTTTACAAAGACCAAGAAGAATTTACATCTGGTCGCGCAACCATTGAACAGCTTGTAGAAAAATTGGACGGACCACTTGATGCTGATGCCTTCGCTGATAAAGGTGTCTATGATGTTTTGGTTATTGGTGGTGGTCCTGCTGGAAACAGTGCGGCCATCTATGCTGCCCGTAAAGGTTTAAAAACTGGTCTTTTAGCAGAAACCTTTGGTGGACAAGTTATCGAGACAGTCGGCATTGAGAACATGATTGGTACGCTATATACAGAAGGTCCTAAGTTAATGGCCCAAGTTGAAGAGCATACGAAATCTTATGATGTTGATATCATCAAAAGTCAATTAGCTACTGGCATTGAGAAAAAAGAACTCATTGAAGTGACACTGGCTAACGGTGCCGTTTTAAAATCCAAAACTGCTATCCTAGCTCTCGGAGCCAAATGGCGTAATATCAACGTTCCTGGCGAGGAAGAATTCCGCAATAAAGGGGTTACTTACTGCCCACACTGTGATGGTCCTCTATTTGAAGGAAAGAATGTTGCAGTTATCGGTGGTGGTAACTCAGGTTTGGAAGCGGCTTTAGATTTAGCAGGCATTACTAAACATGTTACGGTCTTAGAGTTCTTACCTGAATTAAAGGCAGATCAAGTCTTACAAGAACGAGCTGCTAAAACTGATAATCTAACCATTCTTAAGAACGTTGCAACCAAAGAAATTGTTGGTCAAGATCATGTAACTGGTTTGAATTACGTTGAGCGTGATACAAACGCAGAAAAACATCTTGATCTTGAAGGTGTCTTTGTTCAAATTGGTCTTGTACCAAGTACTGCTTGGCTCAAAGATAGTGGCATTGAACTCAATGAGCGCCAAGAAATTATCGTTGATAAATTTGGTTCAACAAATATCCCTGGTATTTTTGCTGCAGGTGACTGTACAGATAGCGCCTACAAGCAAATCATTATCTCCATGGGGTCTGGTGCTACAGCTGCTATTGGAGCCTTTGATTACTTGATTAGACAATAATCAACACTAACATGTTAGTAATCAATCTACAACAGTTATAATTAATATGAAGAGGTTGAATGTCTTTCAACCTCTTTATGTTTCTTGTAAATAGGCAGTTTGAATAATCAACCAGTCAATTTGATGAAAGAGACTTGACGAATCTTTTTTTTTTCGATAGAATGGTATTTGTTATGGCGGTATAGCCAAGTGGTAAGGCACGGCTCTGCAAAAGCTTGATCGTCGGTTCAAATCCGTCTACCGCCTTTATAATACGAAGACACCTTAGGGTGTCTTTTTTTCATTATTGCATCTTGAATATACAATATAAGTGCACAATAAAAACTCATAAGATTTTCTAGTAAAATAGAATTGAACGAACTAGTTACGAAAGGAAATCTTATGAGCTACCATCATTTTACCATAGACGAGCGTGAAAGTATTCTCATTTACCGTACGCAAGGCCTAAATTTTTCTCAAATTGCTAAGTTACTTCATCGTCATCCATCTAGTATTAGTCGTGAGTGGAAGCGCCATACAAAATCAGGAGCTTATTCTCCAAATCATGCACAGGAATCTTACCATATGGCTAAATCACACTGTGGACGAAAACGTATGCTTGAAATAGATCACAATTTAAGCAATACCGTCAAACATCTATTTCTCGATTACCAATGGTCTCCTGAAGAAATAGAAGGTCGGTTGCAATTAGAGTACGGAAAAACTGTTATTAGTTATCAAACAATCTATAGAGCCATTTACCGAGGACATTTTGAGGATAACTCATTATCTCATGGTGCTCGTGGTGTCATTCGTAAACTTCGTCATCGTGGGAAAACACGTCATACTAAAGGTCATGTTGAAAATAGAGGGAAAATATCCATTTCTCATACAATTCACGAAAGACCAGAAGAAGCTAATAATCGAACTAGAATAGGAGATTGGGAAGCCGATACTGTTGCAGGTAAAACTGGAAAAGCTTGTTTAGTTACTCTAACAGACCGTTATTCTCGTTTTCTAAAAATCAAAAAGGTAGCTGTTAAGAAAAGCAAGTTGGTAATAGAAGCTATGGTAAAAATGTTAGAACCCTTGACGAAGTATACAGTAACTCCTGATAGAGGGAAAGAATTCACGTATCATCAGAAATTGAGTGATCAATTGAACATTGAAGTCTATTTTCCTGACCCTCATGCTCCATGGCAACGAGGAACCAATGAGAACACGAATGGATTACTTAGAGAATATTTTCCAAAGGGTAGTGATCTAACATTGGTTGATGATCAGACTATTCAGCTATGGGAGAACAAACTTAATAATAGGCCACGAAAATGTCTTAACTGGAAAACACCTTATGAAGTATTCTATGGGGAAAGTATGCACTTAATTTGACAATTCAAGGTATAAAAATACCCGAAGCTAGAAACCTCGGGTATTCATTATTCTTATTTAATCGCTTCAATCAAAGATTCCGCTTGATTCTGAAGGCTTTCAAGAACTTCTTCAGTCGCTAGGAATTTCCCATCCGCCCAGGCTGTATCATTTACACGTGTCGCTGTAAAATCACCGACCACTTGGGTACGGATAAATGGTAACAAGTCTTTGTAGGCATCAAAAAGTTGATTGTGACCACCATTAGCAACTGATGACACGGTTACAATCTTATCTTGAAGAGCTGATGGCCCTGAAGGATCTGATAGGTCAAGGGCACGGCTCAACCAGTCAAGCAAATTTTTCACTGGCCCAGGAATTGAGAAATTATAAACCGGTGAAAAAATCCAAATTGCGTCTGCTGCCAAGACCTGTTCTCGAACTTCTGCCAAAACTGGAAGAACCGGACTTTCTAAATCCTGATTAAAAACAGGTACTTGACTATAGTCAAGATAAGAAACATTAGCTTTACCAGCTAGCATTTTCTCAGCTTCTTCTGCTAATTGGTGGTTAAATGATCCCTTGCGAAGAGATCCAACGATAAATAGAATGTTTTTCATGATGCGTTTCCTTTGTATTTCTAATAATTAATATTTACTACTACATAGTAATATATATAATTCCATTAGAAATATAAAGAAATATGCTCAGACATTCTTAAATTTTTTCAGGAGCTCTACCAACTGTGCCTGCTCTTCAGGTGTCAGAACGGAAAAAGTCTCCTCAATAGCTCGCTGATGTGGCGGGATTGCTGCTTGAATAATACGACGGCCCTCATCCGTCAAATCAACCTCGAAAGCACGCTTATCTGTTTGGCAGGCTTCTCGCGTCAACCAACCTTTTTTCTCCATATTTTTAATGACAACAGTCATATTCCCGGAGGTGGCAAGCATGCGGTCAATTAATTCGCCAATCTTCATACGTCCTTTGGCATTAAGCACGTCCATGACACCAAATTGAGTTGGTGTCAAATTAAATTCTTTAAAGGTCTCAGAAACCTTGGCATCGATGGTACGAAAAGCCTTACGCATAACTACCATACTTTTTACAGCCATGTTTTTATCTAAGTCACTCATTTCTAGTCCTTTCCAAATAGATGCTGTTTTTATTACTCTACCACAGTTTTTCTAAAAGTGGTATATGAAAATGAAAAAATAAGAAAAAAGAGTCCTTAGATATCTAACCAATACCTCAGAACTCTTTCATTTCTAACTATTACGATTCCAAAAAAGGGCTAATAAGATAACAGCACCTAGTACTGAAGGAACGATAGCAGTATCTGCTAGCATCGGTCCCCAATTTCCAAAAAGAAGCTGACCAACAAAAGCACCTAGCCATCCAACAAAGGTCTTACCAATACAGCCCATATGTTCACCCCTATTTGATATAGCAGAGGCAATAAGGCCAATTAGAAAACCAACTATCATACTTCCAATCATGATAAATTCTCCATCATACTTAGATTACCCAATCCCCATTTCGGAAGATCGGTACACGACTACCATCTTGGCGGATACCATCAATATCCATTTGATTTGAACCAATCATAAAGTCTACGTGTACATCAGAACGATTAAGTCCAGCTTCCTTAAGCTCCTCTTCTGTCATGTCTGCCCCTCCCTTAACACTAGTAGCATAGGCTGCTCCAATAGCTAGGTGGTTGGATGCATTCTCATCAAAAAGAGTGTTAAAGAAAGTGATGCCTGACTGTGAAATCGGACTTGGATCTGGAACCAAAGCACATTCACCTAGAGCACGCGCTCCATTATTGTTGAAGACGAGATTCTTCATCACTTCATCACCTTGATCCGCTGTGATATCTACAATTTCACCATCTTTGAAGGTTACCTTGATTCCCTCAATAATATTACCATTGTAGCTTAGAGGCTTTGTGCTTGAGACATAACCATCTGCACGATGAAAATCTGGTGCCGTAAAGACCTCTTCTGTTGGCATATTAGGAAGGAAACCTTCACCTTGCGCATTAATGGCACCTGCAGACTCCCAAACATGGTTTTTAGGCAATCCTAGAGTCAAATCTGTTCCAGGTGCTTGGTAGTGTAAGGCTGAGAATTGTGCCTCATTGAGTAGGCGTGCTTTAGCATCCAAACGGTCAGCATGTTCCTTCCAGGCACGTACAGGATCCTCTTCATAAACACGACAGGTCTTGAAAATTTGATCCCAAAGTAAATCTACAGCTTCCTCATCACTCGAAGCATCAGGAAAGACCTTCTTAGCCCATTCCTTACCAGCTGCAGCAGCTACAGTCCAACTAACCTTATTAGACTGAGTTGCCACCTGCATAGGTTTAAAGGCCACTCCAGTAGCTTTAGCATGAGCAGATAAACGTTCCGGAGCTACACCATTAAGGGCACCTGGATCTGATGAACGAACGCCTAAGCGACTTGCCTTCTTGGCCAACAAATATTCCATCTCAGCTTTTTTATAAGCAGGAACCTCTTCGATGCGGTCCATATCAGCATGCAAGAAGCGCTCGCGATTAATAATATCATCTGACCATTGAACGATTACCTCAGCTGCTCCTAGAGCATAGGCTTCTTTAACTAAGAGATGAGCTAGCTCTGCTTGTTCTACATCAATGCTCAAGGCCACTGTGTGACCAGGTTGTACATTAATCCCATTAGCAACCAGTAATCTAGCATATTTCTCAAGATTTTCTTTAAAATTTGGTAAAACCATAATTAACTCCTTGAAACTATAATTTTCTATCAGTATACCATAAGACGAAGAAAAAGGTTTCCTCTCAGCTTTGGCTTTTTAGCATCTCATGCAGCCCCCTAAACAAAAAGAGAACAGAGACTGACTCCATTCTCTCAAAGTTGATGACGATTCTCTTTAGCTATTAAAAGAAATCATCAAAAAGACTTAATTGATTATCTTCTGGCATATTTCCTAGGATTCCCATTTCATCCAATTTTTCAACCAAGGTAGATGATAGACCTCCTCGTTTACGCAATTCTGTCTTGGAAAGGAATTCACCTTCCTCACGCGCAGCAACCACTTGCTTAGCAACGTTCTCACCCAAACCTTCAAGTGCAATAAACGGTGGAATCAAAGTATCTCCTTCAATCAGAAATTCAGTTGCCTGACTCTTATAAAGATCCAACTGACCAAAGGTAAAGCCACGTTCTAACATTTCATTGACAATTTCAAGCGTCGTAAATAAGTCATTTTCAACATTAGTCGCTTCATTTCGTTGGCGTTTCTCCTTAATATCTTCCATTCGAGCTTTAACAGCATCAAGACCCGCAGACATCGTCTTAAGCTCAAATGCTTTAGCTCGAATTGAGAAATAGGCACAATAGTAATAAATAGGATGGTGCACTTTGAAATAAGCTACACGTAGGGCCATCATAACGTAGGCTGCCGCATGGGCTTTAGGGAACATGTACTTGATTTTACCACAAGATTCAATATACCAGTCTGGAACATTATTTTCACGCATAGCTTGAATATAGCCATTACGCTCTTCTTCGGAAATCTTCAACCACATCCCCTTACGCACACGTTCCATGATTGTGAAGGCCATCTTAGGATCTAATCCCGCATGCATTAAGTATACCATGATATCATCACGACAACCGATAACTGTTTTCAGAGTGGCGATACCTTCCTTAATCAAATCTTGTGCATTACCTAACCAAACGTCTGTTCCGTGGGACAAACCAGATAACTGTAAGAGTTCCGCAAAGGTCGTCGGATGCGTCTCGTCGACCATACCACGAACAAAGTTAGTCCCAAACTCAGGGATTCCCAACATTCCCGTTGGTGTCCCAATCTGTTCAGGTGTTACTCCTAAAATATCAGTCCCTGAAAAAAGTTTCATTACATCTGGATCATCTGCTCGAATATCTTTTGGATCAATTCCTGATAAATCCTGCAACTTACGAATCATAGTCGGATCATCATGTCCCAGAATATCAAGCTTCAACACGTTCTCATCAATATCGTGGAAGTTAAAGTGAGTCGTCTGCCAGGCAGCCGTTACATCATCAGCCGGATATTGAACAGGTGTGAAATCATAGACATCCATATAATTTGGAATAACAACAATACCACCCGGGTGCTGACCAGTGTTTCGCTTAACACCCGCAGCCCCCATGGCTAAACGATCGACCTCGGCATCACGGTAAAACTTATTGTAATCACGTTCGTAACCTTTAACAAAACCATAAGCAGTCCGATCTGCAACAGTTCCTACTGTTCCGGCACGAAAAGCATATTGTTCTCCAAAAATATCACGAACGTCCAAGTGGGCTGATGGCTGATCATCTCCGGAAAAGTTCAAATCGATATCAGGTACCTTATCCCCATCAAAACCTAGGAAGGTCTCGAAAGGAATATCCTGACCATCTTTTTTATACTCCGTTCCACATTCTGAACATTCCTTATCAGGCAAATCGAAGCCAGATCCATAGGAACCATCTGTAATAAACTCTGAGTGTTGACAATTAGGACATAGATAATGAGGTGGCATCGGATTGACCTCAGTAATTCCAATCATCGTCGCAACAAAACTAGATCCGACAGATCCACGCGAACCAACTAGGTAGCCACGTTCATTTGAACGGTTAACTAGCATCTGCGAAGCCAGGTAGATTACGGCAAAACCATTACCAAGAATTGAAGACAACTCTTTCTCAATTCGCAGGTCAATAATATCAGGTAAAGGATTACCATAGAGCTCAAACGCTCTAGCATATGTCATCTCCGCAACCTGTTCTTCCGCTCGATCAATGAAAGGTGTGTACAAGTCTTTTTTGACAACCTCAACCTCTTCAATTTGATCTGCCATAGCCTGCGTATTAGTTACAACAATTTCATAGGCTAAGTCTTTTCCTAAAAAGGCAAAGTCGTCTAGCATCTCGTTAGTTGTCCTAAAATGAGCTTCAGGTAAAGGAGCAGGTTTCGCATTTTCTCCCTTACCAATTGGCCTATTAATCATGGCTCCTTGTCCCAAAGCGCGAACAATGATTTCACGATAAATGGCATCCTCAGGGTTGATATAGTGTACATTTCCTGTAGCCAGCACAGACTTGTCCAGACGATTAGCGACTTCAATCAAATCTCTAATCAGTTGTTCTATAGCCGCCTCATCCTTGATTAAATCCTTTGCAATCAAGGGAGCATAAATTGCCGGTGGCATAACTTCAATAAAGTCATAATATTTGGCAACTTCAACCGCCTTGTCAATACCGTGAGACAGAAGCGTATCAAAAACCTCACCATCAGCACAAGCAGAACCTACAATAATTCCCTCACGATACTCATCTAAGACCGTACGAGGAATACGTGCTACTCCCTCAAAGTATGAGACATTTGATAGACTTACCAACTTAAAGATATTCTTCAAGCCAGTTTGATTCTGAACATATAGAGTTGCATGTTTGACACGAGATTTTTTATACGAATCTTCAGAAACCAACTCCGTGTTCAACTGTTCCAGATTAGTCAAACCGTGCTTATCAAACACATCTTTTATGAAGATAAACAACAAACGACCCGTAGCTTCCGCATCATAATTGGCCATATGGTGATGATCCAAAGCCACACCAAACCGCTTCGTCAAAGGACCCAAACCATGACGCTTATACTCAGGATAAAGATTTCGTGCAAATTCTAAAGTATCAATAACCGGTTGTGAAATTGTTGGTAACTGATGTCTTTCGTAATTGGCATTCATAAAACCAACGTCAAAGGTCGCATTATGGGCCACTAGAACAGTTCCTTGACAGAATTCTTGAAACTCCTGTAAAACTTGCACTAAAGGTTTAGCACCCTTAACATGATTATCAGTAATACCGGTCAACTCAGTAGTAAATGCAGAAAGAGGATGTCCTGGATCTATGAATTCATCAAATTGCTCAATAATATTACCTTTATGCATTTTTGATGCCGCAATCTGAATCAAATCATTATGAACAGCAGACAAGCCCGTTGTCTCAACGTCAAATACAACATAAGTTGCTTCTTTTAATTCCAAATCCTCAGAATTATAAACAATAGGAACTTTATCCTCAACAAGATTGGCTTCAAGACCAAAAATAGCCTTAATCCCAGCTTTCTTAGCCCTATGGTAGCCATGAGGAAAGCTCTGAACATTAGCATGATCTGTTATAGCAACTGCTGGGTGTCCCCAAGAGGCAGCAGTATCAATAAGATCTTCAACAGTTGGCATTGCATCCATAGTAGACATGTTGGTATGCGCATGAAATTCTACACGCTTTTGTCCCTCAGGCATCAAATCCTTACGAGGAGTATGTGAAATTTCTTTAATATCTTGCACATTCATAGTCAGACTATGAGTGAAAGGATTATTCTCGATACGGCCACGAACCCTTACCCAGTTCCCCTTTTTTATCATATCGAACTTAGCAAGCTCATCACTATCTTTGACCCATCGTTGCATAGCAAAACTAGAGGTATAATCAGTTACCTTGAAATTAATAATAATTCGACCCGTCTTAGTTTCACGTTGCTCTACATCAAAAATATATCCTTCAAAAACAACACGATTCTCTTCAGAATTAATATCAACCATTGGCGTTATTTCAGCCTTATCAAAACTAGCTTGACGTTGACTTTGTTTCTCAGCAAAATTTTGTGATGGTTCGGTCACAGGTTTCGGTGCTGGGGCACTTTCAAGAATAGATTGAAGCGCTTGTCTTGCTTGAGACTCAGCTTGTTCTTGTAAAGAAACCTTATTTGTTTGGTAAGCCTCTTCTAAAGAAGATGAAGCTTCCTTATCTTCGACAACAGAAATGGATACATCAGATAAACCAACTTGAGAAAGAGATTTAGATATCAAAGAAATAAATCTATCTTGTAAATTTTCCTTTATAATATGCTCTGGAGCCTTAACAAAAATACTATTATTCGAAATCTCAACCTTTAGATTTGAGAATAAAGAATAAGTAGAAAAGTGTGACACTTTTAAACTATCTAAAGCATATGAAAAGTAATCTCCAAGTAAAGAATCATCGCAAGCAGTAGAAACTAAACGAATCTCAAAAGAAGCTTTAGCACCTAAAGAATTAAAAGAAGAGTGAAGTAAACTATCAAAAAGAGCAAAAGACTCATAAGACAGAACACTAGGAAAAGAAAAAACAAAGAACCATTGGCGTTTTGATTTAAATAGCTTTACTGTTTCAATAGAACCATCTTTAATTTCTTTAAAAGCATCGTGATCCTCAGGAAAACGAATTTGTTTTAAGAGAAGCTGAAATTTATCAGACATAAAAAATAAACTCCTATAGACAAAAAAACACTCCTTAAGGAGTGTAACTTATACCGGCGGCCGGGGTCGAACCGGCACGTCCTTGCGGACACTGGATTTTGAGTCCAGCGCGTCTGCCAATTCCGCCACGCCGGCAAAGTATAACTGGGGTAGCTGGATTCGAACCAACGCATGAGGGAGTCAAAGTCCCTTGCCTTACCGCTTGGCTATACCCCAAAAATATAGGCGAATGAGGGGAATCGAACCCCCGAATGTCAGAGCCACAATCTGATGTGTTAACCACTTCACCACATTCGCCACTTTACTAACACGGGCAGTAGGAATTGAACCCACACTGAAGGTTTTGGAGACCTTAGTTCTACCTTTAAACTATGCCCGTAACTATGGAAGGGGAGGGATTCGAACCCCCGAACCCGAAGGAGCGGATTTACAGTCCGCCGCGTTTAGCCTCTTCGCTACCCTTCCAAAATATAAACAAATGGCGCGAGACGGAATCGAACCGCCGACACATGGAGCTTCAATCCATTGCTCTACCAACTGAGCTACCGAGCCATATTGCGGGAGCAGGATTTGAACCTACGACCTTCGGGTTATGAGCCCGACGAGCTACCTAGCTGCTCCATCCCGCGTTAATTATAAGGAGGATGTGGGATTCGAACCCACGCACGCTTTTACACGCCTGACGGTTTTCAAGACCGTTCCCTTCAGCCGGACTTGGGTAATCCTCCATAAAATATAGTCCGTACGGGATTCGAACCCGTGTTACCGCCGTGAAAAGGCGGTGTCTTAACCCCTTGACCAACGGACCATATAATGGGCACGAGTGGAATCGAACCACCGACCTCACGCTTATCAGGCGTGCGCTCTAACCATCTGAGCTACGCGCCCAAGCTAAATGCTTGGTTATTTGTTTCCAAATAAAGCGGGTGACGAGAATCGAACTCGCGACAACAGCTTGGAAGGCTGTAGTTTTACCACTAAACTACACCCGCTTAATGGGAGTTAACGGGATCGAACCGCTGACCCTCTGCTTGTAAGGCAGATGCTCTCCCAGCTGAGCTAAACTCCCTTTGCGCTAAGCGACTACCGTATCTAACAGGGGGCAACCCCCAACTACATCAGGCGTACTAGGGCTTAACTTCTGTGTTCGGCATGGGAACAGGTGTATCTCCTAGGCTATCGTCACTTAACTCTGAGTATTCTCAACTCAAAATTGAATATCTATACTGTATCAAGAAACCAAATCGTTGTCAATATGTCTCAGTTACTTTCTTTGGATAAGTCCTCGAGCTATTAGTATTAGTCCGCTACATGTGTCACCACACTTCCACTTCTAACCTATCAACCTGATCATCTCTCAGGGCTCTTACTGATATAAAATCATGGGAAATCTCATCTTGAGGTGGGCTTCACACTTAGATGCTTTCAGCGTTTATCCCTTCCCTACATAGCTACCCAGCGATGCTCTTGGCAGAACAACTGGTACACCAGCGGTAAGTCCACTCTGGTCCTCTCGTACTAGGAGCAGATCCTCTCAAATTTCCTACGCCCGCGACGGATAGGGACCGAACTGTCTCACGACGTTCTGAACCCAGCTCGCGTGCCGCTTTAATGGGCGAACAGCCCAACCCTTGGGACCGACTACAGCCCCAGGATGCGACGAGCCGACATCGAGGTGCCAAACCTCCCCGTCGATGTGAACTCTTGGGGGAGATAAGCCTGTTATCCCCAGGGTAGCTTTTATCCGTTGAGCGATGGCCCTTCCATGCGGAACCACCGGATCACTAAGCCCGACTTTCGTCCCTGCTCGAGTTGTAACTCTCGCAGTCAAGCTCCCTTATACCTTTACACTCTGCGAATGATTTCCAACCATTCTGAGGGAACCTTTGGGCGCCTCCGTTACCTTTTAGGAGGCGACCGCCCCAGTCAAACTGCCCGTCAGACACTGTCTCCGATAGGGATAACCTATCTGGGTTAGAGTAGCCATAACACAAGGGTAGTATCCCAACAACGCCTCACTCGAAACTGGCGTCCCGAGGTCATAGGCTCCTACCTATCCTGTACATGTGGTACAGATACTCAATATCAAACTGCAGTAAAGCTCCATGGGGTCTTTCCGTCCTGTCGCGGGTAACCTGCATCTTCACAGGTACTAAAATTTCACCGAGTCTCTCGTTGAGACAGTGCCCAAATCATTACGCCTTTCGTGCGGGTCGGAACTTACCCGACAAGGAATTTCGCTACCTTAGGACCGTTATAGTTACGGCCGCCGTTTACTGGGGCTTCAATTCATACCTTCGCTATTGCTAAGCACTCCTCTTAACCTTCCAGCACCGGGCAGGCGTCACCCCCTATACATCATCTTACGATTTAGCAGAGAGCTGTGTTTTTGATAAACAGTTGCTTGGGCCTATTCACTGCGGCTGACCATAAGTCAGCGCCCCTTCTCCCGAAGTTACGGGGCCATTTTGCCGAGTTCCTTAACGAGAGTTCTCTCGCTCACCTGAGGCTACTCGCCTCGACTACCTGTGTCGGTTTGCGGTACGGGTAGAGTATAATTAACGCTAGAAGCTTTTCTCGGCAGTGTGACATCACTAACTTCGCTACTAAACTTCGCTCCCCATCACAGCTCAATGTTATAGATATAAGCATTTGACTCATATCACACCTCACTGCTTGGCCAGACACTTCCAATCGTCTGGTTTAGTTAGCCTACTGCGTCCCTCCATCACTATATACTCTAGTACAGGAATATCAACCTGTTGTCCATCGGATACACCTTTCGGTCTCTCCTTAGGTCCCGACTAACCCAGGGCGGACGAGCCTTCCCCTGGAAACCTTAGTCTTACGGTGGACAGGATTCTCACCTGTCTTTCGCTACTCATACCGGCATTCTCACTTCTATGCGCTCCAGCACTCCTCACGGTACACCTTCTTCGCACATAGAACGCTCTCCTACCATACCTATAAAGGTATCCACAGCTTCGGTAATATGTTTTAGCCCCGGTACATTTTCGGCGCAGGGTCACTCGACTAGTGAGCTATTACGCACTCTTTGAATGAATAGCTGCTTCTAAGCTAACATCCTAGTTGTCTGTGCAACCCCACATCCTTTTCCACTTAACATATATTTTGGGACCTTAGCTGGTGGTCTGGGCTGTTTCCCTTTCGACTACGGATCTTAGCACTCGCAGTCTGACTGCCGATTATATCTCGTTGGCATTCGGAGTTTATCTGAGATTGGTAATCCGGGATGGACCCCTCACCCAAACAGTGCTCTACCTCCAAGAGACTTAACATCGACGCTAGCCCTAAAGCTATTTCGGAGAGAACCAGCTATCTCCAAGTTCGTTTGGAATTTCTCCGCTACCCACAAGTCATCCAAGCACTTTTCAACGTGCCCTGGTTCGGTCCTCCAGTGAGTTTTACCTCACCTTCAACCTGCTCATGGGTAGGTCACATGGTTTCGGGTCTACGACATGATACTAATACGCCCTATTAAGACTCGGTTTCCCTACGGCTCCGTCTCTTCAACTTAACCTCGCATCATATCGTAACTCGCCGGTTCATTCTACAAAAGGCACGCTCTCACCCATTAACGGGCTCGAACTTGTTGTAGGCACACGGTTTCAGGTTCTATTTCACTCCCCTCCCGGGGTGCTTTTCACCTTTCCCTCACGGTACTGGTTCACTATCGGTCACTAGAGAGTATTTAGGGTTGGGAGATGGTCCTCCCAGATTCCGACGAGATTTCTCGTGTCTCGCCGTACTCAGGATACTGCTAGGTATAAAGACTATTTCGAATACGAGGCTATTACTCTCTTTGGCCTACCTTCCCAGGTAGTTCTTCTATAATCTTTAAGTCCACGTTGCAGTCCTACAACCCCGAAGAGTAAACTCTTCGGTTTGCCCTCTTGCCGTTTCGCTCGCCGCTACTAAGGCAATCGCTTTTGCTTTCTCTTCCTGCAGCTACTTAGATGTTTCAGTTCACTGCGTCTTCCTCTACATTACCTTAACAGTAATGAGTGACAGGCATTACCTGCCGGGTTCCCCCATTCGGACATCTCTGGATCATTGCTCACTTACAGCTCCCCAAAGCATTTCGTCGTTAGTCACGTCCTTCATCGGCTTCTAGTGCCAAGGCATCCACCGTGCGCCCTTATTAACTTAACCTTATTTTGGTCTTTCGACCTAACTCATTAAATATTCACAGCGTTTCGGTTTATTTTCTTGTTACTATCTATATGTAATTAATTACATATGGAATTTGATATAGATATTCAATTTTCAATGGACAATACTTGAATCTTGCGATTCAATGGAGCCTAGCGGGATCGAACCGCTGACCTCCTGCGTGCAAAGCAGGCGCTCTCCCAGCTGAGCTAAGGCCCCACAAGACCTCTCAAAACTAAATAAGAAACTCAAGTACATTCCGTTTTTCCTTAGAAAGGAGGTGATCCAGCCGCACCTTCCGATACGGCTACCTTGTTACGACTTCACCCCAATCATCTATCCCACCTTAGGCGGCTGGCTCCAAAAGGTTACCTCACCGACTTCGGGTGTTACAAACTCTCGTGGTGTGACGGGCGGTGTGTACAAGGCCCGGGAACGTATTCACCGCGGCGTGCTGATCCGCGATTACTAGCGATTCCGACTTCATGTAGGCGAGTTGCAGCCTACAATCCGAACTGAGATTGGCTTTAAGAGATTAGCTTGCCGTCACCGACTCGCAACTCGTTGTACCAACCATTGTAGCACGTGTGTAGCCCAGGTCATAAGGGGCATGATGATTTGACGTCATCCCCACCTTCCTCCGGTTTATTACCGGCAGTCTCGCTAGAGTGCCCAACTGAATGATGGCAACTAACAATAGGGGTTGCGCTCGTTGCGGGACTTAACCCAACATCTCACGACACGAGCTGACGACAACCATGCACCACCTGTCACCGATGTACCGAAGTAACTTTCTATCTCTAGAAATAGCATCGGGATGTCAAGACCTGGTAAGGTTCTTCGCGTTGCTTCGAATTAAACCACATGCTCCACCGCTTGTGCGGGCCCCCGTCAATTCCTTTGAGTTTCAACCTTGCGGTCGTACTCCCCAGGCGGAGTGCTTAATGCGTTAGCTGCGGCACTGAATCCCGGAAAGGATCCAACACCTAGCACTCATCGTTTACGGCGTGGACTACCAGGGTATCTAATCCTGTTCGCTCCCCACGCTTTCGAGCCTCAGCGTCAGTTACAGACCAGAGAGCCGCTTTCGCCACCGGTGTTCCTCCATATATCTACGCATTTCACCGCTACACATGGAATTCCACTCTCCCCTTCTGCACTCAAGTTTGACAGTTTCCAAAGCGAACTATGGTTGAGCCACAGCCTTTAACTTCAGACTTATCAAACCGCCTGCGCTCGCTTTACGCCCAATAAATCCGGACAACGCTCGGGACCTACGTATTACCGCGGCTGCTGGCACGTAGTTAGCCGTCCCTTTCTGGTAAGCTACCGTCACAGTGTGAACTTTCCACTCTCACACTCGTTCTTGACTTACAACAGAGCTTTACGATCCGAAAACCTTCTTCACTCACGCGGCGTTGCTCGGTCAGGGTTGCCCCCATTGCCGAAGATTCCCTACTGCTGCCTCCCGTAGGAGTCTGGGCCGTGTCTCAGTCCCAGTGTGGCCGATCACCCTCTCAGGTCGGCTATGTATCGTCGCCTAGGTGAGCCGTTACCTCACCTACTAGCTAATACAACGCAGGTCCATCTTGTAGTGGAGCATTTGCCCCTTTCAAATAAATGACATGGGTCATCCATTGTTATGCGGTATTAGCTATCGTTTCCAATAGTTATCCCCCGCTACAAGGCAGGTTACCTACGCGTTACTCACCCGTTCGCAACTCATCCAAGAAGAGCAAGCTCCTCTCTTCAGCGTTCTACTTGCATGTATTAGGCACGCCGCCAGCGTTCGTCCTGAGCCAGGATCAAACTCTCATTAAAAAATTTAATAATTGTTCGAGCGTTAACTCATTACCGTCGTCTGACGATTTATTCTTGTAAATTGACAGGTTATAATTTCTTCTATAACCCTGCACTTGGTTTCTTATTCAGTTCTCAAAGGTCTTTGTCTCTCTTAAGACAACTTCTATATTCTAGCAAATTTAGAATGCCTTGTCAACACTTTTTTTGAAGTTTTTTTTCACTTCTCGTGTCCGCTGTCTCTCGCGAAACAGCTTATTTATAATATCATCTCTGACCTGTCTTGTCAATAACTTTTTTAAAGTTTTTCAAACTTTTTGTTACTGGACAATTTCCTTAAGACTTTATTAGTCTATCAAGTTTGCGAACTAATGTCAATACTTATTTTCTATACCAGAGTAAACGTAAAAAGAAGATCGCAAGTATCTCCTTTTTTACTTTTTTATAGAGCTGCGCGCATGCGTGCTTGTGAATTTTCGACATTTCGTATTGAACGTGGTAAGAAAGCACGGATATCATCTTCCTTATAACCCACTTGCAATCTCTTATCATCAATTAAGATTGGACTCTTCAAGATTCTTGGGTTTTCTTGAATCAAATCAATCACTTCACTGACACTGAGCTCGTCGATATCACAATTTAGAGCTTTAGCATAGCGATTTTTTGATGAAACAATACTCTCAACACCATTCTCTGTTTTTGATAGGATGTTTAAGATTTCTTCTTTTGTAAGTGGTTCTTTACCAAGGTTTTGTTCTTTATAAGGAAGTTGATGGTTGTTCAACCATGTTTTTGCTTTTTTACAACTTGTACAACTTGAGATTGTATAAATCTTAATCATGTTAATTCTCTCTTTCTGTCACATGATACTATTATCTTATCACTGTCCTTGATTTAAGAAATCGGTCTAGCGACCTATTTTGAATCTTGGTGACTTTTTTCAATTACCATAGACCGTTTTTTATTTAGCTTGAATTGTCAAATTAAGTGCATACTTTCCCCATAGAATACTTCATAAGGTGTTTTCCAGTTAAGACATTTTCGTGGCCTATTATTAAGTTTGTTCTCCCATAGCTGAATAGTCTGATCATCAACCAATGTTAGATCACTACCCTTTGGAAAATATTCTCTAAGTAATCCATTCGTGTTCTCATTGGTTCCTCGTTGCCATGGAGCATGAGGGTCAGGAAAATAGACTTCAATGTTCAATTGATCACTCAATTTCTGATGATACGTGAATTCTTTCCCTCTATCAGGAGTTACTGTATACTTCGTCAAGGGTTCTAACATTTTTACCATAGCTTCTATTACCAACTTGCTTTTCTTAACAGCTACCTTTTTGATTTTTAGAAAACGAGAATAACGGTCTGTTAGAGTCACTAAACAAGCTTTTCCAGTTTTACCTGCAACAGTATCGGCTTCCCAATCTCCTATTCTAGTTCGATTATTAGCTTCTTCTGGTCTTTCGTGAATTGTATGAGAAATGGATATTTTCCCTCTATTTTCAACATGACCTTTAGTATGACGTGTTTTCCCACGATGACGAAGTTTACGAATGACACCACGAGCACCATGAGATAGTGAGTTATCATCAAAATGACCTCTGTAAATGGCTCTATAGATTGTTTGATAACTAATAACAGTTTTTCCATACTCTATTCGCAACCGACCTTCTATTTCTTCAGGAGACCATTGGTAATTGAGAAATAGATGTTTGACGGTATTGCTTAAATTGTGATCTATTTCAAGCATACGTTTTCGTCCACAGTGTGATTTAGCCATATGGTAAGATTCCTGTGCATGACTTGGAGAATAGCTTCCTTCTTTTAGATGCCGCTTCCACTCACGACTAATACTAGATGGATGACGATGAAGTAACTTAGCAATTTGAGAAAAATTTAGGCCTTGCGTACGGTAAATGAGAATACTTTCACTCTCGTCTATGGTAAAATGATGGTAGCTCATAAGATTTCCTTTCGTAACTAGTTCGTTCAATTCTATTTTACTAGAAAATCTTATGAGTTTTTATTGTGCACTTATATTGTATATTCAAGAGATTAAAACAGAAAAAAAGAGCTCGTCGGCTCTTTTACACTTATTCTTCAATTTCAATGGTTGAATCTAGGTCTAAAACAAGTTCATCAGATGTTTCTTCAACTTGTGCTTCTTCAACAATATCCTCTTCATCTGGTTCAATCAAACCATAGTGTACACGTACTTTATGATCAATTTCTTCAAAAATTTCTGGATGATCTGCCAAATATTTTTTAGCATTTTCAGATCCTTGACCAATCTTCTCTCCATTGTATGAGAACCACGCTCCAGCTTTTTGAATAATGCCTAAGTCACTAGCGATTTTTACAAGCTCACCTGTTTGTGAAATCCCTTCACCATACATAATTTCAACAAAGGCTTCTTTAAATGGTGGAGCAACCTTGTTTTTAACAACCTTAATTTTAGTTTCCTTACCAACATTTTGGTCTTTTTTATCACCAGTCCCTTTGATTTGCGTATTTCCACGTACATCAAGACGTACTGATGCATAGAATTTTAGAGCACGTCCACCAGGGGTTGTTTCTGGATTACCAAACATAATACCAACTTTTTCACGCAATTGGTTAATGAAGATAGCAATTGTTTTTGTTTTGTTGATAGAAGCAGAAAGCTTACGCATGGCTTGACTCATCATACGCGCTTGAAGTCCGACATGGCTGTCACCAATATCTCCATCAATTTCTGCACGAGGTACCAAAGCTGCAACTGAGTCAACAACAACCAAATCAACTGCACCAGAGTCAATCAGCTTACCGGCAATTTCGAGACCTTGTTCACCTGAATCAGGTTGTGACAAAAGAAGCTCATCAATATTAACACCTAGGGCTGCCGCATAAGCAGGGTCAAGGGCATGCTCTGCATCGATAAAGGCAGCAATTCCGCCTTCTTTTTGTGTTTGAGCAACAGCATGGAGGGCTACAGTTGTCTTACCTGATGATTCTGGTCCGTAAATTTCAATAATACGACCTTTAGGATAACCACCTGCACCAAGAGCAATATCCAAAGCTAGCGAGCCTGAACTCATAACTTGAACTTTCTGCTCTGCACGCTCACCAAGACGCATCACTGCACCTTTACCAAAATCTTTTTCAATATTCTTCAAAGCATCATCAAGTGCTTTACGACGCTCATCTCCAAATTTCTTTGTAATTTCTTCTGTTTTCTTTGTTTTCTTAGCCACTTATTTTCCTCTTCTTTCTATAGTTAAAGACAAACTTAAATCAAGTTGTCTTCTTGTAATAAAGCTTGGCGAACTAGGTTAAAGGCATAGAGGGTACTAATATATCTAACATCAGAACGACTTCTTCCACCTATAACAACCTTGATTGACCTTACTTGATTCCTATCAGCAATACCAATAAATACCGTACCTGCTGGGTGTCCTTCTAATGAATCTGGTCCAGCTACACCGGTAAGTGCAACTCCATAATCGCTATCTGTTTTAGCTCGAGCACCTTCAGCCATTTTTTCTGCAGTAAAATGACTGACAACACCATGTTCTTCTAGTTGCGACAAGGGAATATCCAACATTTTAGCTTTTTCTTCAATGCTATAAGTAACAAATCCACCTTTAAATACTTGTGAGGCCCCTGAAAAATCAGCAATACTAGCCTGAAATAAACCTGCTGTTAGGCTTTCAGCTGCAGTGATGGTCTTGCCATGGTGCTTAAGCAAACGAAAAGCTTCAAAGGCTAAACTATTAGACTCTCCATATCCATAAATGAAATCAGATAAGGATTTGCCATCTAGAGTTTTAGTCGAACGAATTTGTTTTTCTAAAACATCTAGTTTTTGATCTGCTTCTTCTTGCGAAGAAGCCTTCGTTGACAAGCGAAGTGTTACTTCCCCCACTTTAGCGTATGGAGCTATGGTTGGATCTGTTTGGTTAACAATAAAATCCTTAAGAACAGTCACTAATTGACTTTCTCCAACGCCGAAGAATCTTAGGACTCTCGAATAAAGACTTGAGTGATTCTCAGTAAGAGCTGGAATAAGTTCTTGATTCACCATAGGTTTGAGTTCACTTGGTGGACCAGGTAAGACTACATAGGTCACCCCTTGAGCAGTAATAATCCCTCCAACTGCAAGACCTGTCGGGTTTTGCAAGGGAATAGCTCCCTCAACAATTTGTGCTTGACGTTCATTATTAGGCGTTCGTGTGTGTTTAGGACGAGTAGCAAAGAAACTATCCAGTTTTTTACTAGCCTCCTCATCAAAAACGAGTTCTTTTCCTAAAAATTTAGCCAGTGTTTGCTTGGTTAGGTCGTCCTCAGTAGGGCCAAGTCCACCACAAAGAATGACTAAATCACTACGCTGACTGGCTTGATCAAGAACTGAAAGTAGGCGACTTTCATTGTCTCCTACTGCTGTGTGAAAGTACACGTCAATTCCTAGTTCAGCTAGTTTCTCAGATAAAAATTGGGCATTGGTATTGGTGATTTGCCCGGTTAGGATTTCAGTTCCTACTGCAATCAATTCAGCTTTCATTGGTTCACCTATATTATTATTCGTAAAATAATCTCAAAAACATGTTCGTTTATAAACTAACACGTTTTTCTCGTCTTGTCAATCAAATCTACTCATTTATTTGAAGTCACAGTTGTTTTCATGATCATTCACAAATCCTGCGGCTTGTAAAAATGAATATATAGTAGTCGGTCCTAAAAATTTGAACCCTCTCTTTTTTAGATTTTTGGCAATCTGTTGGGATAAGTCAGTTGATGATGGGACATCCTTATATGTGGGTACATTATTTATCAAGGGCTTTCCATCAAAGTAATGCCAAAAATAATGGGACAGAGAGCCAAATTCATCTTGGAGTTTTAGTACTTGTTTGGCATTATTTACGGTTGCTTCTAGCTTAAGTTTGTGCCTAATGATGTCTGGATTTTGAAGCGCATCTTCAAGTTCACTTAGACTAAACCGGGCAACACGCTCAATATCATAATCATGAAAAACATGATTAAAGGCCTGTCTTTTATTTAAAACGGTTAACCAAGAAAGCCCTGACTGATAACTTTCTAAGCAAAGCAGCTCAAAAAGTTTTTGGTCGTCACCAATAGGCTTTCCCCACTCCTTATCATGATAATCACAATATAATTTATTGTTTGTTGGAACCCAACGACAACGATTGACCATTGCTTACCTCATTTCATCAACATCTTAAGAGCTGATTTAATGTATTGCTCTGCCGTTTCATTAGTACCTTCGAAGAAGGCTTTGATTTTCTTAAGTTCTGCGGCTTTATAACCAAGAGCAAGCAAGGCTTCCATAGCCTCATCCAATTGATGATTCCCTTCAGGTTGACTTGGTGTCGTCTTGGTTGTTTCTGTTGGTAACTCTGCAAATTTCCCTGCCAAATCCAGAACCATTTGTTGAGCTGTCTTTTTACCAATCTTTGGAAACTTCATCAAGTACTTGATGTCACTATTATCAACAGCAGCAACCAAGCCTTGATTATCATCTACAGCAACAATGGCTAGGGCAGTCGTCGGACCTATTCCAGAAACTGAAATAAGCTTAAGGAAGACCTCTTTTTCATCTTCAGTATGAAAACCAAAAAGAAGGTGGGCATCATCTCTAATAACCTGATGAAGATAGACTTGGATAGTCTGATTCATTTGGTCAGAAAAACTATATGGATTCGCTACAGTGACAATATAACCTAAGCCGTTTGCTTCTATAACAATATACTTGGCGGTAATTTTCACTAGAGTTCCCTTGATGTAATCATACATAGCGTGTGATTTCCTTTCTCGTTCGTTTCTTCAATGGGTTGCTTTATCATTTTATACTCGTAAGATAATTGTCTTGAGTGTTTATTTTGTCATCTCAAGCACTGCTGTACTATTGTAACAAAAAATCCACTCGAAAGTGGATTCTGTTTGCTCTATTTTAAGGATGACTACTCGTCTTTAAAGTATCTGTAATCATCTTTAGACCTAATAGAATATATGTTACAACGCCTAAAGTAAAGGCAATGCTAGAAACATTTACGAGAGTATTCTCCAAACTTGGTTGACCTAACCAGGCCAAAATATAGAAAATCAAGCTAGTCGCTAAAAATGTTAAGCCAACAAGTAAAAAGTGTTTATTAGTTTTTGTTAGGTGTCTCATCACTATACCTCCTAACTTAAAAATCAGGCAATCATCCTACAATGATCCGCTAAAACATTAGAAGATTCCTCATCTTCACCACTATTATAAATCTAACATTCCTATTCGTAAAGCAAGACCAAAAAAAGTTTTAATACTTCCCTAGGTCACGTAGACTGGTATGATTTTCTTGGATACGACGGAACATTTTTTCCATATCAGACTTGGTAAAGTTGACAAGTACTGGACGTCCGTGAGGGCAATTGTAGGGATTTTTACACTGTGCAAGCTGTACTAGGAGGTCACGCGCAGAGTAATCATCAAGTGCATGATTGGCCTTGATTGAACGTTTACAACTCATCATGATGGCTAACTCAGCACGGTAGGTCTTGACAGACACTTCATTCGTCAAAAGAAGCATGTCACACATTTCATAGACTGCTGATTCAATCTCTTCTTCCTTCATCCAGATAGGATGTTCACGAAGAATGAAGGTATTATTCCCATAAGGCTCTAAATAGATACCAACCTGATTCAGAAGGGGCATTTTTTCTTGTAAACTAATGTAGTCTGAACCTGAAAATTCAAAGAGATAAGGAACCAAGAGCTGTTGTAAACTGCTGTCAACCTCACCGATCTTTTCACGATAGTACTCATACTTGACACGTTCTTGAGCAGCATGTTGGTCAATGATGTAAAGTCCACCTTGTCCTTGCGCAAAGAGATAGGTTCCATGCATTTGACCAAAAAACTCTAATTCAGGGAAGGTTGATGTTTCCTCATTATCCAGATTTTCAAGCATGCGCTTCATTTTCGACTTGTTTTTATAATCAAGTTTTTCGTGTTCGCTATCACCTTCATCTACTGAACGTTGTGCCTGTTTAACAGAAGGTTGCGGTTTATTTTCTACCGATGAAACTGGAGACTCTGACTCTGATACAAGAGGTTTGATATCTTCTTGGACTGTCTCTGGTTTGACAAAGAAATCATTACGACTGCTATCATAGTAAAGATTGGTTTGTTTGAGTGGAAGACTGGTTTGAACTGGCTTAGCTGCACCTCTGGTACTAGACTTGGCTAGATTTTCAAGGGCATCAGGAATCAAATCCTGCTCTCTAAGGCTTTGAGCAATGGCTGAGCTGATAAGGGCCATGAGCTCTTTTTCTTTAGAAATACGTACTTCCTGCTTGGTTGGGTGAACATTGACATCAGCCAAATAAGGATCAATCTGAATATCAATAACCGCAATAGGGAAGCGTCCTACCATGAGTTTAGAACCATAACCATCAAAAATAGCACGGTTAAGCAGGAAGTTTTTAATATAACGTCCGTTAATGAGAATCGTAATGTAGTTACGATTCGCACGGGTCAACTCAGGGAGACTAACATATCCAGAAACTTCAAAATCAAGGTCAGAATTTGAAATCTCCACCATTTTTTTAGCCGTTGTCAAACCATAAATACCAGCAATGGCTTGACGGAGGTCTCCAGTACCTGATGTCTGTGTCAACTGACGACCATCATTAAGCAGGGTAAAGGCAACCTCGGGATGAGCTAGACTCAGACGATTGACAACATCGACAATATGAGCCAACTCAGCCTGTAAACTCTTCATATACTTGAGACGAGCTGGGGTATTATAAAATAAGTTTTCAACGGTAATCTTTGTTCCAACTGGTGTTGAAATAGGGTCCTGACTCTCAATTTCTCCACCTTTAGCAACCAGTTTAGTCCCATAGGCTTCTCCATCCGCTGCTGTCACAATAGTTAGGTGGCTGATAGAAGCTATTGATGGTAGGGCCTCACCTCGAAAACCAAGGGTTCGAATACGAAAGAGATCTCCTTGATTTTTGATTTTACTTGTTGCATGACGGCGCAAACTCATGGCCACATCAGCTTGAGCCATTCCTTCACCATTGTCTGTGATTTGAATTTTTGAGAGACCTGATTCTTCAACTTCAATGGTAATCTGGGTGCTACCTGCATCAATAGCATTTTCCACCAACTCTTTGACAACACTAGCTGGACGCTCTACGACCTCACCAGCAGCAATCTGGTTGGCTAACACCTCAGGCAATTCGATGATTTTTGGCATAATTATTATTTTCCCTTCTAAAAGGTTGAGAGAACAATGTTTCTAACTGTTACTGATGCTTCCTATAAAGCCATAACTCACACACAACTGTTAGCCAAGATAAGGCTGTGGCTATAACAATCATATCCCCATGACGAAGGTTGAACCAAATGAGCCCAGAAAAAATCAAGAGGTAGATGACTTGGAAAATCCATTGGTAGGTTTTGGGTGAACTTGTCGAATCCATAAACTGCTTCACAAAGAAATAAAGCAAAAGCAAGTTCAGTGTTAGCGCCTTTTCAAAAGGTGTAAAAAAGCTCAAAATCAGACTGCAGGCAAGAAAAATTCCTGCTAGCCATTTCATTATAGATTTCATGTGATTACCTCGTCAGTACGTTTTCATTAAGTATAGGGGTTTTCGAAAATATTTTCAACCACTTAGACACCACATAGGACCACATAGACAAACGCTATTGCTGTGGACTAGTAAATAGTGTTTAATAAAGGTGTGAAAGGGAGGAGGCCTCCTCAATTACCAATAAGAAAGGATAGTTATGAAAATAAAAGTTCAGATTGACTCGGTATTTCAAGAAGAAATGTTGCAGATTCAGGCACCTAGTCGGACGCCCAAGATTCAGCAAGTGGTCGAGTTTGTCGAATCTTTGGATGATAACCAACGACTCAAAGGAAAAAAAGATGGCGAAACTTATTTCATCGAGTCTAATGCTATTTCCAGAATCTACATCGAAAATCGTCAAGTTCTAGCTGAAACTATTCAAGGAGAGTACCACTTAGGCTTACGTCTCTATCAAGTTTTAGAAAAACTGCCATCTTACTTTATCAAAATCTCACAATCAGAGATTGTCAACCTCAAAGAAATTGAACGCTTCAACATTACCCCTAACGGCCTCGTTGAAATTCACCTTAAAAACAAGGAAACCACCTACTCATCACGCCGTTACCTCAAAGCAATAAAGGAGAAATTACAATGAAAAAGCAACTTTTTAAATCAGGCACAAAGGGCATCCTTATCGGACTTGTCGTATCCATGATTATGTCTCTTATCTGGGCACCAAGCTACATGCCACTAAATCCTCACTCAGCCATTGGACAATGGATGACGTCACATCAGGTTCACGGATCTTTGGTATTGGCCTACTGCCTCATCACTTGGTTTGCTATCGGTATCCTCTTTGAAGTCGCTAGTTATATTTTCCGTAAGGCTGAGTGGAGTTTACTTCGTGCAACCCTCACTCACTACGCCTTGACCTGTCTAGGTTTCATTCCACTAGCTACCCTCAGCGGATGGTTCCCTCTACGTTTAACTTTCTACTTGGAGCTAGTCATTGAATTCAGCCTTATCTATCTCCTCGTTTGGGTCTTCTCTTATTGGAAAATGAAAAAGGATATTGAACAACTCAACAAAGAATTGAAACACCTATAAAAGACAAGAAGCCTGTCAATCGACAAGCTTCTTTTATAGTTTCTGTTTTAAATCCGCTACAGCCATCATGACCTGCATCGGTGTCATATTGTAAATGTCCAAATCACGTAACTCTTGAAGAACCGGATTTTCAGTAAAATCATCAAAGAGAGAGATTTGCTCGTTGACATGTGTTTCAGTGGCTGGCTTCTCTTGAGGCGATACCTTTTCCTGAGGTCGGATGGTAACTGTCTCGCCCTCTAATTGTGTCAAGATGGTGTCAGCACGTTCCAGTAAATCTGCTGGTAAACCTGCAATCTTAGCTACATGAATACCATAAGATTTGTCAGCTGGGCCATCGACAATCTTGTGAAGGAAAGTCACCTCTCCGTCCTTTTCAAGTGTCGCCACATGAACGTTGACAAGGTGTGTCAAAGTATTTGACAGGGCTGTCAACTCATGATAATGGGTAGCAAACATGGTTTTAGCTCCTACCTTGTCATGAATAAACTCAATGATAGACTGAGCTAGAGCCATACCATCATAGGTGGCTGTCCCACGTCCCAACTCATCAAAAATAATCAAGGAATTAGGTGTCGCCCGCTTAATAGCCTGATTAGCTTCCATCATCTCAACCATGAAGGTTGACTGACCTGAAATCAGGTCATCTGCAGCACCAATACGTGTATAGATGGCATCAAAAACTGGCAAATCAATACTATCTGCTGGTACGTAAGAGCCCATCTGAGCCATAACGACTGACAAAGCCAACTGACGCATATAGGTAGATTTACCACTCATATTTGGCCCTGTGATGAGCTGAACATTGGTCTGACTGTCAAAGGTAATCGTGTTTGGAATGTATTCCTGAACACCCATAACCTTCTCAACCACCGCATGACGGCCTTGATCAATAACGATACGATGCTCATCATTGAACGCAGGACGAACATAATGATTCGTCTCTGCTGTAACTGCTAAACTCTGAAGCACATCGACTGTCGCAATGGCCTTAGCCAAAGATTGCAAACGGTCAATATAGCGTTCCACCTGCTCACGGACACGCATGAAAATATCATACTCTAGCGTTGATGATTTTTCACGTGCCTCAAGCATTTCACCTTCAATCTTAGCCAACTCAGCAGTTCCAAAACGCTCTGAATTTTTCAGGGTTGCCTTGCGGAAGAAATGGTCAGGAACCAAGCTAAGGTTAGAGTTGGTCACATGGAAGTAGTAACCATCTTTACGGTTATAATCAATTTTTAGTGTTGTAATACCAGACGCTTCACGTTCCTTGGCTTCGATATCCGCAATCCATGATGTCCCCTCACTCATCACCTTGCGATACTTGTCCAAGGTCTCATCAAAACCAGCACGGATAATGCCACCTTCTGTAATGGTTGCAGGAGCATCGGGATCAATAGCCGACCGAATCAGACTCTCTAATTCTGGCAGAGCATCTAGCTCTTGTAAAAGACGTGACAAGGCCTCGTCATCAAAAGACTCCAAAATCGCCTTAATAACTGGAACCTGAGCTAGGGTATGACCTAGCTGAATCAAATCTTTAGGATTAGCCTTTCCAAAGGAAACACGGCTGGCCAGGCGCTCAATATCGTAAACCCCTTTAAGACTCTCAGTCAGATCACTACGCTCGAAGAAATTGTCCAAGAAAACTTGGATAATATTCTGACGCTCCACGATTGCAGCCTGATTTACTAAAGGTCTATCAATCCAAGTACGTAAGAGACGCATTCCCATAGCTGTCTTGGTTTCATCCAAGAGCCAGAAAAGAGAACCATGTTTCTTACCTGTTCTAGCATTTTCCAGTAAATCCAAACTCGACTTGGTCGCATAGGACATCTGCAAGTAATCCTTAATCTCATAGTGCTGAGCTTTTTGTAAATGGCTGAGCTCACGCATCTGAGTACGGTGCACATACTGGAGAAGTTTACCCGCTACACTGCTTTCCAAATCTGTCAAGCTAGTGTCAATCAAGTGGACATCATCGTAAACCTCTGTTTCCTTGGAAAGTAGAAGGTTGAGTTGCTTCACCAAAATTTGTTCATCAGCTTCGGATAAATCATAACCAACCACTACTTCACGTGCCTTAAGGTTCTGAATTTCACTACAAACTGAACTGAAATCGTCCAACTCTGTCGCAAAAAATTCACCCGTTGACACATCCATATAGGCCAGGCCGAATCGACTTCCAGCCTTGTCAATAGCTACCAAGAAATTATTGGCATTATCAGGTTTAGAACTGTCAACCACTGTACCTGGCGTGATAACCTGAACCACCTCACGCTTAACCACACCAACAGCCTGTTTAGGGTCCTCCATCTGCTCAGCAATGGCTACCTTGTAGCCCATCTCAACCAAGACATCAATATAAGATTGAGCTGAATGATAAGGAACACCAGCCATAGGAATGGGATTATCGGCGTTCTTATTACGACTGGTTAGGCTAATTTCCAAAATCTGGGCAGCCTTAACGGCATCATCATAAAATAATTCGTAAAAATCACCCATACGGAAGAGCAAAAAAGCATCTGGATAATTTTCCTTGATATCCAAATACTGCTGCATTCCTGGAGATATTTTTTCCTTAGCCATGTCTTAACTCCTCGTTAATCCTTTCTTCGATAGACTTGGTCACATATTGGACCAAGTCACTGGCATCCTGCATTTTTTGACGGTAGTCTTGAACAATAGGCAAATTTTCCAACTCATGCTGAATCAAATCTGCCTGCTCACCTGCCTCCTCATAGGCACGTTGTTTCTCGATTTTTTGAAAAAGCACTGCTTCTTGTTGATAAGCCTTCATCTGTCCAGCTAGATGACTGATTTGAGGGACCTGTCCAATAGCTTTCTCAGCCTCTTGAAAAGCAAGAACCGCCTCATGGTGTTTGAGGAGGTCAATTAACTCTTCTTTGGCTTTTTGGAGATCCTGATGAGGAGTGTTCATCAGTGAAACTCGCTTTCCAGTTTTTCAGCAACCACAGCATCCTTACAGATTACCAAGAGGGTATCTGCGCCAGCAACAGTTCCTAAAATTTCAGGATTGCAATCACTGTCAATTAAGTTTGCCAAAACATCAGCTTCACCCAACTCTGTGTGGAGGACCAGCATAAACTGGGCACGGGAAACTGATTTAACATAGTCCTTAACCGTAGGATCCAAACTTGGAAGCACATGCTCAGACAAACTATAGTAGAGTCTGCCTTCTTCATCACGAAGCTTCAAGAGGCCAATCTCACGCAAGTCACGTGACAAGGTAGCCTGAGTAACTGTGATACCTTCCGCCTCTAGGCGTTGCTTAATTTCCTCTTGTGTCCCAATCTTATCTCTTGAAATCATCTGTTTGATAACAGCTTGACGATCTCTCTTCATTATCTTTCCTCTTTTTATGTATATTCTTTGCATATTATAACAGAATTTTTGTATTTTTTCATGGAATTCTTCCTAATAGATGCTTTCTTGTCCCTACCCTATTAACTAAAATAATGGTAAAATAGGTATGAACGACAAGATTTGAAATGGAGTACCTATGAATACTAAAGAACTCATTGCAGCAGAAATTGCCAAAGTTGTTCCCGAATTGGAACAAGAAAACATTCAAAATCTGCTTGAAACCCCTAAAAATGCTGACATGGGGGACCTCGCCTTTCCTGCCTTCTCATTGGCTAAAGTCTTGCGCAAGGCTCCTCAAATAATTGCAGCAGACATCGCTGAAAAAATCGATGCCTCAAACTTTGAAAAAGTTGAAGCTGTTGGTCCTTACATCAACTTCTTCCTTGATAAATCAAAAATCTCAGCGGACGTTCTTGGACAAGTCATCGCTCAAGGCAGCCACTACGCTGACCAAAACATCGGTCACGGACGTAACATCGCCTTTGATATGTCTAGTCCTAACATCGCTAAACCTTTCTCTATCGGTCACTTGCGTTCAACAGTTATCGCTGATGCTCTTGCCAACATCGTAGCTAAACAAGGCTACAAACCAGTCCGCATCAACCACTTGGGTGACTGGGGTAAACAGTTTGGTATGCTGATTGTTGCCTATAAGAAATGGGGTAGCGAGGAAGCTGTCAAAGCCAACCCTATCAATGAACTCCTTCAACTTTATGTGCGCATCAATGCCGAAGCTGAAGAAGACCCATCTGTAGACGAAGAAGCTCGTGAATGGTTCCGCAAATTGGAAGCTGGTGACGAGGAGGCAACTGCCCTTTGGCAATGGTTCCGTGACGAAAGCTTGGTGGAATTCAACCGTCTTTATGATGAACTCGGTGTTTCTTTTGATAGCTACAACGGTGAAGCCTTCTACAATGATAAGATGGATGAAGTCGTTGACATCTTGACAGAAAAAGGACTTCTCCAAGAATCTCAAGGTGCCCAAGTGGTTAACCTTGAAAAATACGGTATCGAACACCCAGCCCTCATCAAAAAATCAGATGGTGCGACACTTTACATCACACGTGACTTGGCTGCTGCCCTCTACCGTAAACGTACTTACGACTTTGCCAAAGCCATCTATGTGGTTGGTAATGAACAATCTGCTCACTTCAAACAGTTGAAAGCTGTTCTTAAAGAAATGGGCTACGACTGGTCTGACGACATGACTCACGTTGCCTTTGGTCTTGTAACTAAGAACGGTAAGAAATTGTCAACTCGTAAGGGTAACGTTATTTTGCTTGAGCCAACTATTGCTGAAGCTGTTAACCGTGCCCAAGCTCAAATCGAAGCTAAGAATCCAAACTTGCCTAACAAGGAAGCTGTTGCTCATGCTGTAGGTGTCGGAGCTATCAAGTTCTACGACCTTAAAACAGATCGTATGAATGGTTACGACTTCGACCTTGATGCCATGGTATCCTTCGAGGGAGAAACTGGACCTTACGTTCAATATGCACACGCTCGTATCCAATCTATCTTGCGCAAGGCTAACTTCACGCCATCTGCAGATGCTACATACAGCCTAAACGACGTTGAAAGCTGGGAAATCATCAAACTCATCCAAGACTTCCCACGTATCATCAACCGTGCATCAGACAACTTTGAGCCATCTATCGTTGCGAAATTTGCTATCAGCTTGGCCCAAGCCTTTAACAAATACTATGCGCACACACGTATCTTGGACGAAAGCCCAGAACGTGACAGCCGTTTAGCTCTTTGCTACGCAACAGCAACAGTCCTCAAAGAAGCCCTTCGCCTTCTTGGTGTTGAAGCTCCAGACGAGATGTAAGCCATATTCAAAACGCCTACGGGCGTTTTTTTTAATTGCCAAAAAAAGAACCCAACACAGCGTGTTGAGCTCTTTTGGAGATTATGAAAAAGAAAAGTTCGTTGTTCTACAAAAAGTGTAAGCCAACGAGACTTACTGAACTGCGTTCAGTAAAAGTTATTTAGGAGACTTAAAGTATAACCTGACTTCCTTAAAGAAACCTTAAATCGCAGAAAAAAATCCCCTAAGGGATTTTCACAACAGTCCAAAGACCGCTGAAAAGATACGATTGTACAGGCTTCCCAACCTCTTCTTCCTAATCCTCCAAGGTGACCGCTTGTCCAATAGAATCTTTATATAACTATATTACCTTGTTTTGGAAGGGTTTTCAAGCATTTTCTTAAAATATCCTATATAAAACCTCAAAAAAGAAGAAAAAGCCTAGATTTCTAGACTTTCTTCGGGGAGATTTGTTATGAAAAAATTATGTTACCTCTAGCTCACAAAAGCTAGCTGCCTTACTAGGATGGTTATAATATATCTTAATAAACTTAAAAGTAGCTTAAGAGATTATTATTTTTTATCGCTTTTTAAAATAATAAGCAAAATAAGTAATAGTAAGGAACCACTAGGAATATCCATCTCTAAAAACCAAGAGGGGGCTTTGATACTTCCAAGATCATTCATGATGCGGATGATATTATAAGCAATGCTTACTATTAAGAGGCTAAGTTCCAGTAAATAGTTAAGTCGTCCTTTTAAGATTACTAACTTCTCCTTTCTGATCGTTTTCTTGTGATGACCCTATTATAAGGCTGAAAAGGAAACAAAACTAGTGACATAAATGTCACTATCAAAAAAAGCAGGGCAAACCTGCTTTCTGTTATTTTGTTTAGATTAGTCACCCAAACCGATGCGTTCGAAGATTTCATCAACACGTTTAGTGTAGTAAACTGGGTTGAAGATTTCGTCGATTTCTTCTTGAGTGAGACGAGATGTTACCTCTGGATCTGATTCAAGAAGTGGCTTGAAGTCTACTTGGTTATCCCATGATTGGGCAGTCTTTGGTTGAACAAGATCGTAAGCTTGCTCACGTGTCATGCCTTTTTCAATCAAAGTAAGCATAGCACGTTGGCTGAAGATAAGACCAAATGTAGAGTTCATATTGCGGATCATGTTTTCTGGGAAGACTGTCAAGTTCTTAACGATGTTTCCGAAACGGTTGAGCATGTAGTCAATCAAGATTGTTGTGTCTGGTGCGATAATACGCTCAGCTGATGAGTGAGAGATATCACGTTCGTGCCAAAGGGCTACGTTTTCATAAGCTGTCACCATGTGACCACGGATGACACGCGCAAGACCTGTCATGTTTTCAGAACCGATTGGGTTACGTTTGTGAGGCATTGCTGAAGACCCTTTTTGACCTTTGGCAAAGAATTCTTCCACTTCACGTTGTTCAGATTTTTGAAGACCACGGATTTCAGTTGCCATACGCTCGATAGAAGTTGCAATGCTAGCAAGAACTGCAAAGTACTCAGCGTGAAGGTCACGAGGAAGCACCTGTGTAGAGATTTCTTGAGCACGGATACCCAATTTATCGCAGACGTATTTTTCAACGAATGGTGGAATGTTGGCAAAGTTACCTACCGCACCAGAAATCTTACCAGCTTCCACGCCAGCAGCCGCATGCTCGAAACGCTCGATGTTACGTTTCATTTCGCTGTACCAAGTGGCCAATTTAAGACCAAAAGTTGTAGGTTCAGCGTGCACACCGTGCGTACGACCCATCATGATCGTGAACTTGTGTTCTTTCGCTTTGTCAGCGATGATGTTAAGGAAGTTTTCAAGGTCCTTGCGGATGATGTCGTTGGCTTGTTTGTAGAGGTAACCATAGGCAGTATCTACCACGTCAGTAGAAGTCAAACCATAGTGAACCCACTTACGCTCTTCACCAAGAGTCTCAGAAACCGCACGTGTGAAGGCAACCACATCGTGACGTGTTTGCTGCTCGATTTCAAGAATACGGTCGATGTCAAAGTCCGCTTTTTCGCGAATCAAAGCCACATCTTCCTTAGGGATTTCTCCCAATTCAGCCCATGCTTCGTCAGCCAAGATTTCCACCTCAAGCCAAGCACGGTATTTATTTTCTTCAGTCCAAATGTTCGCCATCTCAGGGCGTGAATAACGTTCGATCATAATTAAGATATTAAGGGCGTTAAGCGGACACAGTCAAAATAGGAGTTTAGACGAAGAAGCGTCAGCTTCTAGGAAAAACTATCTTTTTGACCAAGTCCGTAGCCCGTATTCAGTTTTTGTGAATACGAGTACCCTTGTTCCTTTCTTTTTATTTATATTTTGTTTAAATTATATAACTAATATAGCCATTATTAGTAGTACACAAACAATTGTTCCTATAGCAAAATAAAACCTTTGTTTTAAAGAATAATTGTTTTTTTCTCTATCAGTAGTAATACTGTTTGTTGTCTGAGACTTCCAATCACTTGGTTCTCCCATACCTAGAACTCCCATTACACAACCTATAAAACATATTATTAACGATAGAATAAGCCAAAACTTCATTTAAATTGACCACCCACTAATTTACTCTGTCTATATTCGAATGCTTCAGCGTTCTCATTTAATTCTATAGTTAACTCTTCGTGTTTATCCAAAAGTGCCTTAATTTTTTCAAATGGAACCTTGAAGTATTCTTTACGGTTATTTACTTTATTAACCTTATACTCACTTAGTTGATTATGTAATTCAGTCTCTAATGCAAAGGCTTCCTCACTAAAAATCAAAGCATGAACATCAAATTGAAAAGGTACAGACGCACTACTTAATTCCCTGATGCGTTCAAGAGGTTCTAAACGACGAGTAACTCCAATTTTATAAACATCTTCACCAAAAGAACCAATGTTAGAGATTACATATACGTAGCCGGCAGTTGCATGACCTTCACGATAATCAATATCTTCTTCGATTTCATCTAATTCAGATAATTTATCTTGGTACTCAGATAACTGTCTCTGAAGTTCTTCAAACTCTTCACCAGTAGCATTTTTCAAAAGTTCCTCAACCTTAGAAACCATATTTTTAAAGTGAGTTCTATCTTTTTCCAATTGCTTTCGACGTGCTTTAATTTCAGCCTGAAGTTTTTTGTCCTCACGCTCTTTTGCTCTTTGCTCTCGAAGTAATTCTTTTTCTTCTTGCTTCTGTAGCTCAAACTCAGCAGCTAGACGTAATTCTTCAATTTTCAAATTTAGATAGGGTATAGTAATTTCAATTTGATTACGTGAATACATTCTATTTAGTTGTTGGAATGCTTTCTTCAATGCCTGAATTTTCTTTTCAACATTCGAAACAGAAACTTTTACTAACAAGGCATCCGCTTCACCATTAAAGCCACGAATAGCTGCTTTAATAAGCTGATTCTGCATTGCCCTTCCCTTGCTTTGATTATTATCTAAAAGCATAGGTACTATAATTCTACCAGCCTGACCAGATTTAACTAAGTCTTTCTGCTGTTTTCTCAAATTATCTAAAGCTTCCTTATATTTTGTGCTATCAGAAAACTTATACTGTCTTTCAAAAAATCCAAACTCTTGTAATCCAAGTGTGTCATTAGCTAAGGAAATCTCGTTCTGAATAGCAAATAATTCTGACCGTTTCTGAGATAACTCAGTATTTAACGAGACTATATCGTCTGCTATCTTTATTTGAGCTTTTAAATCTGCCAGTTTTGCTTTTTGAATAGCAATCTCTTGATTTAATCTCTGAATTTTATTTTCTAAAGCTTCATCTTTGGGTTTTCCAAAATTAAATATCGCCATTAAGGTCTCCTACTCAAACTCCTCTTTCCCAATCCACACTGATGGATAGTGATCTAGTGTATTCAAATCAGTATCCATCGGCAAATCATAGATAGCTAAATAGTTTTCAGGATATTGAGCAACCAACTCTTCATACTTAGCTCTCACTTTTTCGTGATTGCTACTAGCATACAAGACTTCGACGACTGCTCCAGTCTTATCTTTTTCAACAAATGCGTTGACGATGAGTTGAATCATAAAATCTCCTAAATCGAAATTCCCTTCATATTTGCTTCCAGAATGGGCATCTCAATACCTAACTCCTGACCAGTCTGATAAACACTTTGACAACAATAGAAGATGTCCTGTTTATCATTGTGCAAGGTCATAATTTTTCGGGTCAGCTCATTTTTCGCAAACATGACTTTCATGGCTTTTCCTGCTATCCAAGCGGGAATTTTGTATGGCAAGAGTTCGGCTTTGTAAAGCTTCAAATTCACACCACGCGCTTCTACGACTTTCAAAGCTTCTCGAATGGCCTTAATGGCCAATGATAATTCCGAAGAACTATTCATCAAGTTCAAAGCCAATTCTTCTGGATTTTCCAAATTTCCTGAACGTGCAGCTGTCGAAGTAACACCCGCATTAATCGCCATGTGAATCCAAATCCACTCGACCATATCATGAGGCACTTCCCACTTCAAATCTGCAGAACTCAGCAAAGTCGTCAAATCAGAATAGTTAGAAATGTGCGCTTTTTGCTCACCTTCGAGCATTAAATGGTCAAACAAGACACCATCCAAATGGTCTTCCTGCATATGACCACCCGCTGTCGGAAAGGCCAGAATATAGTCGTAATCTCCTGCCCACTCTTGGACCTCTTTTCGAGTATCCCAGAAATTACAGAAGAAAACAAGGGTGCCTTTGATATTATTTTTTCGCAAGGTTTCCACGGCTTCTTTGACAAAACCATGACGAACACTGAGAAAAATAAAATCATATTCCGAATCAGCTTCTGCCACATGAACCTCATAGGTATCATGCTTGTTCTCACCTTTGGAATGATAGCGACCATCTAGCAAATCAACCGATAGGGATTTGGGAGCATTGTTCCGCTTACTGTCTCTAAGGACATGTTCTACTTGATGACCTGCTTTTTGAAAAGCATAGGCATAAGTCGTTCCAATGACTCCGAGTCCTAGGATTGCTATTTTCACCTAAAAATCAATTCCTTTCCCAAACTCAACCACATTATCTGGTTCATCACTAAACAAAGTCACATGACCCATTTTGCGGTTATGCTTCGCTTCTAGTTTACCATACATGTGGAGGTGGTCGCTTGGATTTTCTGTGACATAACGCTCAGCTGCTTCGACGTGCTGCCCGAGGACATTGAGCATGACAGCTGGCGCATGGAGGTGGATTGTTGGGAGTGGCGCTCCGAGAACGCCCAAGATATGCGTGTCAAACTGTGAAAAGTCGCAAGCTTCGATTGAGTAGTGTCCTGAATTGTGTGGGCGTGGGGCGATTTCGTTGACGATGATGTCATCAGCAGTCGCAAACATTTCCACACAGAGGGTACCAGAGAGGTTAAGTTGCTCAGCAATCTTCACAGCCATAGCTTTAGCTTTCTCAGCTAAACTGTCAGAGATGCGAGCAGGAACGATAGTTTTAGAGAGGATGTTGTTACGGTGGATATTTTCCTGAACTGGGAAAACTGTCACATCCTTGCCGTTACCAGACACGATGACTGAAATTTCAAGGTCGAAGTTAACGAACTCTTCCAAGACACACTCAGCTGAGTTAGCAAGTGCATTGGCCTCTTCCAAATCGTCGGTTGACGTGATAACTTTTTGACCGTGGCCATCGTAACCGCCTGTCGCTGTCTTGAGAACGTATTTTTTAGAAAGGTCAATATCTTCCAAATCAAGGCTAGATGTCACAACCTTGTAAGGCGCAACCGTCACTTTAGCCTTGTTTGAGAGGAAGTCCTTCTCAAAGATACGGTTTTGTGAAATGCGAAGCAGGTCTGTTCCTTGTGGGAGCAGACCGTCTTTGATAACAGCATCAAGGCCGTCAGCATCGACATTTTCAAACTCATAAGTGAGAACATCACAGCTGTCCGCCAACTGACGAAGGGCGTCCACATCGTCATAAGGTGCCACGATAACCTCAGACACACGAGAAGATGGACAATCTGCCGCAGGATCAAGGGTGATAACCTTGTGGCCCATGTAAATAGCTGAGATAGCCATCATCTGACCGAGCTGGCCACCACCGATGATTCCAATGGTTTTAGTTGAGCTCATTTGTAGACTCCTCTGCGATTTTTCCTTGTTCTTCAGCAAAGTTAGCAAGCGCATCCGCAATGGCCTTGTCTTCTACTGAGAGGAGACGAAGGGCAAAGAGGGCTGCATTAGTCGCACCAGCTTCACCGATAGCCATGGTTGCGACTGGAACACCACCTGGCATCTGAACGATAGAATAGAGCGAATCCACGCCACTGAGGGCACGTGATTTGACTGGAACACCAATGACTGGAAGGGTTGTTTTAGCAGCAACCATACCTGGCAAGTGAGCAGCGCCACCAGCACCTGCGATGATGACCTTGATGCCACGACTACGTGCTTCTTCGGCATGCTTGAACATGAGGTCCGGTGTACGGTGTGCGGAAACAACTTTCTTTTCGTAAGCGACACCAAAGTTGTCGAGGACTTCAGCGGCTTTTTGCATGGTTGCCCAGTCAGATTTTGAGCCCATGATAATGGAAATTACTGGTTTCATAGTTAATATCCTTTTTCTTTTTTGATAATGGTCTTAGGTGGTGGGGACGGAAGCAAACCTTCGGTTTCATTCCTAAACTTTGAGCCTAAAGTCTCAAAGTTTCCCCCGACCAGAACAGATCCTGTTCTGGTCTTTTCACCACGGCGACCATTATCGGATTGGCGACTTCGTCGCCTAAAATAGCATTGATATTCGAAAACTCAAAGAAAATCACAGAGTGACAAGGCAAAGCGACGAAGATAGAACTAACGTTCATCAAGGAGCTTTAACACAGTCAATCGAAGATTTTCAAAGAGTTTTATTTGTTAGCCTTGCTACCGATATCGTTTCGGTAGAAGAGGCCTTCTGTGTTTTGTTTGTTGAGTTCGTTGTAGATAATGTTTTGGCCGTCTTTGACGGTGTCTGCTGTTGTGACAAGCATGTAGACACGTCCTCCATTTGAGAGGAGGTCTTGGCCATTTTCAGCGAATTTAGCACCAGCATAGTAAGTGATGATGTCACCCTCTGTCTTGGCTGGGAGCTTGACACCCTTCTCATAAGCGAGTGGGTAGCCGTTTGAGGCTACAACCACACCAAGTGTCACTCCCTTGTCCGTCCAAGTGATGGCTGGCTCTTTGCCTTCCAAAATGTCAGTGATGTTTTGTGCAAAGTCAGATGTCAAACGAGGCAAGATGATTTGCGTTTCAGGATCACCAAAACGAGAGTTGAACTCGATGACTTTAGGACCGTCAGCTGTCAAGATAAGTCCCGCGTAAAGGACACCAGTGTAAGGACGACCTTCTTTGATCATGCCTTCAAGAACTGGCTTGACAATAGTGTCAACTGCTGTGTCAACCACGCTCTGTGGCAAGTGAGGAACTGGCGCATAAGCCCCCATCCCACCAGTGTTAGGACCCTTGTCGCCATCATAAGCACGTTTGTGGTCCTGAGCCGTTGGCATGATGTAGAACTTGTCCCCATTGACAAAGGCAAAGAGAGAGAACTCTTCCCCGTCAAGGAATTCCTCGATGACCACACGCGCACCTGAATCACCGAATTTATTGTCCAAAAGCATCTCGTGAGCAGCTTCGACGGCTTGCTCAACCGTTTCAGCAACGACAACACCTTTTCCAAGGGCCAAACCGTCTGCCTTGACGACGATTGGAGCGCCTTTTTCCTCGATGTAGGCCTTGGCTTCCTCGAAATCTGAAAATGTGCTATAGGCTGCTGTCGGAACGTCGTATTTGACCATGATTTCCTTAGCAAAATCCTTAGACCACTCAAGCTCAGCCGCAGCCTTGGTCGGACCAAAAGCTTTGAGTCCTGCCGCATTGAAATCATCTACGATACCAGCCGCAAGCGCATCATCTGGACCGATAAAGGTCCAAGCAATATCGTTCGCTTTTGCGAAGTCAATCAGATTAGAATGTTCGGAAATTCCGATATTGATCAAATCAAGACCGTCCAATGTCATCCCGTCATTACCAGGAGCCACGAAAACTTGCTCAACGTCCTTAGACTCCAATAATTTCTTGGCAATCGCATGTTCACGACCACCAGAACCAACAACCAAAAGTTTCATTTGAAAGATACCTCAATATCAAATAAGACTAGGGGCAAATGCCCGTTAACGACAATCATTCGGAAAAATTAGCAATTTTCACGAATTATACATAACCATTATAACATATTTGTTCGGAGATATGGGTGTGTATCCAAATTTGGACATAAAAAAGGCGGCCACTTGGACCACCTCTTAGGAGATTTATGAAAAAGAAAAGTTTTTTAGGATGGTATTAGTATAACTTGGAGAGCTTAAAGGAAGCTTAAGAGGTCTAAAAAACATCCAATTTCTTGGATGTTTTGCAAATTCTTAATGACGGAAGTGACGAACGCCTGTAAAGATCATTGTCAAACCATGTTTATCCGCAGCTTCGATTGACTCTTGGTCACGTACTGATCCACCCGGTTGGATGATTGCTTTAATACCTGCTTTAGCGATTTCTTCCACGTTATCTGCAAATGGGAAGAAGGCATCTGAAGCAAGAACAGCACCATCAAGACGGTCTTTAGCCTGCTCAATGGCGATACGGACTGAAGCCACACGGTTAGTCTGACCTGGGCCAACACCAAGTGTCATGTGGTCGTTAGTCACGATGATACCATTTGATTTGACATACTTGATAGCTTTCCAAGCAAACTCAAGAGCTGTCGCTTCTGTCTCAGTTGGTTGGCGTTTAGTAACCACTTGCCAGTCAGCTGGACTTTCTTTGACGACGTCTTGGTTTTGAACGAGGAGACCACCAACAACACCAGTGTATTCTGCTTCTACTTCGCTGGCGTCTTGAGCATCAAATGGCAACTCAAGGATACGCAAGTTTTTCTTCTTAGTTGTCAAGATTTCAAGAGCTTCGTCTGTGTAGCTTGGTGCAATGATGATTTCAAGGAAGACACCGTGCATTTTCTTAGCTGTCGCAGCATCAACTTCACGGTTGAGGACTACAATACCACCAAAGATTGATACTGGGTCTGCTTCATAAGCATAGTCCCAAGCTGTTTCAATGTCAGCAGCTTGACCGATACCACATGGGTTCATGTGTTTGAGAGCCACAACTGTTGGACGGTCTTTGAAATCACGGATGATACGGATAGCGGCATCAGCGTCACGGATATTGTTGAATGACAATTCTTTACCGTTAAGCTGCTTAGCTGAAGCAATTGAGTAAGCCGTTGGCAAACCTTTTTGGTAGAAGTCTGCGTCTTGTTGAGGGTTTTCACCGTAACGCATTGGTTGTTTGAGGTCATAAGTCAAAGTGAGTTTTTCAGGTTTTGTTTCACCCACTTGAGCTGTGAAGTATTCCGCAATCAAAGCGTCGTATGAAGCTGTGTGACGGTATACTTTTGCTGCCAAACGTTGACGAGTTTCGTAACTTGTTTCGCCGTTTGCTGACAATTCGTCAAGAACAACAGCATAGTCAGCAGGGTCTACCACAACTGTTACGCTAGCGTGGTTTTTAGCTGCTGAACGAAGCATAGATGGCCCACCGATATCGATGTTTTCAACCGCATCAGCATAAGTTACGTCTGGTTTGAGGATGGTTTCCTTGAATGGGTAAAGGTTTACCACAACAAGGTCGATAAGTTCGATATTATTATCCTTAGCCGCTTGGAGGTGGCTATCGAGGTCACGACGAGCGAGGAGACCACCATGGATATTTGGGTGGAGAGTCTTCACACGACCGTCCATCATTTCTGGGAAACCAGTCACATCATCGATGGCAATGGTGTCTACCCCAGCATTATCAAGGGCAACTTTGGTCCCACCTGTTGAGATGATATCCCAACCAAGTTTCTTGAGTTCTTGGGCAAATTCAACAATGCCCGCTTTGTCTGAGACTGAAATAAGTGCTCGTTTAGTCATTTTCTTTCTTTTCCTTTTTTAAAAAAGTTCTTTAGCTGCTACAGTCAAAAATTATCTTTCAGCTCTAGGGCTTTCTTATTTTCGTGCAACTCCCAAACTATCCAAGACTTCTGGATAGAGCTTGTACTCTGTTTCGTGGATACGAGTTTCGAAAGTATCAAGGGTATCACCTTCAAGGCGTGGCACACGGACTTGTTTGATAACCTTACCGGTATCAACACCAGAATCCACCCAGTGAATAGTCACACCAGACTGGTCAACACCTGCATTCCAAGCATCCTCAATGCCATGAGCACCTGGAAATTCAGGAAGATAAGCCGGGTGGATATTTATGATACGACCTTCATAAGCTGCCAGCAAGGTTGGGCCAACGATTTTCATATAACCCGCCAAGCAAACCAAATCAATCTGGTGTTCATCCAAGAGTTTGACGATAGCTTCTTCATAAGCCGTTTTATTGTCAAATTCCTTGAGCTCAAAGGCATGGCTAGTCACACCAAGATTCTTGGCACGTTCTAAGACATAGGCATCACGGTGATCTGAAAAAACAAATTCTACTGGAAATTGTTCCGCAATCACCTGAAAGTTTGAGCCGTTGCCAGAGGCAAAAACAGCAATCTTCATATTCGATACAAAGGGACGTTTCGGCTAGCCGAACAGTTTCGTAGAAAAATAGGAAATCATTTTGTGTGCAAGCACCCAGCAATGATTTCTCTTTTTTCCTAGAAAATGAGTCCCGTGTTCAGTTAGGCTTGCTAACTAAACACTCCTTTCTACAATTTCTCCGTATAAAATGGTGATTTCACCATTATTTTATCACCACACTTGCGCCATCTTTCTTCACAATACGACCAATTTCATAAACAGGTTCGTCAAGAAGTTCTTTGACACGTTCAACATTTTCTGGTTTAACCGCAAGCATGAGACCAATACCCATGTTGAAGATTTCAAACATTTCTTCATGTTTGATTTCACCATATTTTTCAAGGGCTTTAAAAATTGGAAGAACTGGCACTTTGCTTTCATCAATTTCAGCAGCCAAGTCATCTGAGAACATACGTGGTACATTTTCGATGAAACCACCACCTGTGATGTGGGCAATACCGTTAACCAATTCTTCTTTGATGAGTGGCAAAGCTGCTTTGACGTAGATACGAGTTGGTTCAAGAAGAACGTCTTTAAGTTTTTTGCCTTCAAGCTCTGGGAGAACTTCTTCCCCTGTGTAATTAGCAAATACACGACGCACGAGTGAGTAACCGTTGGAGTGGATACCGCTTGAAGCAAGTCCAAGAAGCACATCACCTTCAGCTACTTTTGAGCCGTCGATGATTTGAGATTTTTCTGCGATACCTACCGCGAAACCTGCCAAATCATAGTCGTCTTCACCATACATACCAGGCATTTCAGCAGTTTCACCACCAATAAGGGCTGCACCAGCTTGCACACAACCTTCAGCAACACCAGCAACAACCTGCTCCAATTTAGCTGGTTCATTTTTACCAGTTGCTACGTAGTCAAGGAAGTAAAGGGGCTCAGCACCTGCAGCGATGATATCGTTAACACACATAGCGACACAGTCTTGACCGATAGTATCGTGTTTGTCGTACTTAATAGCAAGCATGAGTTTAGTACCGACACCATCTGTACCTGAGATCAAAACAGGCTCTTTGACACCTGTTTTTGAAAGGTCGAACATACCACCGAAGCCACCGAGAGCTCCCATGACACCTGCACGCTCTGTACGGGCAACGTGTTTTTTGATACGTTCAACAACTTCATAACCTGCTTCAACATCCACACCCGATTGAGCGTAAGCATTTTTATTTGTCATTTTATTTATTCCTTTTCTTTTTTCGAGAAAGAGTGCGACGTATTTTTAGATGAACCATCTTTTTATCTAAAAATACTAGTCAGGTCTCTATCTTTGACCCCATAGGGCAAAGTGTCTACTGACAAATGCTTTAGCTTTTAGTCAGTAGTGAGACGTGGAGCGTAAGCATTTTTAGACATAATTTTTTCCTCTTTTTTCTTCTGCACTGCTCTTAATAGAAAGAGGTATGTTCTTTCAAACTTTCCAAATAGCGTTCTTCGTAGTCATACAATGGTGTTGGATATTTACCATCAAAGTAAGCCACACAAAGGCCACCGTTTGGTGCATCTGTGTCAATTCCAATAGAATCAATCAAGCCATCAATAGACAAGTAAGTCAAGCTATCCGCTCCAATGATTTCGCGTGTTTCCTCAACTGTATGATTGGCCGCAATCAATTCCTTACGTGTTTGAATATCGATACCGTAGAAACATGGGTAGGCAAGGGCTGGGCTACCGATTGCTACGTGGACCTCTGTTGCTCCTGCTTCTTTTAGCAAATTAACGATACGACGTGATGTTGTCCCACGTACAATAGAGTCGTCAATCATAACCACACGTTTTCCTTTAACAACACCTGATACGGCAGAGAGCTTCATACGAACCCCTTGCTCACGCAATTCTTGTGTTGGTTGGATAAAGGTACGTTGGGTGTATTGGTTTTTAATCAAGCCCATTTCATTTGGCAAGCCTGATTCTTCCGCAAATCCCATGGCTGCGCTAAGTGATGAATTAGGCACACCAACGACAATATCTGCTTCATGTTTGAACTCACGTGCCAATTGAGCACCCATACGTTTACGAGCTGTATGGACATTGACCCCTTGGATATTTGAATCAGGACGGGCAAAGTAGATATACTCCATCGAACAAACAGCCAATTGCGTATCCGTTGTATAGGTATCGTAAGTGATGCCATTATCATCGATGATAACAACCTCACCTGGATTTACATCCCGAATCCATTCTGCACCAACACCCTCAAAGGCACATGTTTCAGATGAAACCACGATAGCACCATTGCTCATCTTACCAAGAGAAAGGGGACGGAAGCCATTTGGATCCAAAGCTGCAATAAGCTTGTCCTCAATCATAAGAAGATAAGCAAATCCACCTTTAACAGTGCTCAGAGCTTCTTTTACTTTACCCATGAATGATGGGTTGTGGCTACGGCGAATCAAGTGAGCTAAGATTTCTGAGTCAGAAGTTGAGTTTAAGATAGCTCCATTTTTCTCCAACTCATGTCTTAGTGACTCTGCATTAGTCAAATTCCCATTATGAGCAAGACCAAGCTGTCCATCGTGAAACTTAAACATGAATGGTTGAATATTGTCTACAGAAGCTTCACCAGCAGTCGCATAACGAACATGACCGATAGCAGCCGTTCCAGTTAGCTTATCCAAGTTGGCTGGATCACGGAAAACTTCTGAGAGAAGCCCCATATCACGATGACGCTTCAATTGACCCGCATCATTTGAGAGAATTCCTGCTCCCTCTTGACCACGGTGTTGGAGACTGTGAAGTCCGAAATAAGTTAATTTGGCAGCATCCGGGTGACCCCAGATACCAAAAACACCACATTCTTCATTAAGAGATTTAACTTCGTATGTCATTTTTTATACCTTTTATTTTTGATATTTTCCTAATGTTATGCAAACGAAAAACTGTTCCTAGCCGCTCATTTCACTAATGTGAACTCAAGTTTTCAAGCTCTTTAAAACTACTGCTACATTGAAAAATATCATTACTGAGTGCACTTGGCACTCTATTATTTTCCAGTAAAGTATTTAACCGCTGACGCAAAGAGGTGTTGGTCTTTATTTCCTGGAATATTTTGGAAGAGACCGTCTTCGAAACGTTCTGAGTGACCCATCTTACCAATAATTTGACCGTTCTTACTTGTGATACCTTCAATAGCATTCACAGATCCGTTAGGATTGTATTTAGAATCCATGCTTGGTTTACCTTCGAAGTCAACATATTGGGTAAAGATTTGACCATTGTCACGAAGCTCTGCAAATTCCTCAGCTGTCACGACAAATTTACCTTCACCGTGTGATACTGGGATGGCATGGATGTCACCAACTTCTACTCCAGCAAGCCATGGTGAGTTCGTGTTGGCAATACGTGTTTCAACCATCTTAGCCACGTGTTGGTTGGCATCATTGTAGAAGAGTGTTGGACTCGTGCTGCTTGCATCTTCAAAGTTACCGTATGGAAGAAGACCTGATTTAACAAGGGCTTGGAATCCGTTACAGATACCAATAATCAAACCACCACGTTCGATGAAGCTATCAATAGCTGCACGTACTTTTTCATTAAGCAAGATGTTAACGATAAATTTAGCTGATCCATCTGGTTCATCCGCTGCTGAGAAGCCACCTGCAAAGAAGATAATGTTAGCTTTTTCGATATTGTCAACCATGATGTCAACAGACTTGACAATAGCTTCTTCATTAAGTGTTACAAATGGTACCAAGTTAACTTTTGCACCTTCTTTTTCAAAGGCCTTAGCTGAATCGTACTCAGAGTTAGTACCTGGGAATACTGGAATGTAAACCACTGGTGTCTCAACTGTTTCTTTAGCTTTGATCACAGCATCTGATGCCACAGCTGGTACTTCTTCCAACTCAGTTGCTTGTGCAAATTCCGTTGGGTAAACCTCTTCCAATTTACCTTGGAAGGCACTGTCAAGTTTGTGTCCATCAAGCGTTACACCATTGACAGTAAGTGTAAAGTCAGCTGCTGTTTGTCCAATCTTGGCAACACCTGAAATCTCTTCCGGAGATGTGAAGACGAATCCACCCAATTGAGCTGTCAAGGCAGTCTCAATATTTTCAAGGGTTACAGTGGCACCAATATGGTTACCAAATGTTGCAAGGGCAAGTGCTTCAACGACACCACCATATTTGACAGCTGATGCAGATGTGACTTTATGGTCAGCTTGGATGGCTTCAAACTTAGCAAAGTTAGACTTGATGAGATCAAAGTCAATTTCTTGTGCCAAAGCTTGACCAGGAATGTAGTAAATATTTTCACCCGCAGCTTTGAATTCTGGAGAAAGAACCTTACGGCTATCCGCAGTTGTTACCCCAAAAGCAACCAAGGTTGGTGGTACTGTCAATTCTTCAAAGGTACCAGACATAGAGTCTTTACCACCGATAGATGGCAAACCAAGTTGAATCTGAGCTTCGATTGATCCAAGGAGAGCTGATACTGGTTGACCAAAGCGCTCCGCTTGTTTATCCATACGCTCGAAGTATTCCTGATAAGAGAAGCGAGCCTTAGACCAGTTTGCACCAGCAGCAACCAAACGAGCTGTTGCTTCGATTACTGCATAGGCAGCGCCATGATATGGAGACCATTCTGCTACATAAGGGTTGAATCCTTGCGCCATAACAGAAGCAGTTGTTGTCACGCCATGTTGGACTGGCAATTTCTGTACAGAAGCTTCCGTTGGTGTGATTTGGTAGCGACCACCGAGTGGATGATTGACTGTTGAACGACCAACTGAACTATCAAAGATGGTTTGTAAACCTTTTTGACTGGCATGGTTAAGGTCAGCCAAGACTTCAAGAGTATCAGCTTCAAGGGTTTCAGCAGATGTTTGACGTTCTTCTGGAAGCTTGACATCCTTGTCAACCACCTTAGCATCTACAACCACACGTACACCGTTTGTATCAAGGAAACGACGTTCCAAATCAACGATGGTTTCACCATTCCAGTGCATGACAAGATTTGGTTTTTCAGTCACTGTCGCAACAACAACAGCATCAATATTTTCTTTGTTACATTCAGCAACGAAGGCATCTACATCTTCTGGACGAACCACTACGGCCATACGTTCTTGAGATTCAGAGATGGCAATTTCTGTACCGTTCAAACCTTGGTATTTCAATGGCACTTTGTCTAGATCAATTTCAAGACCATCTGCCAATTCACCGATAGCCACACAGACACCACCAGCACCAAAGTCATTTGATTTCTTGATCAGACGTGTCACATCCCCATTACGGAAAAGACGTTGAATCTTACGTTCTTCGATGGCATTCCCTTTTTGAACCTCAGCACCAGCTGTTTCAACAGATTCAACCGTTTGAACTTTAGAAGAACCTGTCGCACCACCGACACCATCACGTCCAGTCTTACCACCGAGCAAGATAATCACATCACCTGCTTCAGGTTTCTCACGGACAACATTTTCCTTAGGAGCCGCACCGACAACTGCACCTAGCTCCATACGCTTAGCAACGAAACCTGGGTGGAAGTATTCACGAACATAAGTTGTTGCCAAACCAATTTGGTTACCGTATGAAGAATAACCGTGTGCCGCTGTTTTAGAAATCACTTGTTGTGGCAATTTACCAGCACGAGTTTCAGCAATTGGTGTTGTAATATCACCAGCACCTGAGATACGCATAGCTTGGTAAACGTATGAACGACCTGACAATGGGTCACGAATGGCACCACCGATACAAGTAGCCGCTCCACCAAATGGTTCGATTTCAGTTGGGTGGTTGTGAGTTTCGTTCTTGAACATGAGAAGCCATGGTTCTTTCACACCATTGACATCCACTTCAATTTCAACTGAGCAGGCATTGATTTCATCAGATACTTCCATGTCATCCAAACGACCATTGGCACGCTCATAACGTCCAAAAATAGTCGCCATATCCATCAAGGTTTGAGGTTTTTCTGTACGTCCCAACTCATCACGCATGGCAATATACTTGTCGTAAGTCGCTTGCAATTGTTTTTCAAATTTAGAAGCTGAGAAGTCGATGTTTTTCAACTCAGTCTCGAAAGTTGTATGACGGCAGTGGTCAGACCAGTAGGTATCCAAAACCTTCAACTCAGTCTCAGTTGGCACACGTCCAATAGACTTGAAGTAATCTTGAATGAAGAGAAGGTCATCCACTTCCATTGCCAATCCTTGCTCAGCTTTATACTTAGAAAAATCTTCTGCCGTATAAGTTTCAAAGAAATCCAAACTTGGAATGGTCTTGTCAGACTCAGAGAAATCCTGTTTAGCAATGCCAACAGTGATATCTTTGAAACGAGAATCCACTGGGTTCAAAAGGTAGTTTTTGACAGCTTCCAACTCATTCGCATCAATATCCTTGTTAACCAAGTAAAGTTGCGCTGTGTTCACTGTGACATCATTTGAACTACCAAGCAAAAGCAAAGCTTCTTGCGAAGATGCTGCACGTTGGTCAAATTGACCAGGCAAACTTTCGATAGCAAAGAAAGCATACTTCTCAAGATCAGCCTTAACCGCAGCCTCGTCCAAAACAGTATCAGTCACTTGCTCAGAGAAGATGTGTTTTTCCGCACGCGCAAACAAGTCCTCTGCCAAATTAAAGACATCGTAAACCTGAACAATACGAAGATCATTCAAAGTTTTCAACTGAAGATTATGCTTTAATTCTTTTACTAAAGACTGAGATTTCACACGAAAATCAGCTTTTTTCTCAACGAAAATACGTTTATCCATTTTATTTCCTTTATCTATTTCTACTTAAAGATTGTAGTGAAGACCAAGTATTCTATTTGTAAAAGGCTACTTCAATCCTTGCAATTTTTCCAATACAACTTCATAAACATCTGTCAAGCTACCAAGATCGCGACGGAAGACATCCTTGTCCATATGGTGCCCTTCAGCATCCCAGAGGCGGCAGTTATCTGGTGAGAATTCATCTGCCAAGATAATCTTGCCATCCTTATCAAAACCAAATTCCAATTTGAAGTCAATCAAGCGAAGACCAATTTGTGCAAACCAATCTTTTAGTAATTCATTGATACAACGCGTTTCTTCCTTGATATAAGCAATTTGTTCATCATTGGCAATATCCAAGAACTTCACATGCTCATCATTGATGAATGGGTCATCCAAATCATCGTTCTTGTAGTAAAATTCAACGATTGGAGTTTTTAAGTCCAAACCTTCTTCAACGCCAAAACGTTTAGAGAAAGAACCCGCAGTCACATTACGAAGAACAACCTCCAAAGGAATGATAGTAACTTTCTTGTTAAGTTGTTCGGTATCAGAAATACGTTCGATAAAGTGAGTAGCTACACCCGCAGCATTCAATTTTTCAAAAATAAGAGACGAAATCTGATTATTTAGCACACCTTTTCCTTTAATAGTCTCCTTACGAGCACCATTAAGCATGGTTGCCTGGTCCTTATAGACCGACTTAATCACATTTTCGTCTTCTGTACTATAAATATCTTTAGCTTTCCCAGTATAAATCAGTTGGTTTGACATGGAATTGTTCGCCTTTCAAGTTTATTCGTCTTAATTATACCACACCAGAATCCAAAAACCAACATATAGCAAACTTTATTACTTGAGCAAAAAAATAACGTTCGTGTTTTAGTCCTTTTTTAGAGTTTCTTAATAAATAATGTATAGAAAAAAAGAGTGTGACAGAACTAAATCCATATAACATTTAGTTTCTTGCCTCACTCCAACAAAATAACAATCGTATAGTACACAACTATTATATTATTACGTCTAGCTTTCTTATTCTTTATTCAATTTCTCAGACAAATAGTCCAACAAATCAGCTACCTTAACCATATGGTCAATAGTATCATCGGAAATCTCAAGATCGAACTCATCCTCCAAATTAATAATGAATTCCATAAGCTCTATTGAATCCACACCCAAGTCATCTAATTTGGTAGCTTCGGTTAAAACAATGTCCTCTTTACCCATCTGCTCTTGAATTACGAGCTGCATTTTCTGAAGAATTTCTACTCTACTCATCAGTTAGCCTCCTCTTTCGGACTAAAGGCTTCAACTAGCTGCTCAACAACCTTAGTATCAAGCATCGTACGAACCTGCTTAATAGTGTAGTAAACCGCCTTAGCATCACTAGATCCATGACATTTTACTACGGGAGCTTTAAGACCAAAGAGAACCGCACCTCCAGCGCTAGAGTAATCCATAGTCTCTTTCATCCCTTTTAGGCTGTCTTTCAATAGGAAGGCACCTAACTTAGCTTTAAGACCACCATTCATGATAGCTGACTTAAGAGTCTTCATGGCACCAAGTCCCGTTCCCTCAATTGCCTTAAGAACTGCATTTCCTGTGAAACCATCAGCAACTACCACGTCAGCAGCTCCTGACATGATTTCACGCGCCTCAACATTACCAACAAAGTTAATACTTGGCTCCTTAGATAAGAGCTCAAAAGCCTCCTTACGAAGACTATCCCCCTTTGTTTCCTCAGTCCCATTATTAAGGAGACCTACACGAGGATTGGCAATTCCACGCACATTTTTAGCATAAAAAGATCCTAAAATAGCATATTGATGCAAATGACTAGCTGTATTTTCCGCATTAGCACCCAAATCAAGCATATCAAAGGGTTGACCAGTAAAACTTGGCATTGTTGACATAAGACCTGGACGCTCAACTCCCTTAATACGTCCAACCACGAAGAGACCTGCAGCCAGAAGGGCACCTGTATTTCCCGCAGAAATCACGGCACTTGCTTTTTTCTCCTTAACAGCCTGTGCACCTAAGACCATTGAAGCTTTTTTCTTCTTGCGAATGGCTTTAGCTGGCTCATCATCCGAATTTATCTTTTCATCAGTATGCACAATGCTCACACGTTCATTCGCTGTCAAATAGGTCTTAATTTTAGATTCATCACCATAAAGCTGGATTTCAATATCTTTGAAATCTGCTATAGCTTGGTTGACTCCCTCTACAATTGCTTGTGGCGCATTATCGCCACCCATAGCATCTACTGCAATTACATGCATAGCATTCTCCCTCTTGTCCTCTGCCATCAAACATAAACTCAGATTTCTATCAATAAAATATTATGTAACTAAAATAGACTAGTTCACTGTTTCTAGCAGAGTCTTTCAGCTTATTATCTTCTTATTATAGCACGAACTGACTTGCATTTTAACCCCTGAGACTGAAAACCATTACTTTCCTGTTTCACGTGAAACAAAAAGAAGATAATGTCTAGTCAGCACTATCTTCTTTATTCATAATATGACCCCAAGAATTTAGATTATCAATAAACTTCTTACTTTTAAGATGTATTCCAACATAATTATCATATAGGTCATCAATAAAATGTCGTAGCTTTCGTTTCATGTCATCCTTAACAGATATGCTTCTCAATTCCTCAAAAGAAAGCCCCTGAAAACGATCTAAAAGATAAGGTACATTAGGATCCAAGTGACTACGCCTTTCATCCTCTGCATAGTGATTTGGACAAAGTAGCCCCGAGAACTTATACGAAAAATCAAAAGGAAGCCCCACACGATGGCAAAAGACACACTCGTGAAAATTCAATCGTACACCGAAACGGTCTAAAACCTGAATCTCAAAGATATTAGTCAAGATTTCATAATCCAAGCCTTCTTCCATTAATTCAAGCGTCTTCTCCAAGAATGCAAATAATTGTGCATCTGCCACACCGTCAGCAATAGCAGCATCCGTCAGAGCAGCTAAATAAGTCGCATAAGACAGCTTGAAAATATCGCTTGTAATTTCCTTGAAGGACTCTGCATGGCTATAATCCTCTATGAAAGATAAGCCCTCATCATTTACAGTCATCATGAACTCAGCGATGGTTAAAGGTTGAATCACAGCACTTAATTTACCTGACCCACCACCTCTAACAAAAAACATCCGTTTCCCAGCTTGCTCGGTAAAAATCTTAACTAGCTTATCATTCTCACGATAATTACGATTGAAGAGGACAAGCCCTCTACTCTCAAGCTTCTGCATGTTCTTCCATAAACTCTTTCAAACGAGCCATAGCTGTTTCAATAGTATCCATGCTAGCTGCATACGACAAACGAACATAGCCTTCGCCATACTTCCCAAAAGCAACCCCTGGGATAATCGCAATAGCTTTTTCACGAGCAAAGTCTTGACAGAACTTAAAGGAATCTTGAGTATAGCCTTCTGGAATCTTAGCAAAGATGTAGAAAGCACCATCAGGTTTAATAATTTTGAAACCAAGTTCAGTCATTTTTTCAAGAATATAATCACGACGCTTCAAATACTCAACTTTCATTGGCTGGGCATCATCCTTACCAGCAGATAAGGCTTCAATAGCTGCAAATTGTGCCATAGTAGCTGCAGCTGTTACCAAATACTGGTGACTCTTAATCAACTGAGCCGTTAAGACTGCAGGTGCAAAAATCAAACCAATACGCCAGCCCGTCATCGCATGAGATTTAGACAAACCATTAATCAAAATCGTTTGTTCTGGCAAATACTCAGCAATAGATACATGTTGGTCTACATAAGTTAGCTCAGAGTAAACTTCATCGCTAACAACAAAAATATCGTATTTTTTCAGAACTTCAGCCAAATCTTTAATCTGTTGACGTGAGTAAGTCACACCTGTTGGATTAGTTGGGTAGTTAAGCAAAACTGCTTTAAGTTTATCTCCCTGCTCCAAAATTGCCTTTTCTAACATCTCCGGAGTCAAAACAAAATCATTAGCTGTTGTATCAATTTCAACAATTTCAGCACCAACTAGATTTGCAATCGGTTCATATCCAGGATAGGCTGGTGCAGGTAAAAGAATCGTATCTCCTGGCTCCAAAATAGCAGTCAATGTTGCAGAAAGGGCTTCTGTAGCTCCAATAGTCACCAATATTTCATTATCTGGGTTATAAGTAAGATTATATTTTTCCTTAACAAAATCTGCCGCAGCTTGACGCAAAGCAGGAAGTCCTGACATACCTGTATAGTGAGACTGGTTAGCATCGATAGCAGCTTTAGCTGCTTCTTTCACATGATCTGGAGTCGTAAAATCAGGTTCACCAAGTGTCAACTTTTTGATACCTGGTACATCTGAAATTGATTGGTCAAACTGACGAATCATCGAAACTTCAATCTTATCTAAATTTTTATTAAAACGTTGTGTTAAATCCATCACTGTCACCTCTTTGCAATTATGCCTTACATTATATCAAAAACTCAAACGCATTTAAACACCAAAAACTCTAAGCAGGCTTAGCCTGCTAACTCATGACAGAAAAGAAAGTTCGGCTTATAATGAAGGTGAACAATACCAATCCGTTGTCTTTAATAGGGCTTTGCCTAGCCTGTATCAAAAACTGGATGAACAAGAGTCATGAGATAACTCGAATATGCCTTGAGCATGAAAATAAAATTACTAATAGCCTCTTGTTCTATTGTTCAATAGTTAACAGGAGGTTTTTGTAATGGAAGTTATGATTGAAACTTGTTGTGGAATTGATGTCCACCAAAAGTCTATCGTTTGTTGTATTCTAGATGGTCCACTAGAAAGCAATAAACCTAAAAAGATTCAGAAAAAATTTGGTACAACAACTATAGCTCTCCAAAACGCCTTAGATTGGTTATTGGAAAATCACGTCACACATGTCTTTTTTGAAAGCACTGGCCAATATTGGGTACCACTCTTTAATATATTCTCAGACTCAGAACTCAATTTGATATTAGCTAACCCCCAACATATTAAGAATGTGCCTGGTCGAAAAACAGACATGAAAGATGCCGAATGGATTGCACAGCTCGGACGTTGTGGACTTATTGAGCCATCTTACATTCCAAGCCCTGAAGTGATGCAGTTACGTTTACTCACTCGTAGGTTACGTTCTTACAAACAACGTCAAACTCAAATAAAGAATGAAATTCATAACCTCTTACAACGTGCTAATATCAAACTAACCAGCTATCTTTCTGATATCTTCTCTAAGACAGGACAGTCTCTTTTAACGCTCTTTATCAATGGGGAACTCATTGATTATGACAATGTGACAGCTTGTATTCACAAGCATGTCAAAGCAAGTCCCGAAGAATTAATGGAGGCCATGAATGGGAAGTTGTCACTGGAGGATCGATTTCTCTTGGACCAAAGCCTAGAAGAATATCAATTGTATCAAAAACTCATGAACAAATTAAGGAGTGAAATAATAGCTTATATCGAAAAGGAGTTTCCCTGAAGAAAATAGATTACTTCAAATGATTCCTGGTGTGAGTGAAACTTGTGCAGCCACAATTTTAGCTGAGACTGGACCAGATGTGAAGGCTTTTCAATCAGACGCACACTTAGCTTCTTGGGCTGGGCTCTGCCCAGGATCTTATGAAAGTGCTGGCATTAAAAAATCCTCACATATCACGCAAGGAAATCGATATATCAAGCAGGCTTTGACCATGTCGGGATTGATTGCGGCTCACTCTAAAGACAATGCGTTTTCATCTTTTTATAGCAAAATTTCCCAAAGAGGAAGTAAGATGAAAGCCGTCATTGCTTGCGCACATAAGCTACTTCGTATCATTTACAAAATTCTCGCAACACACCAAGAATACGACAAAGAAAAAGTGCTAGGACTGAGGCAACAGTTCTAACACCAAAAATTTAAAAAATCTCAATTACAGTATAGCACAAGAAGAGTTTTTTGCGCTATTTTTAATGTTTTTTTCAAATAAAAAAGCTAGCCCAAGCTAGCTTTAGTCTATTTATGGCCCATTTCAAACAAAGGTGACAATGGACGTTTTTCATGAATACGAATAATTGCCTCTGAAATCAAATCAGCAATTGAAATTTGTTCAATCTTATCAATCAAACGTTCTTCTGGAAGATAAATCGTGTCCAATACGACAAGCTTCTCAATAGCAGACTTTTGAATATTATCAAGTGCTGGACCTGACAATACAGGGTGAGTACATGAGGCATAGACATGAGTTGCACCAGCTTCAGCAAGCGCATCCGCCGCATGACAGATGGTACCCGCAGTATCAATCATATCATCAATCAAGATACATGTTTTACCTTCAACGTTACCAATGATATTCATAACCTCAGAAGTGTTCATTTTATCAACACTACGACGTTTATCAATGATTGCGATTGGTGTTTTCAAACATTGAGCAAGTTTTCGTGCACGAGTCACACCACCATGGTCTGGAGAAACAACAACAACATCATCTCCAGTAAGACCAGCACGATCAAAGTAATCTGCGATAAGTGGAGCACCCATCAAATGGTCTACAGGAATATCAAAGAATCCTTGAATTTGAGAAGCATGGAGGTCAACTGTCAAAAGTCGATCAACACCTGCAACCTCAAGCATATTAGCAACCAATTTAGATGTGATTGGCTCACGTGAACGTGCCTTACGGTCTTGACGTGCATAACCATAATAAGGCATAACAACACTGATCGTTTCTGCACTTGCACGTTTTAGCGCATCAACCATAATCAAAATTTCCATCAAGTTATCATTTACAGGAGAGCTTGTAGATTGAAGAATAAAAACGTGATGACCACGGATAGATTCTTCAATATTAACTTGAATCTCACCATCTGAAAATTCACGAACACTTGATTTTCCGAGTTCAATACCCATTTTATCAGCAACTTTTGCTGCTAATTCCTGGTTAGACGATAAAGCAAACAACTTCAAATTCGTATAAGACATGATTTCCTCCAAAATATCTACTAAACCATTCTACCTTTTTTTAGATTGATTTTCAATGCAAAATAAATGGTGTCACAGTAACTTAACAAGACTAAAAAGATTTAACCTTAACCTCGACATTTTCCCGGCTAAAAGTAATTCCAGAAAGTAAAGACATTTTGCTATAAAATAAAAACGATTCGAGAAAATTCGAATCGCCTTCTTGTAGTCATTATGGGTAAATATAGTATACAGAACCACCATGAGCTGAAGATGTTGGATCAAATGTACCACGGTAGTTACCGATTGACATGTTACCAGCATAGTTTGATTCCATAACTTGAATTGAATTTGCACCTGATGCTGATGTTACGTAAGCTACGTGACCATAACCACCACCATCATTTGGCCAAACCGCAATTGCTCCGGCTACAGGAGTTGTACCAACTGAGTGGCCAGCTGCTTGTGCGCTAGCAATCCAGTTTTTAGCATTACCCCAGTAATTACCAACCCATGAAGCTAATGATTTAGCACCCCAAGTACATTGACCAACAGGATATGTATTAGGAGTTGAGGCAGCTGATACTTTAGGTGTTTCAGCTGCTGGAGCTGGTGCTTCTGAAGCTGCAGGTGCTTGACTTGCTGGTGCTTCTGAAGTTGCTGCAGGTGCTTCGCTAGCAGGAGCTGGTGCTTCTGAAGCTGCTGGAGCAGCTGATTCTGGCTGTGCTTCAGATGTTGCTGGAGCAGCAGGCGCTTGAGTAGTTTCTGAAGTTTCTGATGAAACAGGTTCTTGTACTACTTCAGATGTTGCTGTTTCTGAAACAGTAGCTTCTGAAGTTGCTGCCGCTTCTGATTGAGCTACAAATGCTGCCGCTTCTGAAGAAGCTACTGCTTGTGCTGCTGCCTCTGATTCTGCAATTGCTTGAGATTGAGCAACTGATGCTGCAGTTGAAGCTGCCACTGATTCTGCAGTTGATTTAGCAGAAACAAGTGATGTTTTTTCATCTTGAGCTGTAGCCAATTCTGCAGCCAAAGCAACTTGTGCTGCTTCTAGTTCTGCTTGTTGAGTTGTCAAACCAGCTTCTGTAGTTTCAAGTTCTGCTTTATTAGTTGCAATCTCATTAATAGCAGCTTGGTTTTGTTCTTGTTTTGCAGCAAGCTCTTTTTGATCAGACTCTTGTTTTGTCAACATGTCATTATTAGCTGTAACAACTTTTGAAATAGCTGTGATACGAGTAATAGCTTCAGAGATTGACTTAGAGTTCAAGATAGAGTTGATGTAGCTAGTCGCAGTATTATTTTGTTGAGCACTACGAGCTTGTTTCGCCAAAGAATCTTGACGAGCTACAATTTTACTTGATAATTCTTGAATTTCAGATTCCAAATCTGCTGATACTTTTTCAAGTTCAGCATTTTTAGTTTCCAATTCTGATTTTTGTGTTCTAAGTGTAGATACTTGAGATTGGATTGTAGCAACTTGCGCTTGTGCAGTCTCTTGTTGAGAAGCAAGGTTACTAATTGCGTTATCTGCAGCAGCGATTTGCGAATCATAATCCTCTGCATGTACTGATGCAGCTGCTGATAAGGTTACACCACTTACCAACACTGCTGAAAGAATACGTTTTTTCATAATATAAAATACTACTCCTTTTCGATAAGACCTTTTAATTGTATCAAAAAATGGCGCAAATTTTGTTACGCCAATATTACAGTTCTATTTAAATCTATCAACTGACAGATACAAAAATAATTTTTCAAGAATAGGTTTAATAAAGATAAAGATCAAAAGATTAAACACTATACTAGGACTTAGTTGATAAATAATAAAATTCGTCACAGACTCATTGGAGAAACCATAAAATGAGGCAAAGCCAAAATTTATAGTATCAAATAGAAAGAGGAATAAAAACATTAACAAAAAATCAACATAGGTATTTCTCTTAATAATTCGACCTAGCTGAGTTAACAGATAGCATAACAGTGGCAAAGTTAGAATTACTATACCAACTGTTTTGAAATAATAGGTATCATAAAGAAATCCAAAATAAACAAGGTAAAGAAAGGAATACTTATTTGGAAAATCAAGAGTTAAGATGAAAATATAAATAATAAAAAGATGAGATGATAGAAAAAATTCAGGAGATAAATAATGATTAAATATCATCGAAATATGACCATCCCATAGAAAAGGAACAATACTCAGTAAGAAAGGAATAATAGAATACTTGGATAATTTCATATTATTTACCATCTCCAACTAGAGTAACATAAGAAATTTTATCAAAATCAGCATAAGGTTTCACCAAAATCGTACGATTTCCTTCATAATCACTCACAGAGTCTACAGTACCAATTGGAACATCCTTTACTGATACATCATCAAGACCACTTGTAACTACTTCAGTGCCAACCTTAACGTTAGAAGATGAATTGAGTTGTGTCATCTCTAACAGCTTCTTTTTATTATCATAACGAGATATAATCCCGAAAATATGGTTATCATCCTCTGATTTGACGCTAGAAGCAAGGTAACTATCACTAGAACTACTAGAAAGTAAAGAAATAGTAGTAGTATCATCATATACCTTAGTTACCAAACCAATTACTCCACCATTAGAAGTTGCTAACATAGATTTACTAACATTCTTAGACTTACCGACATTAATTGTTAACTCTTTTAACCAAGTCACAGAAGGTCGCATAGAAACTTCAGCAGTGAGAACATTATCACGACTTAGTTTGTCCGAAAGATTAAGCGAAGCTCTTAAAGAATCGTTCTCTTCTTGCAAGTTAGAAATAATAGATGATTGATTTTCTAAATTTGATAAAGATTTTTTTAAATCTCGATTCTCATTATAGGTTGATAAGAGATCAGAAATAACATTATGAGATTTTGATAAAGCAGTAAATGGAACTGAAACCACTGAGTCTACTTTGGTAACGAAACCCGAAACATTAGACGAGATATCCTTCGTTAATTTTTTATTAGTAAAGACAAAAGAAAAAAGCATTACAAAAAATAGAACAATAATAAACCCATAAAGAAGAAATCGATAAAAACTATTTTTCATTTTGTCACCTCAAAAAAAGAAAACGAATTATCTAAAAGATAATTCGTCTTAATAGTACGGAGAATGGGGGATTCGAACCCCCGCGCCAGTTACCCGACCTAACGATTTAGCAAACCGTCCTCTTCAGCCTCTTGAGTAATTCTCCAATATGGGCACGAGTGGAATCGAACCACCGACCTCACGCTTATCAGGCGTGCGCTCTAACCATCTGAGCTACGCGCCCAAGCAAATGCTTGGCTATAATATCCAAATAAAGCGGGTGACGAGAATCGAACTCGCGACAACAGCTTGGAAGGCTGTAGTTTTACCACTAAACTACACCCGCTTAACAAAATGGCGCGAGACGGAATCGAACCGCCGACACATGGAGCTTCAATCCATTGCTCTACCAACTGAGCTACCGAGCCATATTGCGGGAGCAGGATTTGAACCTACGACCTTCGGGTTATGAGCCCGACGAGCTACCTAGCTGCTCCATCCCGCGTTAATTATAAGGAGGATGTGGGATTCGAACCCACGCACGCTTTTACACGCCTGACGGTTTTCAAGACCGTTCCCTTCAGCCGGACTTGGGTAATCCTCCAAATATTATAATTAATATATGGACCTTGTAGGACTCGAACCTACGACCGCTCGGTTATGAGCCGAGTGCTCTAACCAGTTGAGCTAAAGGTCCAAGAAATCCATATATATAGCGGCGAAGGGGATCGAACCCCCGACCTCCCGGGTATGAACCGGACGCTCTAGCCAGCTGAGCTACACCGCCATAAATCGGGAAGACAGGATTCGAACCTGCGACCCCTTGGTCCCAAACCAAGTGCTCTACCAAGCTGAGCTACTTCCCGATAAAATGCACCCTAGAGGAGTCGAACCTCTAACCGCCTGATTCGTAGTCAGGTACTCTATCCAGTTGAGCTAAGGGTGCTCATTATTATATTATGCCGAGGACCGGGATCGAACCGGTACGAAAGTTTCCTTTCGCAGGATTTTAAGTCCTGTGCGTCTGCCAGTTCCGCCACCCCGGCTCCTCAAGCGAACGACGGGATTCGAACCCGCGACCCCCACCTTGGCAAGGTGGTGTTCTACCACTGAACTACGTTCGCATTTTATGCCGGCTACATGACTTGAACACGCGACCCTCTGATTACAAATCAGATGCTCTACCAACTGAGCTAAGCCGGCTAACTTTTCTATAATGCGGGTGAAGGGACTTGAACCCCCACGCCGTTAAGCGCCAGATCCTAAATCTAGTGCGTCTGCCAATTCCGCCACACCCGCATATATGACCCGTACTGGGCTCGAACCAGTGACCCATTGATTAAAAGTCAATTGCTCTACCAACTGAGCTAACGAGTCTCAAATATTTCTACTTGACGGTCCCGACGGGAATCGAACCCGCGATCTTCGCCGTGACAGGGCGACGTGATAACCGCTACACCACGGGACCTATGGGAGTTAACGGGATCGAACCGCTGACCCTCTGCTTGTAAGGCAGATGCTCTCCCAGCTGAGCTAAACTCCCTTTGCGCTAAGCGACTACCGTATCTAACAGGGGGCAACCCCCAACTACATCAGGCGTACTAGGGCTTAACTTCTGTGTTCGGCATGGGAACAGGTGTATCTCCTAGGCTATCGTCACTTAACTCTGAGTATTCTCAACTCAAAATTGAATATCTATACTGTATCAAGAAACCAAATCGTTGTCAATATGTCTCAGTTACTTTCTTTGGATAAGTCCTCGAGCTATTAGTATTAGTCCGCTACATGTGTCACCACACTTCCACTTCTAACCTATCAACCTGATCATCTCTCAGGGCTCTTACTGATATAAAATCATGGGAAATCTCATCTTGAGGTGGGCTTCACACTTAGATGCTTTCAGCGTTTATCCCTTCCCTACATAGCTACCCAGCGATGCTCTTGGCAGAACAACTGGTACACCAGCGGTAAGTCCACTCTGGTCCTCTCGTACTAGGAGCAGATCCTCTCAAATTTCCTACGCCCGCGACGGATAGGGACCGAACTGTCTCACGACGTTCTGAACCCAGCTCGCGTGCCGCTTTAATGGGCGAACAGCCCAACCCTTGGGACCGACTACAGCCCCAGGATGCGACGAGCCGACATCGAGGTGCCAAACCTCCCCGTCGATGTGAACTCTTGGGGGAGATAAGCCTGTTATCCCCAGGGTAGCTTTTATCCGTTGAGCGATGGCCCTTCCATGCGGAACCACCGGATCACTAAGCCCGACTTTCGTCCCTGCTCGAGTTGTAACTCTCGCAGTCAAGCTCCCTTATACCTTTACACTCTGCGAATGATTTCCAACCATTCTGAGGGAACCTTTGGGCGCCTCCGTTACCTTTTAGGAGGCGACCGCCCCAGTCAAACTGCCCGTCAGACACTGTCTCCGATAGGGATAACCTATCTGGGTTAGAGTAGCCATAACACAAGGGTAGTATCCCAACAACGCCTCACTCGAAACTGGCGTCCCGAGGTCATAGGCTCCTACCTATCCTGTACATGTGGTACAGATACTCAATATCAAACTGCAGTAAAGCTCCATGGGGTCTTTCCGTCCTGTCGCGGGTAACCTGCATCTTCACAGGTACTAAAATTTCACCGAGTCTCTCGTTGAGACAGTGCCCAAATCATTACGCCTTTCGTGCGGGTCGGAACTTACCCGACAAGGAATTTCGCTACCTTAGGACCGTTATAGTTACGGCCGCCGTTTACTGGGGCTTCAATTCATACCTTCGCTATTGCTAAGCACTCCTCTTAACCTTCCAGCACCGGGCAGGCGTCACCCCCTATACATCATCTTACGATTTAGCAGAGAGCTGTGTTTTTGATAAACAGTTGCTTGGGCCTATTCACTGCGGCTGACCATAAGTCAGCGCCCCTTCTCCCGAAGTTACGGGGCCATTTTGCCGAGTTCCTTAACGAGAGTTCTCTCGCTCACCTGAGGCTACTCGCCTCGACTACCTGTGTCGGTTTGCGGTACGGGTAGAGTATAATTAACGCTAGAAGCTTTTCTCGGCAGTGTGACATCACTAACTTCGCTACTAAACTTCGCTCCCCATCACAGCTCAATGTTATAGATATAAGCATTTGACTCATATCACACCTCACTGCTTGGCCAGACACTTCCAATCGTCTGGTTTAGTTAGCCTACTGCGTCCCTCCATCACTATATACTCTAGTACAGGAATATCAACCTGTTGTCCATCGGATACACCTTTCGGTCTCTCCTTAGGTCCCGACTAACCCAGGGCGGACGAGCCTTCCCCTGGAAACCTTAGTCTTACGGTGGACAGGATTCTCACCTGTCTTTCGCTACTCATACCGGCATTCTCACTTCTATGCGCTCCAGCACTCCTCACGGTACACCTTCTTCGCACATAGAACGCTCTCCTACCATACCTATAAAGGTATCCACAGCTTCGGTAATATGTTTTAGCCCCGGTACATTTTCGGCGCAGGGTCACTCGACTAGTGAGCTATTACGCACTCTTTGAATGAATAGCTGCTTCTAAGCTAACATCCTAGTTGTCTGTGCAACCCCACATCCTTTTCCACTTAACATATATTTTGGGACCTTAGCTGGTGGTCTGGGCTGTTTCCCTTTCGACTACGGATCTTAGCACTCGCAGTCTGACTGCCGATTATATCTCGTTGGCATTCGGAGTTTATCTGAGATTGGTAATCCGGGATGGACCCCTCACCCAAACAGTGCTCTACCTCCAAGAGACTTAACATCGACGCTAGCCCTAAAGCTATTTCGGAGAGAACCAGCTATCTCCAAGTTCGTTTGGAATTTCTCCGCTACCCACAAGTCATCCAAGCACTTTTCAACGTGCCCTGGTTCGGTCCTCCAGTGAGTTTTACCTCACCTTCAACCTGCTCATGGGTAGGTCACATGGTTTCGGGTCTACGACATGATACTAATACGCCCTATTAAGACTCGGTTTCCCTACGGCTCCGTCTCTTCAACTTAACCTCGCATCATATCGTAACTCGCCGGTTCATTCTACAAAAGGCACGCTCTCACCCATTAACGGGCTCGAACTTGTTGTAGGCACACGGTTTCAGGTTCTATTTCACTCCCCTCCCGGGGTGCTTTTCACCTTTCCCTCACGGTACTGGTTCACTATCGGTCACTAGAGAGTATTTAGGGTTGGGAGATGGTCCTCCCAGATTCCGACGAGATTTCTCGTGTCTCGCCGTACTCAGGATACTGCTAGGTATAAAGACTATTTCGAATACGAGGCTATTACTCTCTTTGGCCTACCTTCCCAGGTAGTTCTTCTATAATCTTTAAGTCCACGTTGCAGTCCTACAACCCCGAAGAGTAAACTCTTCGGTTTGCCCTCTTGCCGTTTCGCTCGCCGCTACTAAGGCAATCGCTTTTGCTTTCTCTTCCTGCAGCTACTTAGATGTTTCAGTTCACTGCGTCTTCCTCTACATTACCTTAACAGTAATGAGTGACAGGCATTACCTGCCGGGTTCCCCCATTCGGACATCTCTGGATCATTGCTCACTTACAGCTCCCCAAAGCATTTCGTCGTTAGTCACGTCCTTCATCGGCTTCTAGTGCCAAGGCATCCACCGTGCGCCCTTATTAACTTAACCTTATTTTGGTCTTTCGACCTAACTCATTAAATATTCACAGCGTTTCGGTTTATTTTCTTGTTACTATCTATATGTAATTAATTACATATGGAATTTGATATAGATATTCAATTTTCAATGGACAATACTTGAATCTTGCGATTCAATGGAGCCTAGCGGGATCGAACCGCTGACCTCCTGCGTGCAAAGCAGGCGCTCTCCCAGCTGAGCTAAGGCCCCACAAGACCTCTCAAAACTAAATAAGAAACTCAAGTACATTCCGTTTTTCCTTAGAAAGGAGGTGATCCAGCCGCACCTTCCGATACGGCTACCTTGTTACGACTTCACCCCAATCATCTATCCCACCTTAGGCGGCTGGCTCCAAAAGGTTATCTCACCGACTTCGGGTGTTACAAACTCTCGTGGTGTGACGGGCGGTGTGTACAAGGCCCGGGAACGTATTCACCGCGGCGTGCTGATCCGCGATTACTAGCGATTCCGACTTCATGTAGGCGAGTTGCAGCCTACAATCCGAACTGAGATTGGCTTTAAGAGATTAGCTTGCCGTCACCGACTCGCAACTCGTTGTACCAACCATTGTAGCACGTGTGTAGCCCAGGTCATAAGGGGCATGATGATTTGACGTCATCCCCACCTTCCTCCGGTTTATTACCGGCAGTCTCGCTAGAGTGCCCAACTGAATGATGGCAACTAACAATAGGGGTTGCGCTCGTTGCGGGACTTAACCCAACATCTCACGACACGAGCTGACGACAACCATGCACCACCTGTCACCGATGTACCGAAGTAACTTTCTATCTCTAGAAATAGCATCGGGATGTCAAGACCTGGTAAGGTTCTTCGCGTTGCTTCGAATTAAACCACATGCTCCACCGCTTGTGCGGGCCCCCGTCAATTCCTTTGAGTTTCAACCTTGCGGTCGTACTCCCCAGGCGGAGTGCTTAATGCGTTAGCTGCGGCACTGAATCCCGGAAAGGATCCAACACCTAGCACTCATCGTTTACGGCGTGGACTACCAGGGTATCTAATCCTGTTCGCTCCCCACGCTTTCGAGCCTCAGCGTCAGTTACAGACCAGAGAGCCGCTTTCGCCACCGGTGTTCCTCCATATATCTACGCATTTCACCGCTACACATGGAATTCCACTCTCCCCTTCTGCACTCAAGTTTGACAGTTTCCAAAGCGAACTATGGTTGAGCCACAGCCTTTAACTTCAGACTTATCAAACCGCCTGCGCTCGCTTTACGCCCAATAAATCCGGACAACGCTCGGGACCTACGTATTACCGCGGCTGCTGGCACGTAGTTAGCCGTCCCTTTCTGGTAAGCTACCGTCACAGTGTGAACTTTCCACTCTCACACTCGTTCTTGACTTACAACAGAGCTTTACGATCCGAAAACCTTCTTCACTCACGCGGCGTTGCTCGGTCAGGGTTGCCCCCATTGCCGAAGATTCCCTACTGCTGCCTCCCGTAGGAGTCTGGGCCGTGTCTCAGTCCCAGTGTGGCCGATCACCCTCTCAGGTCGGCTATGTATCGTCGCCTAGGTGAGCCGTTACCTCACCTACTAGCTAATACAACGCAGGTCCATCTTGTAGTGGAGCATTTGCCCCTTTCAAATAAATGACATGGGTCATCCATTGTTATGCGGTATTAGCTATCGTTTCCAATAGTTATCCCCCGCTACAAGGCAGGTTACCTACGCGTTACTCACCCGTTCGCAACTCATCCAAGAAGAGCAAGCTCCTCTCTTCAGCGTTCTACTTGCATGTATTAGGCACGCCGCCAGCGTTCGTCCTGAGCCAGGATCAAACTCTCATTAAAAAATTTAATAATTGTTCGAGCGTTAACTCATTACCGTCGTCTGACGATTTATTCTTGTAAATTGACAGGTTATAATTTCTTCTATAACCCTGCACTTGGTTTCTTATTCAGTTCTCAAAGGTCTTTGTCTCTCTTAAGACAACTTCTATATTCTAGCAAATCTAGAATGCCTTGTCAACACTTTTTTTGAAGTTTTTTTACTTCTCGTGTCTGCTGTCTCTCGCGAAACAGCTTATTTATAATATCATCTCTGACCTGTCTTGTCAATAACTTGTATTGATTTTAATTTTCTTTTTTTATAATATTTTTAATAGTATTTCTTCTCTCGATTTATCTAAAAAAAGAAGAGTAAAACTCCTTACTCTTCTTCATCTTTATTTTTATTTTCAATTCTTTCTTTGACTTCATCGTAAGATAGGGCATGATTATCTTCTTCTGAATCTCCAAGAGAATCCTCCGGCATCTTACCAGTCTCATAAATTGACTTGATTTGTGCAGCATCAAGTGTTTCATACTTAAGCAAAGCTTCTGCAATGAGAGCATGTGTTTCTCGGTTTGCATTGATAATTTCAGCTGCTTTGTCATGTGCCTCAACTAAAAGTGATCGAATTTCTTCGTCAATAAGTTGAGCTGTATGAGCTGAGTAAGACTTATCTGTCGTAAATTGTCCTGGATTCATCGCATGATTACCCTCATATTGGACTGGTCCAAGTTTTTCGCTCATACCATATTCAGTAACCATTGCACGTGCTAACTGTGTTGCTTGCTCAAAGTCATTTGAAGCACCTGATGTTTGAACGTTGAAAATAATTTCTTCTGCAACACGTCCACCCATAAGACCTGCCAATTGTTCTTTTAGCTCATCTTTAGATGACAACATCTGATCCTCTTTTGGTAGAGAAATCATATAACCACCTGCGCGACCTCGTGGAACAATAGTAACCTTGTGAACATCACGAGCGCTAGAAAGTGTTAAACCAACAATTGTATGACCGGCTTCATGGTAAGCCACAACTTTACGTTCGTGTTCTGAAACTTGGCGGTCTTTCTTAGATGGTCCAGCAATAACACGATCCTCTGCTTCGTCGATATCACTAGCATCAATTTTAGTCTTACTACGTCGTGCAGCAACTAGGGCTGCTTCATTCAAGACATTCTCTAAGTCAGCTCCAACAAAACCTGGAGTTTGTTGAGCAACAACTTTAAGGTCAACATCTTCAGCCAATGGTTTATTCTTGGCATGGACTTTCAAGATAGCTTCTCGGCCTTTTACATCTGGGCGACCAACAAGAACTTTACGGTCAAAACGTCCTGGACGTAGGAGGGCTGGATCAAGAACATCACTGCGGTTGGTTGCAGCAATGACAATGATATTCTCATTTCCATCAAAACCATCCATTTCTATCAACAGTTGGTTAAGGGTTTGTTCACGTTCGTCGTTACCGCCGCCCATTCCAGTACCACGACGACGGCCAACCGCATCGATTTCATCAATAAAGATAATAGCACGTTCGGCCTTCTTAGCGTCTTCAAAAAGACTACGAACACGACTTGCTCCGACACCGACAAACATCTCTACGAAATCAGAACCTGAGATACTAAAGAAAGGAACATCTGCTTCACCAGCAACAGCTTTAGCAAGCAGAGTTTTACCTGTCCCTGGAGGGCCTTCAAGGAGAACACCCTTAGGGATACGTGCACCAAGTGCTTTATATTTACGTGGATTTTTGAGGAAATCTACGACTTCTACAAGTTCTTCTTTTTCTTCTTCCGCACCAGCCACATCTGTGAAACGAACTTTAATATTCTCTTTTGATTGAGTCTTAGCACGGTTGCGGCCAAAATTCATTGCACCGCGGTTACCACCTTGATTCATCATGAAAAGGAAGAAAATAGCAATCCCAATCAAAGGTAGGTAACTAAAAAGATATGAAATCCAAGCACCACTTGAACTTTCACGTATCATTTTAACATTAACATCAGCTGCTTCTGATGCTGACTGCAATTTCTGCATGGTTGTTTCATTCTGCAGCACAGTCGATGTAAAGCTACGTGTCTCTGATGATGCACTACCTAAAAATGGTAGACTAAGATCAGTATCAACCTTTTCGGCCTTTTTGTAGCTACCTTTAACTTCAATGATACTACCGTCTGGCTGATAAGTGATAGATTTTACCTTACCATCTTCAATTTTCTTAACCAACTGTGTGTAAGACAATTGTTGACTTGGGCTTTGGCTTCCTCCTGCAAAGTATTGTACTCCGGTTACAACCGCAATAATAACTATGATGTAGAGAAAAGCGTTCCGTAAGAAGCCATTATTATTTTTATTATTCATAAATTAATTAGACCTTTACTTATTTTGTATAAATTTCTTCTTTTAGGACACCGACATAAGGGAGGTTACGGTATTTTTCATCATAGTCTAGTCCGAAACCAACGATAAATTCATTAGGAACATCGTAACATACGTAATCTGCCTCAATATCAACAACACGACCTTCTGGTTTATCAAAAAGAGTTGCGATTTTGACTGAATTGGCTTTACGGTACTTGAACATATCTCGAAGATAAAGGAGCGTACGACCTGTATCAATGATATCTTCAATAAAGATGATATCTCGTCCTTCAACATTAGTGTCAACATCTTTAAGAATCTTTACTTCACCACTGCTGACAGTTCCACCACCATAACTTGAAACGACCATAAAGTCCATCTCAATATGGGTATCGATATGTTTGATAAGTTCTGCCATAAATGGAACAGCACCTTTCAAAACACAGACTAGTAGAGGATTTTTCCCCGCATAATCCTCTGTCAATTGTTGTCCTAGTTCTTTAGTTTTAGCTACGATATCCTCTTGGGAAAAGAGGAGTTTTTTAATGTCTTTTTCTAACATTTGGGTTCCCTTTCTCGAAGTCAATATTCTGTTATTATACCACTTTTACTTCAATCATCGTTATTTGAACATGGTATTTGATTAGAAATTCTTATAAATGACTACAGTGCCATAAAGTATAGCATTTTCAGGCCTTTTTTTCAAATAGAGACGCCCAGCAACATAAAGAAAAATAATCTGACCATCTTGTTCTCCTATAATGGCTTTTTGACGATCCTTCTCTAAAATCTTATTGTCTATAAATAGTCGTCTTAATTTTTTATGGTGACTACCAAGGTCAATCTTATCGCCTTCTTTTCTATGACGAATCACTATTGGGGAATCTGACCAAATACTAATAGTATCTGCGTTAGAAACGTCATTGAATTCTGAAAAACTCAAGGTATAATCCTCAAACTCAACAGATTTTCCAAATTCTAAGAGACAAGGAGGGGATAAAGAGATAGCCTCTTCTTTCCTTATTAGGAAAGAAGTCTGTGTTTTTACTAGTTCGTAACCATTTTTTAGGGGGATCTTTCCTGAAACATTTTTCCTTAGATAACTTATCAATTGATTAAATTGGCCTTTAGAAAGCTGTAAATCAGGAAAGGTATCTAAATAGTTCTGAAGAAGAAAGAGCTGGACAGCATCTGACTGTTGCTGAAAAACAGATAAATCAGTAATAGTAATATCCTTTGTTAACTCCCCTAAAGCTTGCTTCATAAGACCAATCTCCTCGGCTAAAAGACAAAGGTGCTCCTTAAATTTAGGATTTTCCTGAGATAAGGTAGGAAGATAGGTCAATCTGATGCGATTCCGAAAATAGGCTAGTGACGTATTACTCCTATCTTCAAAATGGAAAGTTACGGGAAGCTGATCTTTCGTAAGATGCAAAAAGGGACGAATAATCTGACCAGTGCCAAATGGTCTGATAGCTGAAATTCCTGTCAGGTGTCTTAAACGACTTCCTCTCAACAGTCTCATAAAAATCGTCTCTGCTTGATCATCTGCATGATGGGCTGTTACAAGAGCAGAGTAATCATAATCTTTCATGACCCGCTTAAAAAACTCATAGCGAAAGGTACGGGCAGCATTTTCTGAAAACTTTCCTGAGAAGGCACTATAGTGAAAAGGGACCTTATGTTCCTCTGCCCAATGACGTAAATACGCTTCTTCATGCTCCGACTCTTGTCGTTGTTTATGGTTAACGTGAGCAATCCCCAACTGAATATCCAAATCTTTTTGATGGTTATACAAAAAGTGCAGCAAACTCATAGAGTCTGCTCCACCTGATACTGCTACTAAAATTTTCTTGTGCTGGTTAAAATAACCCTTGGCTTGCATCATTTGCAACAATTTTTGTGTCATTATTTTAAAATTCCATAAACATCATCTGCAATTGAGGTGATTTTGTCATAGCCCTCTTTATCCGTAAAAATCGATAGAATAAAGGGAGAATCTGCATAAACAATAGCGGCGTCATGTTTAAAGTCGTAGGCATCACCAATTTTATGAGCGACGGGAACATCAATGTTTTTGGAAATACGTTCGCCATCATAGTCCGTACTTGAAAGATAATTGATAATATCTCCATTTTGTCTATAAACAGCCTCCATCAAAGTACCCGCGGCTCTAGCAGTCAACTCCTTTTTATCCATATTCCACGAAGTCGCTGCGGCTTTATCTACTGATTTTTGGAAGGCCTTGTCATACTGATTAGTTACATAATAACCTAATATATTTGTCGCTACATTATCTGAGTTTTGGGCTACAGCCTTTAACAGATTTTCCAAGCTGTAATTCTTATCATCAGGCATCTTACTAATCTTTCCAGAACCATCTGGATCATAGGCACCTGGAAAACCATTTACAGCAGAGGTATATTGATACTCATCTGATAATGATAATTTTTTTTGAGACAGACGTTCCTGTGCATAATAAAGTACTCCAAGCTTGGCTACGCTAGCTGCATACATGCTTTTTTCGTCATTGATAGCAGCTACTCGGTCCGTATCAAGCTGTTTAACATAAACTGAGATGCGCTCTTGATTGTTATACTTCTCATTAAGGACTTTTTGAACAGCCTCGATGCGATTGTCAATCCTTGACAAATCAGAAGCATTAATCCAACCCTCTCCGTCTACCAAATAGTAGGTCCCTGCATGCGTCTGAGCTGCTTGGCTAACCTTAATGGGTTTAAAACTAGCGAGTTTGGAGTCAGCTTTTTCAGTTCCTAAAACGTAAGGTTCTTTGTATACCGTTAAACCATCTTTAGTCCAGAAGGTCATATCTACTGTTTTTTGATTATAGATACTGTCGTCTACAATTGATTTCTGACTAGCCGCTACATAATCACCATCTTGAAGTTGGAAAACAGGCTCACCTTTAGCATTCCAAAAAATAGCAGAAATCGATAGTTTGGTATCCGCTTGGATACTGGTTTTAAATTCTGTTAAATCCTTGTTCTTATAAGTTAGGATAGTTGTTATCGTTCTTGGGTTTTTAGGAACCTGTTTAAATTGAGTCAAGCTAGCTGTAGTATTTTGAGTCAATTTTTGGACCTGTTTTGGGGTCAGAGTTAGCTCCTTCTCCATAGGAAGTAGGACCAGGGGGCTAGAAGATACAAGCACAACAGTTGCAGCTATTAAGAGCTTTTTCATGCTTGCTTCTTCACCTCCTCTTTCCTCGGTAATTCCGTTTTAAGTTGCTGATTTTTTTCTGATAGTTCCTCTAACTTGGCTTCTGAATAGGTTAAAAAAGTTTCTACAGTTTTTAGTAAATCTTTCATTAGGGTAATAAGCTTGGTACAGGATAGATTGACTCTCCTTCACGTGAATAATAGTACTTAGCACGCGCATATTTCTCGGCGAAAGCATCATCCTTAAGTTTCTTAGCCAAATCCTTTCGTTCCTTTGTCTGATCCGACAATTTATCATAGTCTTTCTGAAGCGACAAGACTTCCTTCTCTTGCTGTTTGATATTCATATAGGTCTCAACCAAATTATAGGTTGGCAAGATAAAGAGTAAGACAACCACAAAGAGAATCCACCCCATAAAGCGATTCCTTTGTTCGTGTTCGGCACGCTCTAATCGTTGCTCTTGATTGGCATTATCAATGTAATCGTTCGTAAGCTGTACAATATTAGGCTTCTTGCTCATCTGCTTCAATCCTTGTTTCACTTATAATCTCGTACATTTTTGCCGCATCTTCTTTTTTAGTACTGTCTTTCATTTCTAAAACACGGACAGTTAGAAGTTTATTTCCAAAACGAACTTCCACTTGGTCACCAATTTTTAAATCTGTAGATGACTTAGCGAGTACTCCATTTACTTTTATACGTCCTTTATCAGCTACTTCTTTAGCAACTGGACGGCGTTTGATAATTCGTGATACTTTTAAATATTTGTCTAATCTCAATGTTACTGTTTCCTTTTCGTTAGGATATCTCCTCTATGATAGCATTTTTTTGAGAAAATAGGGGACTAAAGCCTTTTCAAGTACAAAAATAAGAGGATCGACACTAGTCGACCCTCTCAGGAGATTTATGAAAAAGAAAAGTTTTAGGATGTTTTATAGTATAGAGAAACTTACTTAAACTTTCCTTAAGCTTCTTTTTTTTCTTTACGTTCTTTGATTTCCATAAATGTCTGTCCAAAAATCTTTAATTCTTCAAGAATCTCATAGTCTTTCTTGTTACGAACATCAAAAGTAATCTCTACTTTCCCCTGATTATCACTGATTTTTGCTTTTAAATGCGTTTTAGAGATAGCTTCGAAATAGTCTTGAGTCAAGAAGAATTTAAGAGAGGCTTTTTCGAAACGAACAATAATAGTATCGTTCTTACGCTCGACTAATTCTGCAAAGGCAGCATCCAAATAGGCCTTAACCAGACCAATCTCAATGAGATAGGCAACTTGGTCTGGATATTCTCCAAAGCGGTCAATAAGCTCATCTTGAAGGTCTTGATAGTCTTTCTGATTCTCAATTTCTCGAATACGCTTATAAATTTCAATTTTTTGGCGCTCGTCAGAAATATAGTCAGAAGGGAGGTAAGCATCAATCTGAAGATTGAACTCTGCATTTCCTTTACGTCGAACTTGAGTTTTACCTTGACGTTTATTGATAGCCTCTTCCAAGAGTTGTGAGTACATTTCAAACCCGACTGAGTCGATGAATCCACTTTGAGAAGCACCAAGAATGTTCCCGGCACCACGAATTGATAAATCACGCATGGCAATTTTGAAACCTGATCCCAGTTCTGTAAAGCCCTTAATAGCATCCAATCTCTTCTCAGAGACTTCCGTCAACACTTTATCAGGACGATACATGAGATAGGCATAAGCAATTCGATTACTACGCCCCACACGACCTCTCAACTGATAAAGAGTAGATAAGCCCATATGATCTGCATTCTCAATAAAGAGAGTATTAACATTGGAGATATCAATCCCTGTCTCGATAATAGTCGTTGCTACCAAAACATCGTAATCACCATTCAAGAAATCCAAGAGGGTATTCTCCAACATAACCTCACTCATCTGACCATGAACAAATCCGATACGTGCTTCAGGGACCAGCTCATGTAGTTCAGAAACTTTTTGATCAATGGTTTCAACACGATTATAAACATAAAAAATCTGGCCGCCTCGGTCCATCTCTCTTAATATCGCTTCTCGAATAAGACTAGGATTGGTTTCCATAACATAAGTTTGAACTGGATAACGGTTGGTAGGTGCTGTCTCAATAATCGACAAATCACGAATACCTAACATAGACATATGAAGCGTACGAGGAATAGGTGTCGCAGTTAGAGTAAGGACATCAACCTTAGCTTTCAACTCCTTAAGTTTCTCTTTATGCTTCACGCCAAAACGTTGTTCTTCATCAATTACTAGCAATCCTAAATCAGAAAACTTAACATCTTTGGACAGCAGGCGGTGAGTACCAATAATAATATCAATACGCCCTTTAGCTAGATTTTCAATAGTCTCATTTTGCTCTTTTTTACTTCTAAAACGACTGAGTTCATCTACCTCAACAGCATGATTTTCAAAACGTTCTTTAAAATTCAAATAGTGCTGATGGGCAAGAACTGTTGTAGGAACTAGGATAGCAACTTGCTTTCCATCATTGGCCACCTTGAAGGCAGCACGCATAGCTACCTCTGTCTTACCAAAACCAACATCCCCCACCAAGAGACGATCCATGGGTTTGTCTGACTCCATGTCTACCTTAATTTCCTTGATAGAACGCAATTGATCCTCTGTCTCAGCATAGGCAAAATCATCTTCGAAATCCCTTTGGTTATCATCATCTGGTGAAAAAGCAAAACCTTTAAGTTGACTACGCTCAGCATAAAGTTTTAAGAGATCATCGGCAATATCCTCTACTTGCTTGCTTACTTTTTGTTTAGTCTTTTGGAAACGCCCATCATTGAGTTTATTAATTTTAGGCTCTTTTCCGTCCGCTGACACATACTTAGAGAGACTCTCAATCTGCTCAACAGGTAGAGAAATTGTTGCCGCATCCTGATATTGGATGGTCAAGTAGTCACGATGCACCCCTTTAATCTCAATAGTCTCAATACCTTTAAATTGACCGATACCATGAGTCTGGTGTACAACATAATCACCTTTTTCAAGTTCATTGTAATCTTTGAGACGCTCAGCATTGGAAACGTGACTGGCACGCGCACGACGTTTTACTTTTTTATGAAAAATCTCACGTTCAGTGACAAGAACAAGCTTTTCATCCGCAAAGTAAAAACCATTGGATAAGTTACCTAAGACTAACTGAGGCTTATGAGGTATCAAATCTCCAAAACTACTAAGGGGTAAATCTAAATCATATTCTTCCAAGGTTTCCTTCAAAGATTTGAGCTGCTTCTCAGACCCCACTTGTAAAATAACTGTTGCCTTATTCTTGGTATAGCGATGTATTTCATCAACTAGAAGTGGGAACTGGTTAAAGAACTCCTGCATAGGGTATTGCGTGAATTGATACAACTTATCAAATTTAAGATTTCCCAATCCCTTATGAAAATTCGAAAAGAAACTAGCTGGCTGATAGTTACGTAAAGTCTTAAATGAATCCACTAAGTAATTTAGATGACTCAGAGACTTGCCCTGGTGAAGATCCTCAGTTAAAAGATTAGCCACCTCCAACTCAAGACGTCCATTGCGGTCCACTATCTTTTGAAAATCATCAATGAATACAGGAGCTTCCTTTGGAAGGTAGTCAAATAAGGTGTAAGCTTTATCATAAAAGAGAGATAAAAACTTACGCAAATCTTTATGACGGTAACCATCAATCGTAACCGACAGAACCTCCTCAAGGTAAGCCTTATGAGAACCTTCTGCCTTTGAGACCGCACTTTCTAGGGCCTTCTCAGCACGTTGGTAGTCTTCTCTTGTTAAGATAATATCATCTGCCGGTGATACGATAACATGCTCTAAATTGTCTAAAGATTTCTGACTATCGCTATCAAACTGACGAATACCATCAATCTCGTCTCCAAAAAATTCTAAACGGTAGGGGAGTTCTGCAGTCAGTTCATAAATATCTAAAATATCGCCTCTACGACTGAACTCACCAGGTGAGAGAACTTGCTCTACCCTTTGGTATCCAATATGAGTCAGATGCTTACTGAGAGCCTCTAAATCATGTTCCTCCCCTAGTGTTAAGTCAATGCGAGAGTCTTTATAAACCTCAGGATTCGGCAAATGTAACTTAGTACCAACTAAACTCGTAACCAAGATTCCACTTGCCTCTTTATCTATTAAAAAGTTAAGACTTTCGAGACGAGAATGGGTCTTTTCTGGAGAAGCGAAGATAAACTCTGCAGCTACTACATCATCTGCAAAAAAAGAATAAACCTTATCCTCTCCTAAGATAGCTGACAAATCTCCTGTTAGTTGCTCAGCTTCATTTTGTGTTGAAGTAACGATTAGGATCTTGGGAACCTGCTCAGAAAGGGAAGATGCCATGACAACTGCCTTGCTGGAACCAGAAAATCCCATGACCAACTGCCTACTCAATAAGGTTACTTTATCACGCCACTCAAGCAATTGATGATTCTTCTCAAAAAGATCTAATAGGGTATTAGCCATTATAACGCCTCATAGTGTCTTCGAAATCATTTGTTTTAAGGTAATGATTTAGGGCCGTCTCTACCTTGTCTAAAGTCAGTAAAATTGTGGCATAATCATCTTCACTAAATTTTCCAAGGACATGATTAACGACCGTCATTCCTTTCTGTGGGCGACCAATACCAATTTTTATACGGTCAAATTCTTGAGTGCCAGTTTCAGCAATGATAGATTTAATCCCATTATGACCACCTGCTGAACCTTTTTGACGAAAGCGCAATTTTCCAACTTCCATATCTAAGTCATCGTAAATGACGATAAAATCCTCTATAGGAATATTGTAATAAGCTAGTAATGCTCTAACAGCTAGACCTGATAGATTCATAAAGGTTGTTGGTTTCACAAAATAAACCTTCTCACCATTTAAAAAGGTCGAAGTCACTTCAGCCTTAAAGGTCTTTTCTTCAGAAAAAGTTAATCCTAGTTCCTTAGCCATCAGGTCAATGGCCATAAAACCAACATTGTGACGTGTCTCATGGTATCTTGAACCAGGATTTCCCAAGCCAACTACTAATTTTGTCATTATTTCTCCTCTTTGATAAACAGCAAAAGGACTGAAAAATACTTTTCAGTCTTGTGCACTATTTTTTATTTTCTAAACATTGAAACGGAATTCCATGATGTCGCCATCTTGAACAACGTATTCTTTTCCTTCTTCACGAAGGCGACCAGCTTCCTTAACAGCTTTCTCAGAACCATATTTAATGAGATCATCGTAAGACATGGTTACAGCACGGATAAATCCTTTCTCGAAGTCAGAGTGGATAATTCCTGCTGCTTGTGGAGCCTTGATGCCTCGTTTAAAGGTCCAAGCACGCACTTCTTTCTCACCAGCAGTAAAGTAAGTTCCTAGACCAAGCAAATGATAGGCTGCGCGTGTCAGTTTATCAACTCCTGATTCTGTCAAACCAAGGTCTTCCAAGAACATTTCTTTGTCTTCATCATCCAATTCAGAAATTTCTTCCTCAACACGTGCCGAGATAACAACTACTTCTGCATTTTCAGTCGCTGCAAACTCACGAATTTGTTTGACATAGTCAATATCATCAGGATTTGCGACTTGGTCTTCATCAACGTTAGCCACATAAAGTACTGGTTTTGTTGTCAAGAGGAAGAGTCCCTTAACAATTTTTTGCTCTTCCTCAGTAAAATCAATCGTACGTGCAGACTTACCATCTTCTAGAACAGGTTTAATCTTTTGAAGAATATTAAACTCTGCCACAGAATCTTTATCTTTTTGTGTACGCGCAATTTTTTCGACACGCGCATAACGTTTGTTAATTGATTCAAGGTCAGCCAAAATCAATTCTAGGTTGATTGTATCGATATCAGCCATAGGATCTACAAAGGCATCCTCACGCCCTTGTTCACGCATAACATTTTCATCATCGAAAGCACGAACCACATGGACAATCGCATCTACTTCACGAATGTTCGCCAAGAACTTATTTCCAAGACCTTCACCCTTTGATGCTCCTTTTACGATACCCGCAATATCTGTGAACTCAAATGTGGTTGGAACAGTCTTTTTAGGGGTAATAAGTTCAGTCAGTTTCGTCAAACGCTCATCTGGTACCTCAACCATTCCGACGTTTGGATCAATTGTCGCGAAAGGATAGTTAGCAGCTTCCGCACCCGCTTTTGTAATTGCATTGAAAAGAGTTGATTTACCAACGTTTGGCAAACCAACGATACCTGCTGTTAAAGCCATTAATTTATTTCTCCATAAAAAAGTAATTCAGTTAATTATAACACAAAAATTGTTAAAAATAGGCAACTTCCCTTTGAGAATCATAAAAAGGAAAGCAAGGCAAAAAATGCTATAAAGAAGATGATTGGGGACTCTAGAAAGTTTTTATATTGCTAGTAAACTAATTTTCTAAAGACAAGAACCGCCTTATACGGACTCCCCAATGTCTGTTATAAAACCTTCTTAAGTTTCTTTTCGAAATCATGACGACTCATCATAACCACATGATCACAATTCGTACAACGGATCTTAATGTCAGCCCCAAGACGGGTCACTTCCCATTCATTAGCTTTTTTTCCTGTTGCTTTGATGGTACAAGCATGTGGTTTTTTCATTTCAACTAAACTTCCAATTTGGTACATAAACTCCCTTTCTAGTAAAAAAGTTATCCACAGTGGATAACTTTTTCGATTTTAGTTTGTTCTTACAGGTGTAATCAATTGAATAAAATTCTCACTGTCATCTGCTGGCGTCAAAGTAAATGGACGCACTGGTGAAATGAAACGTACACGGACAGTCTCACTCTTAAGAGCTTTCAAAGCATCTATTAGGTAGGTTGGGTTGAAACTAATGACCAGATCACTACCAGAAACATCTTGCACATCAATATCCTCATTCACCTTTCCGACTTCTGGTGAATTAACATGGGCACTGACACTGCCATTGATGATTTCGAGTTTGACGGTACCACTTTGACTAGCATTAGAAATCAAATATGAACGTTCCATAGCAGAACGAAGGCTAGCTGTCTCGAAAACAACTTCTGTTTCAAATGAATCAGACAAGAGACGATTCGTGTCTGGATAATTTCCTTCAAGTAGACGTGTATAGAAAGAAATTGTTTCACTACGGAATAGAATTTGATTTGCTGAGAAGAAAACCTCTATGTTTTCAATATCATCGCTAAAGACTGCCGATAATTCTTTAAGTGAGCGACTTGGGATTACAACATCAAAGTTATCTGCAGAATGCTCCAAAACAAGTTGGCGTTGGCTCATACGGTGAGAGTCAGTTGCTACAGCTTTGAGATCTTTATGATTTGAAAGAACGAAGTGAACACCGGTTAAAATTGGACGACTTTCTTGTGTGCTTGCTGCGAATGAAGTTTCAGCAATGATAGATTTTAACACTTTTGTGTCCATGAGTAATGGCGTCAAGCTATCAACTTCCTGAATACGGGGATATTGTTCGACATCTTTCCCTTTCAAGGTAATTTCTGATTTACCACTCTTCAGTAAAACTTGGTATTGTTCGATTTCTTCAAAAGTAAGGGTAACATCAGGCAAGCTTGAGACAACATTAATGAAAAAGTTGGCTTCCAAAAGGATACTACCTGGTTGTGTAATTAATAGGCCTGCATTTTCTTCTGAAACTGAGATACTATTTTCAATTGAGATTTGCCCATTTGATCCTGTCAAATAGATACCATCACTGGTAACTTCGATTTTAATCGTTGATAGAATTGGGATAGCATTTTTAGAAGAAATAGCACGGCGAGTTGTATGAAGTGCTTGTAAGAAATAAGCTTTATTAATCGCAAATTGAATCATGATGCTCCTTTATTTTATTAGTATTATTTTAGTAGTAGTAGTAGGTCTTGTGGACACTGTGCATAAGTCTACAAAACATAGTTTTATCAAGGCTTTAAACTTGTGCACAGCCTGTGGAAAAGTTTGGATAATTTTTAATAGTTATCCACAAGTGTCATTTTATCTTGTTTTTGATGGTATCAATTTCAATGCGTAAACTGTCATCTTGAGCAATCATATTTTTGATTTTATTGTATGCATGTAGGACAGTTGAGTGGTCTCTTCCGCCAAATTCTTTTCCAATTTTTGGAAGGGAGTTATCAGTCATTTCACGCGCAAGATACATGGCTACCTGACGTGCCAAGACAATATTTTGTGTTCGTTTAGTTGCCTTGATCTCTTTTACAGTGACATTATAAAATTTTCCTACCTCAGTTTGGATATCCTCAATCGGAATAAGAGTTAACTTAGGACCATCCATTTTACGTGCGCGAATGGCTTCAGCAGCTACTTCAACTGTGATAGTATCTAATTGGCGAACATTGGCAACTAAGCTAATATCTTTTAAGGCTCCTTCTAAGTCACGGACATTTGAATCAAATTGGCCAGCTAAATACTCAATTGTTTCAGGAGGAAAATGATAATCATAGTCCATAATCTTATTAGTAAGAATGGCCACTCGCGTTTCAAAGTCAGGTGGTGTGATGTTGACGGTTAACCCCCATTTAAAGCGCGTGACAAGACGCTCTTCCATCTCGTTCAATTGATCTGGATTACGGTCGCTAGTCAGGACAATTTGTTTATTATTATTATGAAGGACATTGAAAGTATTGAAAAATTCCTCTTGAGTGGCTTGCGTTGATTTTTTAGCCAATGATTGAATATCATCAATTAAGAGAACGTCCAGATGACGGTATTTAAGTTTTAGTTCATCCATTTTATCTAAACGGATATGGACAACAAATTCATTAATGAAATTCTCTGCAGTAATGTATTTGATACGTGCTTGAGGATTATCATGTAAGACCTTGTTACCAATGGCATTGAGTAAGTGAGTTTTTCCGAGACCAGGTCCTCCATAAATAAATAGAGGGTTATACGTAGCTCCTGGTGAATCAGCTACAGCTAAAGATGCAGCAACTGACCAACGGTTTTCATCTCCCTGAATAAAATTATCAAAGGTGTACTTACTATTTAAGTCAGAGTCCAATGTAGGAAGAGCAGGTGTTTGCTGTTCCTTTTTATTGCCAAAGTCATTGTTTGTTACAGTTGAATTTGCCTCGTTTAAGAGTGCTTCGTCAAAGACGTACTCAACTTTGATTTCACTATTATAGGCTTCAAAACCAGCCATCAAAATGAAAGATTGCATATTCTTTTCCCAGAATAGCTTTTTGACTTCCTCAAGCAGAATTGTAGCAACGTTATCTTGAACTTTGATGAGCTTGGTATCTAGGACATAATAATCAAAAGTGGCTTGTGTTAGTTCCTCTTTGGCCAGCTCTAAGAGCTTATTCCAAAAAAAATGCTCTTTTTCGGTCATTCCATCAATTCTCCTTCTTTATTCTTGTTCTCTGATTCTATCATAAAACAAAAAAGTTTTCCACAGGTCCGGAGATAAAAGTTCCTTAAGTTATCCACAAGCTAAAAAAAGGCAATTCACATTGTGCACAAGAGTTATCCACAAGTTGTGAATAAAAAAAGAAACCCTCTCAAATAAAGGGAGGGCAACCATTTTATGATGTGGATAAGTTTGTTTCTTTTTTCTCCTCAATTCACAGGTCAAATAAGCTTGTTGATAATTCTGTTAAAATCTTCTTCTGTCGAAAAGTGGATCTGAATAGTTCCAGAGTGATTTTTGTGATAACGAAGAGTAACGGGGAGACCAAGTGATTTTTCAAGTTCTTTTTCTTTATCTTTTATATGAATATCTTTTTTTGATTTTTGTTTTTTTGGAAGTTCTTGAAGTCTTTTTTCCAGGGTACGAACAGACCATTTTTCAGTAAGGACCTGATGATAGATAGTTAGTTGCTTTTTTGTATCCTCAACAGCTAAAAGTGCTCTAGCATGTCCTTGACTCAGTTTGCCATTTTCGATACTTGTCTGTATCTCTTGGGGAAGTTGGAGGAGTCTAAGAGCGTTACTGATATAGGGTCTGGATTTCCCCATAGCTTTCGCCAGTTCCTCGTGACTATAAGCTAGCTCATTAATTAAACTACGATAGGCCTTTGCTTCTTCAATGGGATTGAGATTCGATCGTTGTAAATTTTCAATAATAGCTTGTTTACGACTCTCTTGATCTGTAACTTCCTTTACAACTGCAGGGATTTCTGTCATTCCTAGACGTTTACAGGCACGTAAACGTCTTTCCCCAGCAATTAGTTCATAACCAATAATATCCGATTTTCGGACAATGATTGGCTGTATTAGTCCATTTTCTGCAATCGATTGGCTTAGCTCCGCTAATTCTTCATCAGAGAACTCTATACGAGGTTGAAAAGGATTGGGATAGATGTCACTAATAGGTAAAGCTTTGAGTTGTTCTTGCATGTTATTCCTTTCCAAAAAAGGACCTTTACATTATTGTAAAGGTCTTTTGACAGATTTGTCAATGACTTAGTCAGACAAGTCTTCTGTAGATTTTGTTAATTTAAGTTCTTCAGTTTTCTTCTCTTTACCACGATAGAAGGTTACCTTGATTGTATCTCCAATACTATGGCTGTAAAGATTGGTTTGAATATCAGTTTTTGAGCTGATTTCCTTACCGTCAATTTCAGTGATAACATCATTTTCTTGAAGTTTACCGTCAGCTGGCATACCTTTTTGAACGCTGCCGACTACAACTCCAGCTTTCACATCATCTGGTAAATCTAATTTAGAAGTTGCACTGCTAGAAAGGCTATTAAGATCGGCCATTGAGATTCCTAGGGCTGGTCGTGTAACTTTACCGTCTTTTTCCAATTGATTGATGATTTCGACAACATCGTTTGATGGAATGGCAAATCCCATACCTTCAACGGCGCTACCAGCGACTGCTGACGTTGATGAAATTTTACTTGAGTTAATACCGATAACTTGTCCTTCGATATTGACTAAGGCACCACCTGAGTTACCAGGGTTAATGGCAGCATCTGTTTGAATAGCATTTGTTGAAACAGTTTCACCATTGTCGTTTTGCATAGTTACGGTACGGCTAAGGCTAGAAACGATTCCCTCTGTTACTGAGTTGGCGTATTCGGTACCAAGTGGGCTACCGATAGCAATTGCCTTCTCACCGACTGTGAGAGAGTTTGAGTCTGCAAATTCCGCTACGGTTTTAATTTTATCTGAAGAAACTTTGACAACTGCTAGGTCAGAGTAAGTATCTTTACCAACGAGTTCACCAGTAATTTTTGATCCATCTGAAAGCATGATTTCAAGTTTTTTAGCGCCATCGACAACGTGGTTGTTGGTTACGATATAAGCCTCTTTACCATCCTTTTTATAGATAACACCGGAACCTTCACCAGCGACTTGTAACCCATCAGAATCTTTTGATTTGTCTTGGCTAGAGTCAGAACTATCATCTCCACCAAAGATACGGCCATAAAGTTCATTTAGAGAATCTGAAGATGACCCTTCTTGGTAATTGATGACAGAAACAACAGCATTTTGTACTTTCTTAACAGCTTTAGTTGTATCTGTTGTATTATTGTATACGGTCTTAGCTGTTTTAACACCTGTATCTGTTGAATTGGTAAAAGATACCCCTGCTGCTGTTAGTAGGATAAAGGCACCTAGCAAACCACCGAGCAAGCCAATAACAAGCATTGCAATTGGCGCTACTATTTTTTTCCAGTTAAATTTTTTCACGTTTAGTCCTCCTTTTTGATAAGCATATCAAAGTAAGCTTAATTATATCATAAAGTGATTTTAAAGAACAGTTATCAACAGTCTGTGGATAAGTTTCAAAAAGTGTAGATAAAAAGCGATTTTATAGGGATAACTATAGATGCTTGACACTAAAAAGGTGTGGATAAGGTGTTAAAAGATTGTGGATATGTGCTATAATAAGCCTATGAAAGTTAAATTGATTACCGTTGGAAAATTGAAAGAAAAATATTTGAAAGATGGCATTGCGGAGTATGTCAAACGACTAGGACGCTTTACAAAATTTGAGTCTATAGAATTAACGGATGAAAAGACGCCAGATAATGCAAGCGAAGCTGAAAATAAAGCTATCTTAGACAAAGAGGGACAGCGTATCTTGGCTAAAGTAGGTGATCGTGATTATGTCATTGCCTTAGCTATTGAAGGAAAACAATTTCCCTCAGAGCAATTTGCTAAAGAGTTAGAGCAAGCGACTCTTAGAGGCTATTCAGATATTACTTTTATTATAGGGGGAAGTTTGGGACTCTCTCCTACAGTGAAAAAGAGGGCTAATCAATTAATGAGTTTTGGTCTCTTAACGTTCCCTCATCAGCTTATGCGCCTTGTATTAGTAGAACAAATTTATCGCGCATTCATGATTCAGCAGGGAAGTCCTTACCATAAGTAGAAGAAGGAAACAGACATGTTCAGAATGAAAAAACGCTCCTATCGTGTTTTTGAAGGATTACGGGTAGCAACTCTAGTAAGTTATATAGGGGGTTTCATTGATGCCTATACTTACAATACTCAAGACGGACGATTTGCAAGTATTCAGACAGGTAATCTCCTTTATTTGGTTATTCATCTTGTTGAGGGGCATATTGCAAGAGCTTTCAGCTATGTGATACCTATTTTTTTCTTTGTTTTAGGTCAGTTTTTTGTTTTTTTGTTAAGAAGTGGCTCATTAACCATAAATGGGGATGGCATTTGCAAGCGATTAGACTTGCCTTTCTCTTGATGACTATTCTCGCCATCATTACACCTTACGTTGATTCTACTATTACGATTGCGGGCTTGGCATTTTTTGCCTCTCTTCAGGTAGGGATTTTTAAACGCGTCAGAGGGGTAAATTATGCTTCCTTCATGATGACTGGTAATATTACGAATACCTCTTTAACCGTTGCCAGGGCTATTGACGAGGGGGATCCCAAAGTGCTTAAACAAGCTTCTTACACTACTATTATCATCTTTACATTTATGGTAGGAGTTGCAGCCTCAACTTGGTTTGCTCAATATTTACATGAATACAGCCTATATACGACTTTGCTTCCCTTATTTGTTTTAAATTATTTCCTATTTATCGAGGCAAAAGAAAAACGCAACTAGAGGTTCTAGATTGCGTTTTTTTATCTGATCCCAGCAGGATTCGAACCTGCGACCGTTCGCTTAGAAGGCGAATGCTCTATCCAGCTGAGCTATGGGACCAATAACTCTATTAGTTTACAAAATATATAGCAACATGTCAATACTTTGTAAAAGCAAGATAAAAACTAACGTAAAATTCGAATAAATTTAGCAAAATTTAATATTTTTTTTGAAAAAAAGTATAGACAAAATCGAATACTCTGATATAATAATAAGAGTGTTAACGAGATAAAAATCTCAGAACTTGGTCCGTTGGTCAAGGGGTTAAGACACCGCCTTTTCACGGCGGTAACACGGGTTCGAATCCCGTACGGACTATTTTTGCTACTTAGCAGTTTTATCCGCCATAGCTCAGTTGGTAGTAGCGCATGACTGTTAATCATGATGTCGTAGGTTCGAGTCCTACTGGCGGAGTGATAAGACACCTCAAGTTGTATAGCTTGAGTTTTTTTGTACCCAAAGATAAATAGGTCTGGAACAATTGTTCCAAACCTATTTAATTTTATTTAAGATAATCAGCTGTTTTGAATAACGGTTATTTTTCTGATGAAATAAGCGTAGCAACAAAATATGATACTTGCCAATAGACTAATCAATAAACCTGTCTTAAGACCATAGGGAATGAAGGTTAGAACAACTTTACCTTTCCCACTAGGGACATCGACTTTCATGAACCCCTTTTGAGCTCTATGAATCTTAACTTTTTTATGATTTATGGTCGCTGTCCACCCCTTATCGTATGGAATGGTGAAGAATAGTGAGGCATTCGTTTTACTACTATAATCAACGAACACTTTATTATTTGACGTCGTAACCTTGCTATCACGTTCATTAATAGTATCCATAGCTATCTGATAGTTTTGAGTATCAAGGGCATAAAAACTAGGATTATCAAAGGATATTGCTTTATTGCCAGGAAAACTAAGTTTGATGGTAACCATTGATTCTGTTTCAAAGTAGCCAAGATCGAAGAAATCAAAGGTATTGTCAGTAACTTGATTCCTTGTCACACCATTTACAGTAATTGACAGAGAGTGGTTATTGTCATCGGACCAAGAAATGTTAGGAATACTAACATAGAGTTGACTATGTGGTGGAGCGATAACTCGATAGGTGATTGTTACAAAATCTTTATTCGAGTTGCTAACGTTTTTAGCCACGCGCTGATTCAAAGACTTAGCATCTTGATCAAATAGTTGAGATGGAGCTCGTTTAAAATATGTTAAGTTAAGTCCAGATAGAGCATTTAGCAAGCTAGTTTGATTGTCAAGCGTATTGACAGTGAAGTCAATATTCTTGTAAATACCATCAGTTAAGATAGCAAGCTGGCTTGCATTATTATTTTGATAAAGCCCTATTGTTTTTTCAGAAGTTACGTGATTAAAACCATACTTATTAAGGTCAAAGTTCGATAAATTATATTTTATTCCGAAGAGACTATCAGCGATAATGGTGTTATTTTGGTAACGTAGGTTTAAATTAGTCCCTTCAGATTTGAAGCCTAACCTATCGAGTGTTGAGCTTGAAGCAGTATTTCGAATGGATGAAAACTGAGAGATACCATTATAGTTGAATTTCATACTGTCGTTACCGGTTTGAGCCTCTAACCTTTCAGTACGGTAAAAAGTCTTATTCGCTTGCTTAGTATCTGAAACTAGTTTTGTAATGGCAGACATATTTCGTAGATAGCCTTCACGAGTTGGGAATACCCACTCATTTCCCAGAGCTCCAACAACATAGTAAGTACTTAATGCAAGCTCAAAAATGCAGAATAAGAAGGTGAAACAGCGAAAAACACTCCCAGGAATTTGCTGTCTAAAATAGCTAATAAATAGAATGGCATAGGCTAGAAGAAATGCTAAGCTTAATAGCCAGGAGACAGATTCAATAAAGCTATAGTGAGATTGGAAAATCCAAGTTAGTAAGTAAGCGGTACTCAATCCTAAGAAAGATAGGAGGAGTCTTTTAAAAGAAAAGTTTTTAATTCGGTTGAGTGTTTCTCCTGCCAAAAGAACAATTAGGAGAGATAGGAGCCAAGAATAGCGATGGAGAAACATGTTGGGTGCATGCATGCCTTGCCAAAACAAATCAAGAGGCTGTAAGTAGAAGCTAGCGATAAAGAAAGCTACTAATAGGAGATAACCTATACGTAATGATAGCTTGACTTCCCTACTAATAAAGAAAAGTAGAAAAAGAATCAAAGGTAAGATTCCAACATAGATCATAGGGATTGATCCAAATTTAGTAGTATCGTAAACTCCAACGAGATTTTTCGCAAAGAAGTCAAAATAATAGGTGGACTCTGTCAACAAACTTGACGCACCTGTAAACTTTTCACCATGTGTGGTCAAGTCAAGTAGTGTAGGTAGTAACATGACAGCACTACTTAAACCAGCGAGTATAGAGACAATTCCAAAGTCTATGAAATGAAGAATCTTACTCTTCCATCCCTTGATAGTTACCAATTGTACTATGGTGTAAAGGGTTAGGAAAATAGCCATCATATAACCAAAATAGTAATTTTGGATAAAAAGACAGGTTAGGCTAAAAAAGTATAAGCCCCGTTTATTGAATCTTAGTAAGAGATGTAAACCTAATATGATTAGAGGTGCTAGAATAAAGGCATCTAGCCAGGTATTAATTTCTAACTGACTGGTAGCGAAGCTCATCAAAGCAAATCCTGTAGAAAGACATAGGATGAAACTTCTTGACACTTTTGTAAAGAGCCGCTTAAAACTAAAAGCTCCTGATAACCCAATAAGCCCGAATTTAAGTAGTGTTATATAATAAAAAGCATCGGCCATTTGGTTGACAGTAAAGAAATAGTAAAGTGGAGACAAGAAGGAACCTAGGTAATAGCTTGTTAAAGCATAGAAATTAAGCCCTAGACCACTTGTAAAGGTGTAAAAGAGGCTCCCATCTCCATGAAGTATATTCCGAAGTCCAGTTGCAAAAATCACATACTGATGAAATCCATCACTTGTTAAAATAGTCCGCTCACTACCAGGATAGATTTTTTGGCTATACAGCACCCCTATCATGATTAGTACTGGCAAGAAAAAAGCAGCCAGATAAAATAATAAAGTCGTATGGTATTTTTTATTTGTCATAATGATACTAAGACAGGTTGGGATATCCCAACCTGCATCTTTTTATAGTTTAATCAGCTCATAGTGCTTTGACTTTAGCTTGCACTTCTTCATTTTCAAGGAACTCATCATAAGTTTCATCAATACGGTCAATAACCCCATTTTTAGAAACAACTACGATGTGGTTCGCTATTGTTTGGATAAATTCATGGTCATGACTGGCAAAGATAACAGACTCTTTGAAGTCACGGACGCCATCATTCAGACTTGAGATTGATTCCAAATCCAAGTGATTAGTAGGATCATCTAGAAGAAGGACGTTAGATTTCAAAAGCATGAGTTTAGAAAGCATGACACGTACCTTTTCTCCCCCTGAGAGAACACTAACAGATTTATTAACCTCATCCCCTGAGAAGAGCATACGCCCAAGGAATCCACGCAAGAAGGTATCGTCATCTTCACCTTTTTCGGCAAATTGACGGAGCCATTCGAGAATTGATTCACCGGATGCAAAGTCTTTAGAATTGTCTTTTGGAAGGTAAGAACGGCTAGTAGTAACACCCCATTTGATTGTACCTTCGTAGTCAATATCACCGGCAAGAGCACGAATCAATGCAGTTGTTTGAATATCGTTTTGACCGATGATGGCAGTCTTATCTCCTGGTCGTAAGATGAAACTAATATTGTCAAGAATAGTCTCACCATCCATCTTAACAGTGAGATTTTCAACTGTTAGAAGGTCATTACCGATTTCACGCTCTGCTTTGAAATTGATGAATGGGTATTTACGACTTGATGGGACGATTTCTTCTAGCTCAATTTTATCAAGCATTTTCTTACGAGAAGTCGCTTGTTTAGATTTTGAAGCGTTGGCAGAGAAACGAGCAACGAATTCTTGAAGTTCCTTAATTTTTTCTTCTGCTTTGGCATTACGGTCAGCCTGCAAGCGTGCAGCCAATTCTGAAGATTGTTTCCAGAAGTCATAGTTACCGACATAGAGTTTGATTTTACCAAAGTCAAGGTCGGCCATATGCGTACACACCTTATTCAAGAAGTGACGGTCATGGGATACGACAATGACCGTATTTTCAAAATCAATCAAGAAATCTTCAAGCCAAGAGATTGACTGGATATCAAGACCATTGGTAGGTTCGTCAAGAAGAAGTACATCAGGTTTACCAAAGAGTGCTTTTGCAAGGAGAACCTTGACCTTGTCACCATTAGCCAATTCACTCATGTTTTGATAGTGAAGGTCTTCTGAGATATTTAGATTCTGAAGCAATTGTGAGGCTTCGCTTTCAGCTTCCCAACCACCTAATTCAGCAAAGAGTCCTTCTAGTTCAGCAGCACGGACACCATCTTCATCTGAAAAATCTTCTTTCATGTAGATGGCATCTTTTTCTTTCATGATATCGTAGAGACGTTCATTACCCATGATAACAACATCGATAACGCGTTCTTCTTCATAGTCAAAGTGGTTCTGACGAAGGACAGAAAGACGTTCATCAGGACCAAGAGAGATGTGTCCTGTTGTTGGTTCGATATCACCAGCTAAAATTTTCAAAAAAGTAGATTTACCAGCACCATTAGCACCGATAAGACCATAAGTATTACCTGGCGTGAAGGCAATGTTAACATCATCAAAAAGTTTACGATCGCTAAAACGAAGCGATACATCTGATACAGTAAGCATATAATATCCTTTATTTTTATTCTTAACTACTATTTTACGAGAAATTAGACTTTATTTCAATCGATTTTACAAGGGATTAATAAAGTCATTTGGAACTCTTTGGTAATCTTTTTGGAGGCTAAATCCACGTCCCATAACTGTAGAAGCAGGAACAATGACGATAAAGGCAGTTTCATCTATTTTTTGGATTTCTTCTTGGACTTTTGGAACCTCATGAGTTGACAAGGTAGTCATAATCATATTTTGTGCATGTCCGGTATGTCCACCAAGAACTGGGATTTTTGTTGCTCCTCGATCAGCCACTCTAGTGATGTAGTTTAGGATTTGTTCACTATTTTGCGAAATGATTAGAAGATTTCGTGATGAATTGAGTCCGACCATCATTTTATCAATTGTAAGAGAAACAACTCCAAGTGAGAGAATGGAATACATAACAGTATCAGGAGGAAAGGCAATAGCACTGATTGCGACAATGATTCCATCGACAATAAGTAGTACCATTCCTAGTGGGAGTGGCGTATATTTGTTGAGAATTTGTGTGATAATTCCAGTTCCTCCAGTTGAGGAATTTCCATAAAAAACTATTCCTAGTCCTAACCCTAATACAATTCCCCCAAAAATAGCAGCCAACAAAGGTTGTTTGGTGAGTGTAGGTAATCCCTCAGTTAATTTAATAAAAGTTGGGAAGACAAGAGACCCATAGAAGGTTTTTAGGAGAACTTCGCGGCCAAGAAAGCACCAACATAAAATTAACAAAGGGATGGTTGTTGCTAAGACGAAGTTAGCATTATTCCAACCAAAAAGGGCGTTTAAACTAATGGCTAGCCCTCCGACACCACCTGAAGCAATATTATTCTTAACTAAAAGTGAGTTATAGCCAACCGCAGCAATAAAAGAACCGAGTGTAACTAAAAGTATGTCTATTATTCGACGTTTCATATAATATCTCCTAGAAATGATATTCTTATTATCAAGTCTTTTTAAGTTTCCGTCAAGTAATGACTATTTTGGTTGTATCTGAGGTTGTGTTTCACGTGAAACTAGAAACATAATCTTGACAAAAATAGATAAAACAATGTAGAATAATAGTCATCAGAAGAGTAATTCTATCCTTTTTTATAGAGAGCTGGTGGTTGCTGAAAATCAGTATGAAGGTGGAATGAATGGGCTGAAGAGAATTGACGATTAACGTGAACACATAAACGTTAGGTTTGGCACCCCTTATCGTGCAACTTCTTTGTTGAGAAGGTTTAAGATGATAGCTGCAGAAAGAGTTATCAACTGAGGTGGTACCGCGTATCAAAAGTGATTAACGCCCTCACGCATGTTTTTGCGTGGGGATTTTTTTGTATTAGAGAGGTAATTATATGACGAAACCTATTATTTTGACGGGAGACCGTCCAACAGGGAAACTTCATCTAGGACACTATGTTGGTAGTTTAAAAAATCGTGTCCTTTTACAAGACGAAGATAAATATAACATGTTTGTCTTCTTGGCTGATCAGCAAGCTCTTACGGATCACGCAAAAGAGTCAGAAATCATTAAAGAATCGATTGGGAATGTTGCTTTAGATTATCTCTCTGTAGGTTTGGATCCAGCTAAGTCAACTATTTTCATTCAAAGTCAGATTCCTGAGTTGGCTGAGTTGACTATGTATTACATGAACCTAGTTTCATTGGCACGTTTAGAGCGTAACCCAACGGTTAAGACGGAAATTGCTCAAAAAGGCTTCGGAGAATCTATTCCAACAGGATTTCTAGTTTATCCAATTTCTCAGGCAGCTGATATCACGGCCTTTAAAGCAAATTATGTTCCTGTAGGTAATGACCAAAAGCCAATGATTGAGCAGACACGTGAAATTGCACGTAGCTTCAATCATACTTATAATTGTGATATTTTGGTTGAGCCAGAGGGAATCTACCCTGAAAATGAAGCTGCAGGGCGCCTTCCAGGTCTAGATGGTAATGCTAAAATGTCTAAATCCTTGGGGAATGGAATCTTCCTTTCAGATGATGAAGATACTGTTCGTAAAAAAGTCATGAGCATGTATACGGATCCAAATCATATTCGTGTGGAAGATCCAGGTCAAATTGAAGGTAACATGGTTTTCCATTATCTTGATATCTTTGGTCGCAAAGAGGATGCTACTACAATTGCTGAAATGAAAGAACATTATCAACGAGGTGGTTTAGGAGATGTGAAGACAAAACGTTATCTTCTAGAAATCTTAGAACGTGAGTTAGCTCCAATTCGTGAACGCCGTTTAGAATATGCCAAGGATATGGGAGAAGTTTTCCGTATGCTTGAAAAAGGTAGTCAAGCAGCGCGTGAAGTTGCTGGACAAACATTGGCAGAAGTAAAAGAAGCAATGGGAATTAATTATTTCTAAGAAATAAAAAGTAGGGACTCAAGATAATCTAGAGTCCTATTTTTATTTGGAAAAAGGTTTTCTTAGAATCTTATGCGAAATCTGTTGACAAATCATTTTAGCATGATATGATATTATCAATTAAAAAATAGACTGGGGTTTCTGTACCTCAAAACTTTGAGAAAAGAGGACGATTATAATGTCAAATTGGGACACTAAATTCTTGAAAAAAGGTTACACTTTTGATGACGTATTGCTTATTCCTGCGGAAAGTCATGTTCTACCAAACAACGTCAACTTGAAGACGAAATTGGCTAAAAATTTGACATTAAATATCCCAATTATCACTGCAGCCATGGATACGGTCACAGATAGTAAGATGGCTATCTCAATTGCTCGTGCAGGTGGTTTGGGTGTCATTCACAAAAACATGTCTATTGCGGAACAAGCTGAAGAAGTTCGAAAAGTAAAGCGCTCTGAAAATGGTGTCATCATTGATCCATTCTTCTTAACGCCTGAAAATAAAGTTGCTGAAGCTGAAGAGTTGATGCAACGTTACCGTATTTCAGGGGTTCCAATTGTTGAGACACTTGAAAATCGTAAATTGGTTGGTATTATCACAAACCGTGATATGCGTTTTATCTCTAATTACGATACTCCAATTTCAGAACACATGACTTCTGAAAAATTGGTCACTGCTCCAGTTGGAACAGATCTTGAAACAGCTGAAAGTATTCTTCATGAGCATCGTATTGAAAAGCTACCTCTAGTTGATGAAGAAGGTCGTTTGTCAGGACTCATTACTATTAAGGACATCGAAAAAGTTATCGAGTTTCCTAATGCAGCTAAGGATGAATTCGGTCGTCTTTTGGTCGCAGGTGCTGTAGGGGTTACTTCTGATACCTTTGAACGTGCAGAAGCTCTCTTTGAAGCAGGCGCAGATGCTATTGTCATTGATACTGCACATGGTCATTCAGCAGGTGTTCTTCGTAAAATTGCTGAAATTCGTGCCCACTTCCCAGATCGTACTTTGATTGCAGGAAATATTGCAACAGCTGAAGGTGCGCGTGCACTTTATGAAGCAGGTGTCGATGTCGTTAAAGTAGGTATCGGACCAGGTTCTATTTGTACAACACGTGTGGTTGCGGGTGTAGGTGTTCCTCAAGTCACTGCTATTTACGATGCTGCAAGTGTTGCGCGTGAATACGGAAAAACAATTATTGCTGATGGTGGTATCAAATACTCAGGTGATATTGTAAAAGCTCTTGCAGCAGGTGGTAATGCTGTAATGCTTGGTTCTATGTTTGCTGGTACTGATGAAGCACCAGGTGAAACTGAGATTTTCCAAGGTCGTAAATATAAATCATACCGTGGTATGGGATCAATTGCAGCGATGAAGAAGGGATCAAGCGATCGTTACTTCCAAGGTGCAGTTAATGAAGCGAATAAACTTGTTCCAGAAGGAATTGAAGGCCGTGTAGCTTATAAAGGTTCTGCTGCTGATATTGTATTCCAATTGATTGGCGGTATCCGTGCAGGTATGGGTTATACAGGTGCAGAAGATATTCAGGCTTTACATGACAAAGCTCAGTTTGTTGAAATGTCAGGTGCAGGACTTATTGAAAGTCACCCTCACGATGTTCAAATTACCAACGAGGCGCCTAACTACTCAGCTCATTAATAAACATAAAAGTACTTATCTCAGATAAGTACTTTTTGTTTACAGAGATATTTACAATAAGTTTACAACGTATTTACGTGATTATGGTTGTTGATAAAAGGGTTTAGGCGAAAATGATTTACAGCTTATTGGGTAACGCTTGTCACATGTGTCAATCACGAAAAATAGAAAAACAAGTCATTTAATCGACTTGTTTTTCATAAATATCACCATTCTTAACTAAGAAGGTCTTTAAATCAGGTGGTAGGTTACTCAGATGATCAAGTGAAGTTGTCGTCATGAAGGTTTGAACCTCTTCGTCAATACTTTCTAACAGTTTAAGTTGACGGTGATTGTCAAGCTCACTCATGACATCATCGAGGAGAAGAATAGGAAATTCACCTGTTACTTTTTTTATCAGAGCAATCTCAGCCATTTTTAAAGAAAGTATGAGACTACGTTGCTGCCCCTGACTACCGAAAGATGCGTTCATGTCATTAATGTAAAATGTTAAATCATCCCTATGCGGACCAACACCAGTGTTCTTTTTGAAGATATCTCTTTTGTGATTTTGCTTTAACGTGGTTAAAAATGATTCGCGAATAACTTTGTTATTTTCCAGTGGGATATTAGATTCGTAGGAGATTTTAAGGCGCTCTATCTGATTTGAGAGGTTACTATGATGTCTATCTGCCTCCTCCTCTAATTGCTTGATAAATTCTAGTCTATGTTCGATAACTCGTGTTCCAAAATCGGAAAGCTGTTCATCTAACACTGAGAGGAAATTAATGTCTACATTGTCAGTAGATTTGAGATAAGCATTACGTTGTTTGAGTACATGATTATAACTTGATAAGTCTGAGAGATAAACAGGCTTAATCTGTCCTAAATCAATATCTATAAATTTACGTCTCAGGCTTGGAGATCCTTTTACAAGTTGTAAATCCTCAGGAGCAAATAGCACCACAGTCATGTGACCGATATAATCGGATAATTTAGCTTGTTTGAGGTGGTTAACCTTTGTTATGCGTCCTTTATTAGATAAACTGATTTCCAGAGGTAGCTTCCCACTATGACGATGCACGATGCCGTTCAGTTTGAGAGTATTTTGTTGAAATTGAATCAGTTCTTTATCTGAACGGGTCCGATGACTACGTGTCAATGCTAGAAAATAGATGGCCTCAAGAATATTTGTTTTTCCTTGGGCATTGCGACCAAGAAAAATATTGAGATGAGGTGAGAAGCTCACAGAGGCTTCAGTATAATTTCTAAAGTGTTGAATATCAATTTTTTCGAGCCACATAGTTAGGTTCCTGGGAAACGAACGGGTTTTCGTTTAGTTTTATTGCTTTCTTTTGACGGATGTGCTTTTTGTTTCTTTTTATTATCCTGATTCATTTTTTTAACAATGGCAGCAACACGTGCTTTTTCAGCGACTGCTTTTTGATGTTCTTCAATTTCATTTGTCGTAGGAGCTACAATCGTTATTTCAAGTTCCTCAGACGGAATGGTAATAACATCTCCATAACGAAGTTTTTTTCCACGACGTTTTTCATCCTCACCGTTGAATAAAACGGTATTCTTAGCCAAGAAACCTTTTATAGCACCTCCACTATGAATGATACTTAATTCTTTTAAAAGTGCCTGCAGTGTGATGTATTCACCAAATAATTTATATTCCATAGTACCTCAACTTTCTCTTGAGATAAGATAGCATAAAAATGGTATAATTGGAAGCATAAACTTTTTAGAGGTTATCAATGAAAATTGCTGATGGTGTCTATGTACACTTCATTCCAACACAAAAATATAAAACTAATCGTATTGTTTTTCGAATGACAGGATCTTTGAATAAACAAACAATTGCTAAACGAGCCCTAGTTTCACAAATGTTGGCTACAGCCAATCAGACGTATCCAACAGTACAGTCTTTTAAAGAGAGACTAGCTTTTCTTTATGGAACACAGTTGTCAACTAGAGTGTCAACTAAAGGATTGACACATAGCGTTGACATCGAGTTGACATATCTGAAAGATACCTTTATCCCTACGAATGATGGATTGTTTTGGGAAGTGCTAGGATTTTTGAAAGAGTGTCTTTACAAGCCACTGTCAAGAGTAGCTCAATACCAAAATAAAGTATTTGACATAGAAAAACAAAATTTAATGACATACCTGGATGTTGACACGGAGAATAATTACTATTACAGTGAAGTTAAAGGAAGAGAGCTTTATTTTGTAAATGAGGGCTTGAAAGTTCCAAAATATGGTCAAGCAGAACTTGTTGAAGCAGAGACCTCGTTTACAGCTTATCAAGAATTTCAAAGTATGTTGACAAGAGATCGTATTGATATCTTTATGGTTGGAGAATTTGATGATTATCAAGTACTCCAAGCTTTACATCGTTTTCCTTTGGAAGGACGTCAAGTTGATTTACAGTTTAGCTATAGTCAACCTTATGTCAATGTTGTGAAAGAAAAGATAGAACCTAGACAGAGTAGTCAATCTATTTTACAGCTAGGGTACCAATTTCCGTGTCAATATGGAGATAAAGATTACTTTGCTTTAATTGTATTCAATGCAATGTTCGGTGAATTTGCCCATTCAGCCTTGTTTACAACACTTCGAGAAAAGGAAGGCTTAGCTTATTCAATTAGTAGCCAATTTGATATCTTTACAGGTTTACTAGAAGTTTACGCTGGAATTGAAAAATCTAATAGAGATCAGGCTATGCGAGGAATTAGTAGAGAATTGAATTACATTAAATTAGGACGTTTTTCAAGCTCTCTCCTGAATCAAACCAAAAAAATCATACGAATGAATGCTCTACTCTCTGAAGATCATGCCTTAACATTAGTGGAACAACGTTTTAATAAGGTGATTTTTGGCGATAAAAGTCTTTCATTGGAGAATTGGTTAGATGAGATTGAGAAGGTTACTAAAAAAGATGTTTGCCGTGTAGCACGTCAAGTTAAGCTACAGAGTTTGTTCTTTTTAGAAGGAGTGTCTTAAAATGGCTGCTTTGAAGAAACGTTATTATCAAAAAATTGATGAAGAAGTTTATTCAGCAATTTTAGATAATGGTATGTCTTTATCAATCATTAAGAAAAAAGGATTTGTAGAAAAAGTCGCCTTTTTGTCAACAAATTTTGGGGCGCTAGATAATCACTTTTATATTGATGGTGAGTCACAATCTTACCCTGCAGGTATTGCTCATTTTCTTGAACACAAGCTATTTGAGGATGAGCAGGGAAGGGATGTGACATTGGATTTTGTCAAGCTTGGAGCTGATGTCAATGCTTTTACAACATTGGAGAAGACAACATATTATTTTTCTACCCTTGACCACTTTGAGGAGTCTTTAGAGCTTTTATTAAAGTTTACATCGAGCTTTACAAGTTCTGAAGATGCTGTCAATCATGAAAAAAGAATTATTGAACAAGAGATAAATATGTATCAGGATGATCCTGACTACAGAGTTTATCTAGGTTGTTTACAAAGTTTGTATCCTAATACTATATTAGGACAAGATATTGCTGGAAGTGTTGATAGCATTGAAGAAATTACTGTAAAGGACTTAAAAGATAATTTTGATTGCTTTTACAGGCCAGCAAACTGTCATCTCGTCTTAGTGGGCGATTTTGATGTTGGAAACATTTACACTCTTGTCAATGAAAAACAAAGTAAGTTTACACCACCTGAGAGAATAGTCGAGAAAGAAAAGCACCCTATTGAGTCAGATATCCAAAAATTAGATAGTCTTCAAATGGAGATATTCATCTCAAAACTAGCCATTGGTTTTAAGAGTGTTCCTTTTACTGATAATCGTATGAGAGAAAATATACTGGTACAGTTATTGTTCAATTTACTGTTTGGCTGGACGTCTCCTTATTATCAAAATTGGTATGCTGAAGGAAAAATAGACGAGTCTGTGTCAATTGAATACGAGGTATCTAATCGATATTCATTTGTCGTTATGACTATGGACACTGCAGAGCCTATCCGTATGTCAAGTTTAATTCGTCAAGTGATGACATCGGCAGATAAAAAACGATTGTTGACGGAAGAAGCATTGGATTTACAAAAGAAAGCCTTGTATGGTGAATTTTTACGTAGTCTAGACAATATCCAGAATTTAGGGAGCCAATATTTAGCGTATTTTGAGAATGATAAAACATACTTTGATTTTGGTCAGGAACTGATGAGCATTACTTCCAAGGAGTTGAAGGATTTTTTGAATCACTATCTCTCAAATATGGAGATTACCGATTTTGTTGTCTTCCCTAAATAAGTGATTATTTGCTATAATAGAGACACGAAAACAAAGAAGAATATTAGAAAGGGGAAAAATGAAGTTACACTCTCTAGGTGAGCAATTACGTGCAGCGCGTATAAAGAAAGAGTTAAGTTTGTATGATGTAGAAAAATTTTCTGGAGTCGAAGCCCAGTTTCTTCTGGCTATGGAAATGGATCAACTTAAGGCTTTGCCAGAGGACATTCAGCAAGAGGCGCTTGAAAAGTATGCCACTTCGGTTGGTTTAGATGGAAAACGTCTGTTTGAGGAGCAGAGACAGAATGAGCAAAAACTAAAAAAAGAGAAGAAACCAGTTGAACGTAAGGAAGATACCTTAGCTGCTAAAGCTCCCATGTCACGCTTTTTAAAGCATAAACGTGAAGAAAAAAGAAAGTCTAACTATCTACCTTTACTAGTGCTTAGTGCGGTTTCGTTACTTATCATCTGCTCAGTAGGTTATATTATTGTTAGACATCTTTCTAATCAACCTCAAGTGATAAAACCAAATACTATCTCTACAGTTAATCATCTGTCGACGGCTAGTAAGGCTAAATCGTCACGAAGCATTTCTGAGGTTACCGTTTCGGGGGCAAATGTTACAACGACAACTCAAGGTAATCAACTAATGGTTGATTTCTCCAATGTAAATTCTTCAGTAGTTTTAGATGTGGAGTTATCAAAAGATAGTGATGACACATGGTTTTCAGTAGATAACTCAGATACTTCAGAGAGTTACCTCCTTTCAAAAACGAAAAATTCAAAATACTCTTTAGATTTTTCTGGTAAAACTAAACCAACTCAAATTATTATTGCTCAATCTTCAAAAGTAACTCTAAAGGTAAATGGGGAGTCACTTGATTTATCTCAATTAGATAAAAATACACCTAGCTACCTCACATTAAGAATCCAATAGAATCGAGAAGAAATGTTTAAAAAAGAAAATTTACCTAATTTATTGACACTTGCTAGAATTGTTTTGATTCCTATCTTTTTACTGATGACATCACTTGCGTCAAGTAATGTCATGCATATTGCTGCGGCGGTTGTCTTCGCTATTGCCAGTATTACAGATTATTTAGATGGCTATTTGGCACGAAAATGGCATGTTGTTACTAATTTCGGGAAATTTGCAGACCCATTGGCAGATAAGATGCTAGTGATGTCAGCATTTATTATGTTAGTCGGTATTAATCAAGCACCAGCCTGGGTGGTTTCAGTTATTATCTGTCGTGAGCTTGCAGTCACAGGTCTTCGTCTTTTATTAGTGGAGAATGGTGGTACAGTTCTCGCTGCAGCTATGCCTGGTAAGATTAAGACAGTGACTCAGATGTTATCTATTATTCTATTATTGTGTCATCTGCATTTTGTAGGAACAATTATGCTTTATATTGCTTTGTTCTTTACAATTTACTCAGGCTATGATTATTTCAAAGGTGCAGGTTTCTTATTTAAGGATACTTTCAAATAGTACGATAAATCAATGATTGAAATAAAAAATTTAAAGTTTAAATATCATCAAGATCAACCATCCTATATTCTTGATGATGTATCGTTTCACGTGAAACGTGGGGAATGGTTATCCATTGTAGGGCATAATGGTTCTGGAAAATCCACGACAGCACGTCTTATTGACGGACTATTAGTGGCAGAGTCTGGGCAGATTATTGTTGATGGTCAAGAATTAACAGAAGACAATGTCTGGGATATCCGTGATAAGATTGGTATGGTCTTTCAAAATCCAGATAATCAATTTGTTGGGGCAACTGTTGAAGATGATGTTGCTTTTGGTCTTGAAAATAAAGGTGTTCCCTATGAAGAAATGGCTTCAAGAGTTCAAGAGGCTCTGGAATTTGTAGGAATGTCAGAATTTAAGGATAGAGAGCCAGCTAGATTATCTGGAGGCCAAAAACAACGTGTGGCTATCGCAGGTATTGTAGCTATGAGACCATCTATTTTGATTTTGGATGAGGCAACTAGCATGCTTGACCCAGAAGGTCGCCAGGAATTGATTCAATCTATTAAAGCTATTCGTAAAGAATACGGAATGACTGTTTTATCAATTACTCATGATCTCGATGAGGTCGCTTTGAGTGACCGTGTTTTGGTTTTGAAAAAAGGTAAAGTGGAGTCTGTTTCAAGTCCTCGTGAACTATTTAGTAGAGGCTCAGAGTTAGTTGACTTAGGTTTAGATATCCCTTTTAGTGCATTATTAACTCAAAAGCTAAGAAATAAAGGTCTGATAGATTGTGAAGACTATCTGACAGAAAAGGAATTGGTAGAACAACTATGGGAATCTCTCTCAAAAATGTAAGTTATATCTATCAAGCGGGTACTCCTTTTGAGGGGCGTGCCCTTTTTGATATGACGACGACGATAAAAGATGGTTCATATACGGCCTTTATTGGACATACAGGAAGTGGTAAATCTACTATTATGCAGCTCTTGAATGGCCTTAATTTACCCACTAGTGGTCAGGTTCACGTTGATGATACGATCATAACCAGTCAATCAAAGAATAAGGACATAAAACCAATTCGTAAGAAGGTAGGTTTAGTTTTTCAATTTCCAGAAAGTCAGTTATTTGCAGAAACTGTTTTAGAAGATGTTGCCTTTGGACCTCAAAATTTCGGAGTTTCTAAGGAAGAAGCAGAACAACGTGCTATTGAAAGTCTAAAATTAGTTGGACTCCCGGAAGAGTTTCATGGACAGAATCCTTTTGATTTATCAGGGGGACAAATGCGACGTGTTGCCATCGCAGGGATTCTAGCTATGCAACCAGATATTCTAGTGCTGGATGAACCGACTGCCGGTCTAGATCCACAGGGCCGGAAGGAATTGATGTCTCTCTTTAAGGAGTTACATCTTTCTGGAATGACGATTGTTTTAGTTACTCACTTGATGGATGATGTTGCCGATTATGCGACAGCTGTGAATGTTATGGAAAAAGGGCAACTAGTGTTGTCGGGAGCTCCTAAAGATGTTTTTCAAAAGGTTACTTTTCTTAAAGAAAAGCAGTTAGGTGTTCCTAAAATCACAGAGTTTGCGCTACAGCTACAAGAAAAAGGTTATCAATTTGAAAGTCTCCCTATTACAATCGAGGAATTCGTAGAGGTGGTGTCGCATGGATAAGTTAATTATTGGACGTTATATTGTTGGGGACTCTTTTATACACCGATTAGACCCTAGAAGTAAATTATTAGCCATGCTGATTTATATTGTTATTATCTTTTGGGCTAATAATCCCTTAACTTATGCTGTAATAACTTTATTTACACTTTTCTTGGTTTTCTTGTCTAAAATAAAACTTGGTTTCTTTTTAGGTGGAATCAAACCAATGATTTGGATTATTTTATTTTCTACCCTATTTCAAGTTTTCTTCAATACAAAAGGGAGTGTGCTTTGGTCTATCGGCTTTTTAAAGATTACGGAAGTCGGTTTAAATCAAGGTTGGATGATATTCCTTAGATTTATCCTCATTATTAGTTTTTCCACCCTACTTACTCTAACGACAACACCTTTAAGTTTATCTGATGCAGTTGAATCACTTTTAAAACCTCTTACTGTTTTCAAAGTGCCAGCACATGAAATTGGTTTAATGCTATCTTTGAGTCTACGTTTTGTACCAACTTTGATGGATGATACGACTCGTATTATGAATGCTCAAAAGGCGCGTGGTGTTGACTTTGGTGAAGGAAATATTATTCAAAAGGTACGGTCAATAATACCTATTTTAATTCCTTTGTTTGCATCAAGCTTTAAACGAGCAGATGCTTTGGCGATTGCTATGGAAGCACGAGGCTATCAAGGTGGTGAAGGACGAATAAAATATCGTCGACTTTCATGGAATGGTCGAGATACCTTATCAATTATTGCTATTTTAGCTTTAGGATTAATGCTTTTTTATCTTAAGAGTTAATTCGTTGAGATAAATAAAAACTAGATCTTAAGACCTAGAAGTTTTAGATGGACGCCCACGTAGGCGTTCTTTTTTCGTCTAATCCCAACCTACTTGTAATATTTTTAATATCCCTAACAAGGGGATGTTATATTTCCAAGGTATCATAGATACATGGTTATAGTTCTTCAGCTTAATCTGGATTGAGAAATCCCTATATAGAGAAAGCAAGTTGATTTACCCATTAGTCATAAACAATAAAATAACTTAAAATCTTTGACTAATATGGATTGGACTATAAATAGATAAAGGAGCATCATCATGCAAAAAAAGAATACATCTAACACTAAAAAATTAGGTCTTTTTGGACTTGTTACAGTAGCAACACTTGGGGCAACAGCTTTAGCTAATGCAGAAACTTACACAGTTCAAAAAGGTGATACACTTTCAGCTATTGCTAAGAAAAATGGTACGACCGTAGATGAAATCGTTTCAAAAAACGGTATTCAAGATGCCAATAAGATTTCTATTGGTCAAAGCTTAACAATTAATGAAACAACTGAAGAGACTACAGAACCTTCAGCTACAACAGCTACAGCGGAAGCAGCTGTTGAATCAACACAATCAACAGAGTCTACACAAAGTGAAGATACTCAAGCGACCAATACAAATCTTTCTTCTTCAGAGGTAGCTGCCAAAGAAGAAATCGCTCAACGTGAGTCAAGCGGTAGCTATACAGCTCAAAATGGGCAATATTATGGACGTTACCAATTAGCATCATCATATTTGAACGGAGACTTGTCTCCTGAAAATCAAGAGAAGGTAGCAGATAATTATGTAGCAAGCCGTTATGGTTCATGGACAGCAGCTCTTGCTTTCTGGAATGCTAATGGTTGGTACTAAATCATTATTACTGACTTATGAGGAAAACTTGTAAAACCTCATACAAATAAGGGGAAAATGCCAGAATCTTGGCATTTTTTTATTAAAATGATAAATCATTGTAACATTAGACATAATACAAATAATCGGCAGTAATATTACTAAGTTATGATGAATGTAACTAGAATTAACTAGGAGGGATTTATGTTTAAAAAAAGTTATAAGGGACGCCGTATCAAATTAGCAGCGAAGAAATCATTGGCGGTACTAGTGGCAATTGTAACAAGTTTTATTGTCATTTTGGCAGTATCACTGTCTACACTAATTAATAAAGGGTTGGTTAATGCATTTTCAGATTCTGTTACCCCAGCACCTTCAACAGCATCAACAACGTCAGAATCGACAGCAGATTTAGTTAAATCAACAGAAATTAGCTCAAGCAAAGAGAATAAAGCTAACAAAGAAAAGGTTGAAGAAAGTAAGCCTCAGTCAGAAACAACAGGAGAATCGGTAGAATCAGCTGAAAAGTCTCAGTCAGATACTGCCACTATAAGCGCTGCTTCAACGAATACTGATACTACGTCGACTCAAATACTTGGAACAGCTCCTTCGGTTGCTGCAACTGGTAGTGGGTCAGTTGTTCTCTCAAATGGGAACACTGCAGGAGAAGTTGGTTCTTATGCGGCGGCACAGATGGCAGCAGCTACTGGTGTTCCTCAGTCAACTTGGGAGTCAATTATTGCGCGTGAGTCAAATGGTGATCATACTGCAGCAAATGGTTCAGGTGCATCAGGTCTTTTTCAAACAATGCCTGGATGGGGCTCTACTGCAACAGTTGAGGATCAAATTCAATCAGCCTTGAATGCCTATAACGCACAAGGTTTGTCAGCTTGGAATTACTAATATTAATAGAAGTTGGGAGCATGCTCTCAGCTTTTTAATTTGGATGTAGGTAATCTGTTTTATAGAGCTACTTGTTATTACTAGGTAGGGTATGGCCTTTTTGTTATAATAGGAATGAAAGGTATAGCAATGAAACAAATTTTTAAATCAAGAGAAAAGTTGTGGGTTTCTCTTATTATTATAGCTTTTGCTGTGTTATTGGTTACACCACAACTACTTACAAGAAAAGTCATTTTAGGTTCAGATTCCATCTTTCACTATAACAGGTTCTATGAAGCTGCTATGCAACTAAAAAATGGTAACCTTTCTTACTTTTTATCTTTATATGGATTCCAACAGTCAGGCCGCATTGTCAATGCTCTTTACGGTCCTTTTTTTGCCTATTTACAAGGAGGGCTTATTTTAATAAGTGGCACTTGGTTTCGTTATCAGATTGTGTCAAGGGTATTACTACATATACTAGCAGAGTCCTCAATGTATGCCTTGCTCAAGCAGTGTAAAGTTAAGACAAACATTGCCTTGTCACTAGGTTTACTCTATGCGACAACATTCTCTATCCAATACTGGACGATGCGTCAGGGTTTCTCTAGTTGGGGAGCAGCTTTACTACCTTTTTGTTTTATTCCAGCAATTCACTATGTCTTTTATCAAAAAGTAGAACCAATTAGACTTGCCTTGTCTATGGCATTGATTTTTCAGGTTCACGTACTCAGTGCTTTGATATTAGTGATGATGTATCTTCCTTTTTATCTTTACACTTTTGTAAAGTCTCCTATCGCTAAGAAAAAGGAAACCTTCGTTCAAGTCCTTATAGCAGTCATTCTATTCCTCTTACTGACTGTCAATGTCTGGTTAGTACTCCTATATTTGAGAGGGACTAATCATCTCTTAGATCCATTTATAAATAGAGAAATAGGTAAGAATGGGATAGATGGGACAGCAAGATATTGGCTATATACCCCAATTTCCTTAATGGTGTTACTCATTTTACAGTTTCTTTACGCTGTTTTGAATTGGAAGAAATTTGCTAGATGGAAAAAAATACTGCATTTTATTTATTTTGTCTTTTTCTTCTTGTCGACAGGTCTTTTTCCGTGGCAGCATCTAGTAGAAAATGGAAACACATTTGCTGAACTGATTCAATTTCCATTTAGATTCTTTGTTCCTGCCACCATTTTACTTTTAGCAATTACGGGGTTAACGGTCACGCGATTTGTAAACTGGCGAAAAAGTATTGCTGTTTTACTCTTTGCCTTTGCGGGTGTTGGTCTCATTCAGAATATGATGGATACTACCGATCGTGTAAAAACTGCGGCACAAGATGGTGAACTTATTTCCATTGTTAAACATACTTACGTTGAAGGAGATTACCAGACGATAAGTCTTACCATGAATGACAGTGACTTGTCACAGTTTTTAAATTTAGTTGTCAAACCCACACCAGATTACGTACCTATTTATGGGACAATAGGTAAGCAGAACACTTATGATCTTTATTACGAAAATATCGTTACGAATCAGAAGGCAGAAAAGCTACTAGAAGATGGTAATCTTGTATTAACTTGGCAAGCTGCTGAAGGGGAGGAACTGAATCTACCGATAGTTGTCTATAAAGATTCCATCTTGACACTAAATGGTAAAGAATTAGACAAGGATGCCTATAACTTGTCAACGATTGGTACACCGACCGTTTCATCACAAGAAGGACAGAATAAACTTGTGTTAAGTTATAAGGAGCCAGGATGGCTATTTGTAGCGTTATTGATTCCAATAATAGTCTTAGGAGTAATAGGTTTACAGTGGCTTTACACGAAAACAAGTATCAAAAAGGTTGCCTAGTGGTAACCTTTTTGCATTATTCTTTAATCATGATATAATTAAGCTTGCGTGCTTTTACGCTTCAAAATCGACCTTCAAATCGATATTTGAATAACTAGACCCTTCAAGTCTATGTTAATTTTTATTTGATGGGAGGAGTTATCTATGACTGATAATTCAAAAACACGTGTTGTTGTCGGTATGAGTGGTGGCGTTGATTCATCAGTAACAGCCTTACTTTTAAAAGAGCAAGGTTATGATGTAATCGGTGTTTTCATGAAAAACTGGGATGACACAGATGAATTTGGTGTGTGTACCGCAACCGAAGATTATAAAGATGTAGCAGCAGTAGCTGATCAGATTGGTATCCCCTATTACTCTGTCAACTTTGAAAAAGAGTACTGGGATCGTGTATTTGAGTATTTCTTAGCAGAGTACCGTGCAGGCCGTACCCCTAATCCAGACGTTATGTGTAATAAGGAAATCAAGTTTAAGGCTTTCTTAGATTATGCGATGACATTGGGAGCGGATTATGTGGCTACAGGACATTACGCTCAAGTTGTTCGCGATGAAGACGGCATTGTCCATATGTTGCGTGGTGCAGATAACAATAAAGATCAAACCTACTTCCTTAGTCAACTTTCGCAAGAGCAGTTGCAGAAAACGATGTTTCCTTTAGGACATCTACAAAAGCCAGATGTTCGTGAGATTGCTGAACGTGCAGGTCTTGCAACAGCCAAGAAAAAAGATTCAACAGGAATATGTTTTATTGGTGAGAAAAACTTTAAAGAGTTTCTTAGTCAATACTTGCCAGCTCAAAAAGGTCGTATGATGACTGTCGATGGTCGTGATATGGGTGAACACAACGGACTCATGTATTACACTATTGGTCAACGTGGTGGTATGGGTATTGGTGGCCAAAAAGGTGGCGATAATGCTCCTTGGTTTGTAGTAGGAAAAGATCTTTCTAAAAATATTCTTTACGTGGGTCAAGGTTTCCACCATGAGTCCTTGATGTCAACTTCTCTTGACGCTTCAATGATTCACTTTACTCGAGATATGCCAGAAGAATTTGAAATGGAATGCACAGCAAAATTCCGTTATCGTCAACCTGATAGTAAAGTTACTGTAAAGGTTAAGGGTGATAAAGCAGAGGTTGTTTTTGCTGAACCTCAGCGTGCTATTACACCAGGTCAAGCCGTTGTTTTCTATGATGGTCAGGAATGCTTGGGCGGCGGTATTATTGACCAAGCGTATAAAGACGGAAAAGTTTGTCAGTATATCTAACTGGAGTTAAGTAAAAACGATGAGTTCTCAATTTTTTTATGCATTTATGGCATTTTTCGCTATAATGAACCCAATTTCAAATCTTCCTGCTTACATGGCTTTAGTAGCAGATGATAGTCAAAAAATTTCACGAAAAATTGCTTTTAGGAGTCTTTTGATTGCCTTTGTTATTGTAACTGTTTTTATCTTTTCAGGAGATTTCATTTTTAAAGTATTTGGAATTACAATTATTTCTTTCAGAATTGCTGGCGGAATATTAGTGGCTGTTATCGGTTATCATATGATTAATGGTAATCATTCACCCAGCTATAAAGGAATGGAGCAGCAAGCAGTAAATTCAGATCCAATGTCTATTGCTATTTCTCCTCTTGCAATGCCACTTTTTGCGGGACCAGGTACAATTACAACTGCTTTAAGTCTGGCTAATGGAGGTTTGCAGAATCAACTGATAACCGTAGTTGCTTTTGCTCTACTATGTGTCATCACTTATCTCCTGTTAAGAAGTGCAAAACAAATTGCAGGCTTCTTGGGAGAAAATTTGATGAAAATTATAACGAAAATGATGGGACTTTTACTATTCTCCATAGGTATACAGATGATTATTGTCAGTGTGCAGACCTTGCTCAAACAGTGATTTGCATTGACAAAACGATTTGATTTGATAAAATAACTTTAACAATAGTCATGATGGTCAAAGCTCATGGATGTTGCAGGCTTTTTGTTCTGCACTTCTCAGAGTTTTGACTATTTTTGTGTGGTTTCGAAAGGAAGTAAAATGAGGCAAAAGGATTTTCGGACGAAAATAGATTCTACTGTTTTTGGTGTGAGAGCGACTGCTTTGATTGTAAAAGATAATCGCTTGTTTGTCATTGAAGATGAGGACGGCTGTTACACAATCGGAGGTGCTATTCAGGTCAATGAAACTACAGGAGATGCTGTAGTTCGGGAAGTCAAAGAGGAACTTGGTGTTACATCTAAAGCAGGTCCGCTAGCTTTCGTGGTTGAAAATCGTTTCGAACAAACTGGTGTTCACTATCACAACATCGAGTTCCACTACTTAGTAGACTTACTTGAGGAGGCACCTTTGGTCATGCAGGAAGATACAAAGCAATTACCTTGTCGTTGGATTGCTTTAGATGATTTACATACTGTTGACCTGAAACCGGCCTTTTTAAAATCAGCCCTACCAGACTGGGACGGAAAATTACGACACATCCATCTTGAGAAATAGGAGAAATAGAATGAATTATAACTTTATAGAAGAATACGATATCATTGTAATCGGTGCTGGTCACGCTGGTGTGGAAGCTAGCTTAGCTGCAGCCCGCATGGGATGTAAGGTTTTATTAGCGACTATTAACCTAGAGATGTTGGCTTTTATGCCATGTAATCCTTCTATTGGGGGATCTGCCAAGGGGATTGTTGTCCGTGAGATTGATGCCCTTGGTGGAGAGATGGGTAAAAATATTGATAAAACTTATATTCAGATGAAAATGTTGAATACCGGTAAGGGACCTGCTGTCAGAGCTTTACGTGCACAAGCCGATAAAGCCTTGTATGCTATGACAATGAAGCATACAGTTGAGCGTCAGGAAAACCTGACTCTCCGTCAGTCCATGGTTGATGAAATTCTTGTTGAAGATGGTAAGGTAGTTGGTGTAAGAACAGCCACAAATCAAAAATATGGAGCTAAAGCGGTTGTTGTCACAACAGGAACAGCTTTGCGTGGTGAAATTATCCTAGGTGAGCTCAAATATTCTTCAGGTCCTAATAACAGTCTTGCATCTGTTACATTGGCAGATAACTTGAGGGATCTTGGCCTTGAAATAGGAAGATTTAAAACAGGTACCCCTCCTCGTGTCAAGGCATCATCAATTAATTATGAAGAAACTGAAATTCAACCAGGTGACGAAAAGCCGAATCATTTTTCATTCTTGTCGAAGGATGAAGATTATCTTCAGGATCAAATTCCTTGTTGGCTAACTTATACGAATCAAGAGAGCCACGATATTATCAATAACAATTTACACCGTGCCCCAATGTTTTCAGGTATTGTCAAGGGTGTAGGACCTCGTTATTGTCCATCAATCGAAGATAAAATTGTCCGATTTGCCGATAAGAATCGCCATCAACTTTTCCTTGAACCTGAAGGAAGAGAGACTGAGGAAGTCTATGTGCAAGGCCTGTCAACTAGTCTGCCAGAAGATGTTCAAAAAGAGTTGATTCACTCAATTAAAGGTCTCGAAAAGGCAGAGATGATGCGAACTGGTTATGCGATTGAATATGATATCGTGCTCCCTCATCAACTACGTGCAACACTTGAAACGAAGTTGATTTCAGGTCTCTTTACAGCAGGACAGACCAACGGAACTTCTGGATACGAGGAGGCAGCAGGTCAAGGTCTAGTTGCTGGTATCAATGCGGCTCTTAAAGTTCAAGGTAAACCAGAACTTATTCTCAAACGTAGTGATGCCTATATTGGTGTAATGATTGACGATCTTGTCACAAAAGGAACCTTGGAGCCATATCGTTTATTGACATCACGCGCAGAGTATCGTCTCATATTACGTCATGATAATGCTGACATGCGCTTGACACCTATTGGTCGAGAAGTTGGTTTGGTTGACGATGAACGTTGGCGTATCTTTGAAATTAAGAAAAATCAGTTTGACAGCGAGTTGACACGTCTGTCAAAAGAAAAATTAAAACCTATTAAAGAGACGAATGAAAAAATTCAAGCTCTAGGCTTTAAGCCATTGACAGATGCCATGACAGCTAAAGAGTTTATGCGTAGACCAGAGATTGATTACGCCACAGCTACTCAGTTTGTAGGTCCAGCTGCAGAAGATTTGGACGCGAAGATAGTAGAGTTGCTTGAGACCGAAATCAAGTATGAAGGTTATATTAATAAAGCTTTGGATCAAGTAGCTAAGATGAAACGTATGGAAGAAAAGAGGATTCCAAAAAATATTGATTGGGATGCTATTGATTCCATTGCTACCGAAGCTCGTCAAAAATTTAAGAAAATCAATCCTGAGACCATTGGTCAAGCGAGTCGTATTTCAGGGGTCAACCCAGCAGATATCTCAATTTTGATGGTTTATCTTGAAGGTAATAATAAGGCCCGCAGGAAAGTAGACTAACGGTGCTAACACGTTTAAAAGCCTTTTAATTAAGGCTTTTTTATGTTATAATTGTTAGATTAAGAGGTTTTATATGAAAAGATTTCACTTTGCAACGATTCATCTTGTAATGATTGGGCTAATTCTTTTTGGAATTGCTACTATTTTTGTTCGCGTACTAAAATCGGAGTCTGCACTCATTTTTGCGCTTTTTATTATTATGGTAGTAGTTGTTGCCTTATTGCATTACCAAAAGACAACATATGAGTCCTTAGAAATAGAGCAATTAGATGAACTGAATCAGGATGTTGAAGATTCTTTGAAGACCCTTCTCGGAAAGATGCCTGTTGGGGTTATTACTTTTGATGAGAACGATCATATTGAATGGTTCAACCCCTATGCGAAGCTAGTACTTTCGGATGAAAATGGAAATTTCAATAAGCAGTTGATTGCGGATTTTATTTCCCAGAAACGAAAGGGGTCACCTTCGAATGTGATAACCGTTGGTGATAATAAATATGCCGCTTTTGTGGATTTTGACAATAAGTTGACATATTTTATTGACAATGTTTATGATCAAGATGAAAATGCTGATCCAAATATGACTCGTCCTGTTATCGGGATTATTTCAGTTGATAACTACGACGATGTGACAGGAAGTTTACCTGATGCCGATGTTTCAAAAATCAACACATTTGTGGCAGGGTTTATTTCTGAGTTTGCTAAGGCCAAGCATATTCATTATCGACGTATTGAAGGTGATCGTTTTTACTTCTTCACCAACTACAGTGTTTTGACAGAATTCATGGATCAAAAGTTTTCTGTCTTGGATGACTTCCGTCAGCAGGCTCAGGAGCGTGGTTTACCACTGACTTTGAGCATGGGAATTTCATTTGGTACGCTTAAGCATGATCAAATCGGTCAGGTTGCCTTGCAGAATTTAAATATCGCACTAGTTCGCGGTGGAGATCAAGCTGTTGTCAAGGAAAACGATGATCACAAGGAACTTCTTTATTTTGGAGGAGGTTCTGTTTCAACAGTAAAACGTTCTCGTACAAGAACAAGGGCCATGATGACTGCAATCTCTGATAAGTTGAAAACAGTCGAAAAAGTGTTTGTTGTCGGACATAAGAATCTCGATATGGATGCTCTAGGGGCAACTGTCGGTATGGCTCATTTTGCCAGTCAAATTGTTCGAAAAAGCTATGCTGTTTACGATGATACGGCTATGAATGCAGATATTGAGCGTGCAGTCGAACGGCTAAAAGAAGATGGTCAGTCACCTCTTATTACACTTTCAGAGGCCGAAGAGTTAGTCAACCAACATTCGTTGTTAATTATGGTTGACCATTCTAAAATCAATTTAACCTTATCTAAGGATTTTTATGATCGATTTAATGAAGTTATTGTTGTAGACCATCACCGTCGAGATGATGATTTTCCTGAAAATGCTGTTTTGACCTTTATTGAAAGTGGGGCGAGCTCAGCCTGTGAATTGGTTACGGAGTTGTTGCAATTCCAAGGTGCCCCAGAACGTTTGAGTAAAATCCAAGCCTCTATCCTTATGGCAGGTATCATGTTGGATACTAAAAATTTCTCAACTCGTGTGACTAGTCGAACCTTTGATGTCGCCTCTTATCTGCGTAGTTTAGGAAGTGATAGTGGAGAAATCCAAACGATCTCTGCTACTGATTTTGAAGAGTATCGACGTATCAATGAGCTAATTCTAGCAGGTGAACGTATTACAGATGATATCATTGTTGCCTCAGGTGATAATCCTAAATGTTATAATAATGTTGTGATTTCTAAGGCAGCAGATACGATGCTTGCCATGGCAGGTATCGAAGCAACTTTTGTTGTCGCTAGGACCAGTGATTCTACTGTGAATATATCTGCTCGAAGCCATAAAACGATTAATGTACAACGTATTATGGAGAAAATGGGTGGTGGAGGCCATTTCAACTTAGCGGCCTGCCAATTGCGAGACTGTAGTGTTGCTCAAGCAAAAAATAAATTGATTGAAACTATTATGGGAGAATTGGCTCCCAAGGAGGACTAAAATGAAAGTTATTTTCTTACAAGACGTTAAAGGTAAAGGTAAAAAAGGCGAAATTAAAGAAGTACCATCAGGTTACGCTCAAAACTTCTTGATTAAAAAGAATCTTGCCAAGGAAGCGACAAACCAAGCTATCGGTGAGTTGAAAGGTAAGCAAAAATCTGAAGAAAAACATGCAGCAGAGTTGTTGGCTGAAGCGAAGCAAGTTAAAGAGCAACTTGAAAAAGAAGAAAATCGTCTTCAATTTACTGAGAAGGTCGGACCAGACGGACGTACTTTTGGTTCAATTACAGCCAAAAAGATTGCAGAAGGACTTCAAAAACAATTTGGTATCAAAGTTGATAAACGCCATATTGAACTTGAACATCCTATTCGTGCGATTGGTCTAATTGAGGTTCCTGTAAAGCTTCATAAAGAAGTGAGTGCACAAATTAAACTTAACATCAAAAATAGTGCTGAGTAATTCGTTGACACTATAAGTAAATCTTGTAAAGGAGGGAATAATTGTGGCAGAAGCTCAAGAATTACGAGTGCAACCTCATGATTTAGTAGCGGAACAGTCTGTTCTAGGGGCTATTTTCATTAACCCGGAAAAGTTGATTACAGTTCGAGAATTTATCGAAGCAGACGACTTTTACAAGTATTCCCATCGTGTCATTTTTAAAGCAATGGTAACGCTGTCGGATCGAAATGATGCCATTGATGCCACGACAGTACGCACCATTCTAGATGACCAAGATGACCTCCAAAATATAGGGGGTATTTCTTATCTTGTAGATTTGGTCAATAGTGTCCCAACATCCGCAAATGCTGAGTATTATGCTAAGATTGTGGCTGAGAAAGCCATGCTTCGCCGTATTATAAATAGATTGACAGAGACTGTCAACCAAGCATATGAGGGCGCTACTGAATCTGATGAAATTATTGCGAATGCTGAGAAGGCCCTAGTTGATGTTTCAGAGCATAGCAATCGTAGTGGTTTCCGCAAAATATCTGAAGTTCTTGATGTCAATTTTAATACTTTGGAGATGCGTTCACAGCAAACATCAGATGTTACTGGGTTGCCGACAGGTTTCCGTGACCTTGACAAGATTACAACAGGTTTACACCCTGATCAATTAATTATTTTAGCAGCTCGTCCCGCAGTTGGTAAAACAGCCTTTGTACTGAATATTGCTCAGAATGTTGGTACCAAGCAAAATAAAGCTGTTGCAGTCTTTTCTCTAGAGATGGGTGCAGAAAGCTTGGTTGATCGTATGTTGGCAGCTGAAGGGATGATTGATTCCCATGCTTTACGTACAGGTCAATTGACAGAGCAAGATTGGAATAATGTGATGATTGCTCAAGGGGCATTGGCTGAGGCACCTATTTATATAGATGATACCCCTGGTATAAAGATTACTGAGATTCGTGCACGGTCTCGTAAATTGTCACAAGAAGTAGAGGGTGGTCTCGGTCTTATTGTGATCGACTATTTGCAGTTGATTACAGGGACGCGACCAGAAAATCGCCAACAAGAGGTTTCAGATATTTCAAGACAGTTAAAAATTCTGGCCAAGGAGCTTAAAGTTCCTGTAATTGCCTTGAGTCAGTTATCTCGTGGGGTTGAACAACGTCAGGATAAACGTCCAGTCTTGTCTGATATTCGTGAGTCAGGATCTATCGAGCAGGATGCCGATATTGTAGCCTTCTTATATCGTGATGATTACTACCGAAAAGAAGGTGAAGAACCAGAGAATGCGATTGAAGATAATACAATCGAAGTTATCCTAGAAAAAAACCGTGCTGGTGCGCGTGGAACAGTCAAGTTACTATTCCAAAAAGAATACAATAAATTTTCATCGATTGCTCAGTTTGAGGAATCATAATTTTCAGATTTAAGGAGATATATATACATATGAGTGATGCATTTGCAGATGTTGCGAAGATGAAAAACATCAAGGAAGCTATTAAGTCACATGAAGGTCAGCTAGTAGAATTAACCCTAGAGAATGGACGTAAACGTGAAAAGAATAAAATTGGTCGATTGACAGAAGTTTATCCATCATTGTTTATTGTTGAATATCAAGACTTCAGTTCTCAAGCAGGAGCTATTAATAATAGTTATGTTGAATCTTACACTTATTCAGATATTTTGACTGAGAAGACTCTCATTCGTTATTTGAGTCCTGAGGAACAAGCTGAAATCGAAAATAAATAAGAAAAAGCCTTTACTTGGGCTTTTTTTCGTGGTAAAATGTTAAAGTATGTGAAATAATAGCAGGATAAAATGAAGCTCGTCAACAGGAAGTCGGCTAGAAAAGTAACCTTTGCTGTTTGGGCGAAGTCTTTCTGAACGAATCAGGTTTATCTAAAACGTTATTTCCTAAAAATATTTTTTATAGGAGGACATTATTAATGTCACGTTATACAGGTCCATCATGGAAACAATCACGTCGCCTTGGTTTCTCACTTACAGGCACAGGTAAAGAATTGGCACGTCGTAACTACGTACCAGGTCAACACGGTCCAAACAACCGTTCAAAACTTTCAGAGTACGGTTTGCAATTGGCTGAGAAACAAAAACTTCGTTTCTCATACGGTTTGGGTGAAAAACAATTCCGTAACTTGTTCGTACAAGCTACTAAAGTTAAAGGTGGAACACTTGGTTTCAACTTTATGGTTCTTTTGGAACGTCGTCTTGACAACGTTGTTTACCGTCTCGGTCTTGCAACTACTCGTCGTCAAGCACGTCAATTCGTAAACCACGGTCACATCCTTGTTGACGGTAAACGTGTTGATATCCCATCATACCGCGTTGAAGTTGGTCAAGTAATCTCAGTTCGTGAAAAATCAGCTAAAGTTCCTGCTATCCTTGAAGCAGTAGAAGCTACTATCGGACGTCCAGCATTTGTATCATTCGATGCTGAAAAACTTGAAGGTTCATTGACACGTCTTCCAGAACGTGATGAAATCAACCCAGAAATCAACGAAGCACTTGTCGTTGAATTCTACAACAAAATGCTTTAATTTTAAAATTCATTTTGCAAAAAGCCCGTTGTTATGGGCTTTTTTGTTTATCTTAAATCATTGATTTTTGAGTTTGTTCAGTTATTTGTTTAGTTACAAGTTTGTTTTCTAATAAAAAAAGTCCCTAGTCTAATACAAGTGACTAGGGGGCGTAATATGATAATAGATGATTTTGAGGTATAAATTATTTATTATCCAATCCGCCTTCAAAATCTGCTGAAACATTTGAAACGTAGTTGGTGAAATAGGCTTCAAAATCTTTTTTTAGTTGGTCGTACTCCTCTTCGGAGTAATCTTTATCCTCTATATAAGCCTGAAATCTAGGAATTCCCAGATCTTTTTGGAGACGTTGGATTACTTCTGTCTTTGTCATAAGAACCTCTCTTTCATTCTTTATTTTACCATATTTCAAATTGTATGAAGCATGCATGTTGTTTTAAAGGTTCACTTTTGATATACTGTCAAAGTTATTTAAGAAGGAGGCTACTATGTCTATTATTACACTAATTTTAGCTGGGATTGTTGCTTTGGAGCATCTCTATATCATGTATTTGGAAACTTTTGCGACACATTCAGACACGACTAGTCGTGTTTTCAATATGAGCAAAGAAGAACTTCAACGTGATTCTATTACAAACTTATTTAAAAATCAAGGGATTTACAATGGTTTGATTGCTATATTCCTCTTATATGGGATTTTTACAAATAGTCAGTTACTTGTAACTGTTTTTGTACTCAATGTTTTCTTTGCTGCTATTTATGGTGCTATAACTGCCAATAAGAAAATTATTTTAACGCAAGGCGGACCCGCAATTTTGACCTTGCTTTCACTTATCATTTCCTTATTTTAAGGATTTTATTGTAAAAGAAAAAAGCTGCTTTAACTATTGAAATGGTTTGCAGCTTTTTTATGCTTTTGAAGTGATTTTATTGTGGAATAAATCGTAGAAGAAAGTCTGTCATTTCTTGAGGTGATTCTTTTTTACCTTTATTTATCCAGGCTTGACAAGCACCAAAAATAGCATGTGCAAAATAAATACTGGCATAGTCTTTCTCGAATCCTTTAAGAGCTCTTTCTTCAGCAGTGGGATCAATGAAGTCCTCAGCTATCATACGCTGAAGTTTATGTATCAGAAAATCTTGAATTTCTTTTGATCCATTGGTAGACAATAGAGCTGATAGGAGCTTTTCACGAGTGAGAAATTCAAAGATTTCGAGAAAGGCTCCCTCTTTCTTTCCTTCATATTTATCGAAGATATACTCTAGCTTGTGGAAAAGCTCTTTCTGATAACTATCAATCATTTCATACTTATCTTTGTAGTGGGTATAAAAACTCGAACGGCTAATCCCAGCTGTTTGAACCAGACGAATGGTAGTAATATCATTGAAATCTTGGTCTTCAAGACATATTACTAAAGCATCTAAAAGAGCTTTTTTTGTTTGCGCGCGTCTTTGATCTTTTGACATACAAATCTCCTTTTATACACTTTTAGACTATGTGTCCAAAAATCGATTGTTTAACATTGATTTTCAGGTAAATGAGTTTATAATTGATTATATCATAAAAATAAACACAATGTCTAAAAAGGAGAAATATGTTAGCAGAATTAAAGGCTCTTCTTAAAAGTCCAAAGCTCTGGATAACAATTATTGGTGTCTCATTGATACCTGCTTTATATAATCTAATCTTTTTGTCTTCTATGTGGAATCCTTATGGTAATGTCAAACACTTACCAGTGGCAGTAGTGAACAAAGATAAGAGTGCTAGTTTCCAGAATAAGATTCTGAATATTGGTCATGATATGGTAGACAATATGTCTAAAAACAAAAATCTAGACTATCACTTTGTGACTGAAAATGAAGCCCAAAAAGGAATTGAGGATGGTGATTACTATATGGTAATCACTTTTCCAGAAAACCTCTCAAGTAATGCAGCAAGTCTTTTGACAAATGATCCTAAGAAACTGGAAATTTCTTATCAAACAACAGCAGGACATAGCTTCGTTTCTTCAAAAATGAGCGATTCTGCCATGTCTAAGTTGAAGGATACTGTTTCTAAAAATATTACATCAACTTATGTTGGAGCTGTCTTTAGGAGTATGTCTCAACTTCAGGGTGGTATGGGAACTGCAGCGAATGGGGCTAGGCAATTATATGCAGGTGCAGGCGCACTTCAGTCAGGGAGTCAGACCTTATCAAATGGCTTAGGAACTCTTGCTGGATCTACACAAACATTGGCTACAGGTGTTGATACCTTGAGTTCAGGCGCGTCTGCCTATACTTCAGGTGTGTCAACTTTGTCAGGCGCTTTGTCACAGTTAAATGCGAACTCTGAGGCTGTTAATTCTGCTGCAGGTCAATTTGTATCAGGAGCAGAGGCCATGAATACCTTAGTTACAGGTGCAGATTCGTTGTCAACAGCGCTCAGTCAAATGGCTACAGCAACAAGTTTATCTGAAGAACAGCAAGCACAGTTGTCAACCCTATCAACTAATTTAACTGATTTAAATACAGCAATTCAAAATCTTAATACAGCGATAAGTAACACATCATTACCAAGTGGAACATCAACAACATCAGTAGATACAAGTTCAATAGCGACTTATCTTTCAAATATTTCTTCTGCAGCTAGCTCTATAGCTACAGCTAGTGCAACTGATAAAGCAAATGATTTGGCTGCGGTACAAGGAACAGCTGCTTATCAAAGCTTGACCGCAGATCAACAAGCAGAGATTACATCGGCAATTAGTAATGCAGGCTCTACAGCTAGTAGTTATGCTTCAACTATTGCATCTGATGTGTCAAGTATGTCAACTGCTTTATCTAGCTTGACAGGTACGACAACAACTAGTAGCGGAGATTCAAGTAGTTTGGCTTCTCTACAAACGTCTATTTCAGGCATTGCAAGTTCGGCGAATGCTCTTCTCCCTGTAGCTTCATCAACGGTATCATCAATGCAAGCTAATATTGCTAATGTCAATTCAGTACTTGTCAATCAATTATCACCAGGAGCAACTCAAGTGGCTTCAGGTGTATCAACCGCTCAAAATACTCTAGCAACAGGTGCAAGTGCACTTTCAACTGGTTTGTCAACTTATACTGGTGCAGTGTCAACGATTGCCAGTGGTGCTCAAACTCTAGATGCTAACAGTAGTAGTTTAATGACTGGTTTTGCTACTCTTCAGAGTGGTACAAGTGCTCTCAATACAGGAGCTCAACAATTAGCAACGGGCGGAAATACCTTAACAAGTGGATTGACAAGTCTGTCAACCAACCTTTCTACATTATCTGATTCATTAAACAAGGCTAATCAGCAATTATCTCTTGTTTCTGTAAACTCAGACAATGCCAAAATAGTTAGTGCTCCGCTTAAAGAGAAGAAAACTGATAAGGATAAGGTTGACACTAATGGTGTGGGGATGGCTCCATATATGATTTCTGTTTCTCTTATGGTTGTCGCTCTTTCAACTAATGTTATCTTTGCTAAGAGCTTGACAGGAAGAAACTTTACGAGCCGTTTTGATTGGGCTAAGAATAAGTTCTTTATCAATGGTATCATTACGACTATGGCTGCAATTGCCCTTTATATTGCCATTCGATTTGTGGGAGTTGAACCAAATCATCCATTAGCTACATTTGGTATGATTCTCCTTGCAGCATGGACTTTAATGGCGCTCGTTACAGCCCTTGTGGGTTGGGATGATAGATATGGTGCATTTGCTTCTATGATTATGCTCCTTTTGCAGCTAGGTTCTAGTGCAGGGACTTATCCAATTGAACTTAGTCCTAAGTTCTTTAAGGTCGTCCAACCATTCTTACCAATGTCCTACTCAGTATCAGGTCTTCGTCAAACTATTTCAATGACAGGACAAATCTCAAATCAAGTACGTATGTTATTCATTTTCTTACTTATTTTTGTAGTTGTAGGTATTATTATTTATAGACCAAAGTCTGAAAATGAATAAACTAAAGGCCAGCTCTAATGTGAGCTGGCTTTTTATGTTATTCAACAGTTATATCACCGAGGTCTGAGGTAATGGTTAGTGTGTTATCCTTTGAGATCTTAAGGTTATTTGTGATGTCCACCTCTCCTGAATGACTATCGGCTTGAACATTGAGCGTGTAATCTTTAAGAGCTATTTCAATATCACCGGATGTAACATCAAGTTTATTGTGACCATTGAAAATCAGGTTATCTCCAGAGTAATCTCCCATTGCAATAGATAAATCTGAGTTAGTAAAAAGTGTATGATCACTATCAACACTACCAACATCAAGATTAGCTTTTAGGTTGCTGACAATCATTTTAGTAAAAGTTAGGTCCCCGACATTTAGATTGATGTCTGCTTGTTTGATAGTGCTATTACTTAAATCTAGATTTCCAGTTGCTAAATCAACCTTTAAAAAATCAATCGTTTGTTTTTTAGGGAGTGTAATGACAATGGTTTTATTTCTGACTTCCTCGTTGAGAGTAGAAAGCCTTACTAAATCTTTTAATCCAAAAAAGTTAATATGTTTGTTAGAAGTTGAATCTAATTCAGAGTTGTTATCATTGATAGTCAATTGACCATCCTTTACAGATGTGTCAATTGGATTTTTTGTTTTTTGGTAGTAAGAAAGCGTTGCTTTGTCAACGTCACCATTTTTTATAAGCACATTGTAGCTACTACTTTTAATATCAATTTTATTGAAGTCCTCAACTTCTTTCTTGACATAATCTTGCTCACTTATAGTTTTATTTTGTAAATCTGTTAAGCCACCTTGGCTATAACCCCAAGCTACTAATCCTCCTCCTAAAAATAGAGAGATAAGAGACACTCCGAGGACAATCTTTTTCCAAGTTTTCATGATTTTCTTCCTTTCTTGATGAGCCATTTAATCAATAGGGTAATTAGCTTTACAATAAGTTTACAGATTTCAAATGAAATCAAAAGCAGTAAGAGTGCTCCTCCAAACATCAATAGACCTAGGCCTCCTCCAAATAGTGTTGAAGCTAGTGAAATATTTAAGAGAGAGAAGCTTGTAAAGAAAGTGTAAACACCACTAATGAGTAAGGCAAAAGTAAGAGCTAAGGCAGTCACTATAACTGCAAAAATAATCAAAAGAAGTGTCAATAGCATAGCTAGAAAGAATAGTAGAATTGGTAAGGCGACTGGGCTAGCTAAAACAGCTAGAATCGCAATCCAGAGGATAGTTGTTTTATTACGTAAGCTACTCTTATCCTCAATAATCTTTTCGTCTAGAAGACGACTAATGACTTCATGTGCTGCTTCCTTAGGTGTACCCAATTCTGCAATAACCTGAGCTTCATTTTCAGGTCCAGCCTCTTCAAAATATTCCATGAAATATTCGAGGGCCTCTTCATAGTCCTTTTGTGGTAATTTTCGTAGATATTTTGTTAATTTGGCTATATATTCAGTCCTTGTCATGTCTTAATCTCCCTTCTACAATACCATCGAGGGTTTCTTTATAGGTTAACCATTCTTCATTAAGAAATTGAAGATGATTTTTTCCCTCTTGGGTAATACTGTAATATTTACGTTTACGCCCTTGATATGCTTGGCTATAGGTGGTCATATAACCTGCTTTTTCAAGCTTTTTTAGAATAGGATAAAGTGTTGACTCCTTGATATTAGCCACAAGCTTAATGGTTTGACTAATTTCATAGCCATAAGAGTCTTCTCTATCGATAATAGCTAGTATTAGGAACTCTATCAGGATTGACGATGTTGGAAAATACATAGTGTGCTCCTTTGCTTTTAGGATATGTATAAAAATTATATATAATTATTTTACACATTGAGTGTATCTCTTTTAGAAGGATATGTCAATATTTTATATATAAAAATTTTATATAATAGGGATAACTTCTTTTTTATGATAATATGAAGTCAAGGAGTTCTTATGACTATTAAAGATAAACTAGCTCATTACGAGCCGAAGCCACTAGGGGAGAAAGGACGCTATGCAGTGCTTTTACCCTTGATATATGATGTAAAAACTGATAAGTATCAAATCCTTTACCAAGTACGAAGTGAGCATATTTCTCAACCAGGTGAGGTCTCTTTTCCTGGTGGTCGTGTTGAAGACGGTGAGACTTTTCAAGAAGCTGCTATACGAGAAACTTGTGAGGAACTAAACTTAACTCCTGATCGAATTGACATTTGGGGAGAGATTGATTATCTGATTCATCAGGGGAGAACCATCCATTGCTTTGTTGGAAAGATAAATATAGAAAATTGGGAGGATATTCATCCAAATGAAGAGGTGAAACGATTATTTACAGTTTATGTTGACACGTTGTTGACAGAGAATCCGATTTATTATAAAGTGACTTCTACCTTGAGTGATGCGAAAGATTTCCCATTTTTCCTGGTAAAAAACAGAGAAAAATACAATTTTGGGTATAGTGAACGTCATATTCCTTTTTACAGAAACTTGACAGAAAATATATGGGGAATGACAGCTATGTTTACGCATAGGTTTACAGACATTCTGAAAGATTTAGAGTAAAAATAAAAGATCAACATATTATTGTTGATCTTTTTTACTATGAATTACATTGTTTATTTGCTACCAAAGGAGTGAAATTTATTTCTGGGACAGGAGTCTAGAGTATTCCTAAAATGATTTTTAAAATTAATATCTAAGCTTTTAGCTAGGTGGTCAACTTTAGAGTAGACAAGATTTTTTTGTTTCATTTGTGTCATTCCTATACTAAAAGGGGAGTATTATGTAGATAGAGGCTGTTATGCTTTGGTGTTATTCTGCCTAAGATTGATGATTCTATTGATTTTTCTGAGGGAGTTACCTATGTTGAAGAGAAGGTAAAGCATATAACAATAAATTGTAAAGCTCCAAAAATCTGGGACAATACTGAGACTATAGACAAATAGGACTGTTGCACTAACAAAAATTAGACAGCTACATATTATTGAAAGTAGAGGATATCCTTTTGAAAATAATAGGCTTTCTATGATTAAGGCAAAAGCAGGTAGCAACAGAGTTAGAATGATAATAATAAAGATGAAGCGTTGTGTATCATCTAGCATCAAGTTACCCAATGATTTACCTAGGTAAAAACGAGAATCACTCCCCCCTGGATAAATAAATTCTCTTGTCAAGGGACTAACTAGGATTAGGGTGTCAAATAGTGAGAAAGCTGCCCATCTCCAAATAGGGAAAGCCCATTCTTCCTCAGATAATTCTCTCTGAGTTCTTTCTTCAGTTAATTCTAATTTGATTGTCATCAATATGTACCTCTTTTGGAAAGTCGTTATTTTGATTTAAGATATACCATCCATCTGGTAGTTCAGAGTTTTTAAGTACCTGTTCTAATTGAGAATGTAAGTCAATTTCTTTAGTCGTGGAACCAGAAGGAAAACTCAATTGAACAGTAAGTTGATTGTTTCGTAGAGCATCTTTAAGTGAAAAATCATAATAGCCACCTAGCGCTTTAGAATGTCCCCTCTCATAAGTATAGAGCGTCGTGTATGGTGTATGGTACAGGTTCTATCTGAACAATAATATTTTTTAAATCTTTCTCGGTACTTAAAGCTTTAGAGATATCATTGATAAATTTTTGATTTCTAGGGTTGATTTTAATAGACTTTTTAACAAAGTCGTCCCCATATTCTCTTTCATCAGGTAAAATCTTATATTCACTATTTTGGCGATTAAAATCTGAGTCGCTTTCTGTTGGGCTGGCAATGTAAGGATAGAGTAAATCTTGAATATGGAGAGGAAGTTGAGTCTTTACATGTTCTTTTTTTGTTATTAATGGTCTCTTGATAATCAATATGGAAAATCAGGTAATGTTTAACCTCATCTTCTTTATTCATACGATAAGTAATTTTATCTGCCCATCCGATACCAGTTATTTGTACCTTTCCTTGAAATCCACGAGTTTTATAAAACCCTTTAATATTTTCTTGAGCATTGTAATAGAAAAAGATAGCAATCATGGTCAATAATAAAATCAAGGGCATAGTAATTTTAAGGTATTTGGAGCTATTTTTTACCATATTAGTTATGACTCTCCTTAACTAGTAGGTTGTAATCTTTTTGACTTTTAACTTCCTCGAGGTGTCCAGTCGTTGTATCAGTACTTGTAAAATACCAATAGATATCCTCCTTATCTGGTGTTAACTCTTTTTGGAGTTTAATGGCATCATCCAAATTAAGTGAATCAGTTGTTACGATAATTAGGCTAAATCTTTTTTTGAGCGATTGGTCACTGTATTCGTTATCGTCTTGATCTTTGTAATCAGCAAAATTTCTTTCTTTGGTCCAGATAAGGGGCATGGAGTTGATAGTGAGGGGATCATCTTTATGACCTACAGAAAAATTATCCTTTGAAAGGAGATAGCGATAAGGTTTATCAAATCCGTAGTATTGACTGACTTTTGCTGGTTTGGTTTTAGTTGCCTTATGGGTGCGTAAATTGACATAGAATACTTTTTCGTTGTCATAGGATGAAAATTTCACAAACTCATCCCTACCATCGGAGTACATGGTATTATCCATGGAACCGGGATCATCGTATCCTAGTTTTTTAGCAAGGTCTAGTACATCAATAGTGTGTCCTTTTCCAGTATCTTTACCAAGCTGATAATAGTGGATAATATCATAATTTTTAGGGTCCTTCTTGTGTTTAGATGCTTTATACCTAGATTCTTGGAAGGCTAGATAGGTGCGACCGACGGCTAATTGACTTCTCTCCAGTGCTTTTTCATTTCCAAACTTAACACCTAAAACGTTAAAGTTTCCAATTTTGACGTTTTGAAAGGATGTTACAGTAACTTTTTTGTTAGTAAAGTCGTAAAGTCTATCGTCTAAGGAATAAGCGGCTTGAAGTCTATAACCATAGCGAACGAATGTACCTGTAAGTAGAATGGTTATAAAAATAAGGAGATAAACATGCCACATACGCCATCTAAATGTTTCTATTTTTGTCATAGGAAATCCTCTTTGAGTAATAGAAAAACCATGAAAATCTTATTTTCATGGTTTTTAATTCTATTATTTTACCTCAGTAAGAGTTAAATAATTTCTATTTTAGCTGTTAGAAACGTTGGTACATCAATGTTTTTAGAATGCTACATAATAAAAGGTAGAGTGAATGGTAGAGTAGTTATTGCGTTAGTTCAGCAATCTTTTCAAGATAAATCCCCACAGCTTCTAACTTTCGTTGTGGTGCTAATTCAGCGTAAGTATCCATTGTAGTTGAAATGGATTTATGTCCCATTCTGACTTGGAGTTCTTTCCAATTTGTTCCAGCATTAAGTAGCATTGAAGCATGAGTATGTCGGAATAAATGGAAACCATAGTTTGGTAATCCAAGACCTACTAACCTTTTCTTAAGAATTGTTCTCTCGTTTCTATCACACATATAGTTCCCATAGATTGTAGGGAAAATCAGTTTTGTTCTATGTCTGTTGTGCAATTCGAGATACTCGTTCATTTCATTGTGAAAATCTCGAAGTGCCTCAAGTATAGACAAAGGAACTGGAATAGAGCGATTGCCTGCATCAGTTTTGGGTGTTGCTTTACAGATAACTTTCCCTTTTGTTCCGGTCTTTTTGTTAGCTGTTTTCCAAAGTAATGTTTTATTGACACTAATAGAGTATTCTTCAAAGTTCAAATCATCAATTGTCAATGCTAATAACTCATTTATGCGCAAGGCTGAAGCTAAGAGTGTATTACAAATCAGCTTAAACCGTCGATTGGCTCTACTGTTATCTAAGCTTTCAAGATAGTTAAGCCACCTAGCAAGACTATCATCATGTAAAACCATGATACGTTTCTCACTAGACTTTGGCTTTGGTGGAATCTTGATAGCATTTACAGGATTAGCAGTCAGACCATAGTTAGTAATGCCATAGTCAAAAATATCTTTCAACTTATGAATAACAGCACCGAAATCTTTTGCACATCCTTTATTTGCACGCTTTACACCTGATTCAACTGATTTTTTTGATTTCTTTGCTAGGTCATTTAACCATAACTGAATATCAGCAGATTCAATTTTATCTGGTTTGTAATCTCCGAATTTAGGGATAATATAATTATCTAGGTAGCCCCTTACCCTATTTAATGTATTATGTGAACTAACCCAAGTTTGATAAGCTTGAAACCAAGCTTCGGCTAAATATTCCAGCGTATTAATAGACACATTCTCTTTTCGAGTAAATCCATTTCTTTCAAAGTCTAAGCGAGCTTGAATAACTTCTCTATCAAGCTGCTTAAGTGTTTTTGCAGTAATAGTTGTTGTGACTTGTTTGCCAGTTTTAACATCTTTACCGAGAAATGCTCCTTTGAGCGTATACGAAATGGATTTATCTTTTTTGATTTTTTTAATGACCTTTTTGCCATTATGGATAATTGTTTCAGTTTCCATGTTTGCCTTTCTTCAGGGATATTGAAGTAGGCTAAAATAGTTACCACTCTTTCTTTTAGATAAAACTATTTTAGCACAAATTTTCAATATTAGGATTGTAAGAAGTTAATAACATCATCTAGTAAATAGAAGACAGTTCGTGTTCCCTCAATTGGAGGTTCTAATCTTTTTAATCCTTTTCGTTCCCATGTTTTTAGTGTGTTTGGAGAGATATTTAGCTGTTTTAGCAATTCTCGCTGTTGTACTATCTTTGGTGGTATGTTCTGTTCTTTGATTTGAATGAGTTTGATAAGTGTTTGCAATGATTGTTCAATTTGTTCTAATTTTTCGTTATTCATTATTTTCTTTCTCCTCTGTGTTTGAATTATGGAGTCGATTAGGATTATATCGTCGTGAATCTAGGTACTTGGCGAAGAAATACGTACGTTCAATGATTAGAGATAGTAAATTGGTATTGTTTGCTCGGGCATACCAGACCAATTCTTCAAATTCGCTAAAGTCGTTCTCTTCGATAATATCGACTACTTCATGGATAAAATCCGAGGAGTTCATCTCCATCAAGAATTTTTCCAAATTAAAGCCACAACCGACTTCAATATCCTCAATGTTATAGGGGGTCTTATCTGGATTCTCCGCATGAGTAAAGTAGTCAAATAAACCAGTGGGAGACATAACTACCTCCACATGTGCTGGACCGTTCAGTTTGTCACTGATGATATTTGATACTTGAGAATAGCTTTTCAGTGAATCAAAGAAGAAAGCACCGTGTTTGTGCGACTTTTTGAACTCTCCTGTTTGTTTATTAACATCTTTATCATGCCAAGGACTAAGAATAAAGGGGATATGAAGTTCCTCTAAGATAGTCAAGTAGTCCTCTGGTGCGCTTTCCTCGTAGAAGAGAAACGTCCATTTGGTTGAGCGCTGTTCTTTTGCCATAGGCAGTTACCTCATTTCTTTTGGGCTCTATTACTAAGGAGAAATGGCAGGTCAGATGCAAAGTTTTTTGAAAAAAATTGAATTTTTTGTGATTATTGATTATTGACCTATTGGGGGTCGTAGTAACCCCAATAGGTCATGATAGATAAGAATATAAAAAGGGGCTGTCTGGCTTTTGCTTAACGCAAGCCACAGCCCCAAGGTATTAACGTTTTTGTCCAGTGAACCACAATTGGTTACGAACTCGAATAGGAGAGGAGAAATAATAGTCTGCGTGTTGGCTGACGATTTCTTCTTTTAATTGTGCTTCCATCTCTTTTAGGATTTTTTGCCCCTGTTGGTCTCTAGGGACTTTTAGAAAAATAGTGATGGCATCTTTTCGTATATCTACAATACACTTGCGAACAGCTCGGTTAAATCCGTTATGGATTGGATTGATAGTGGTAACGGTCTGGTGTTCAAGGTTGCTTATCTTCTGTACTCGTTCACGCTGAAACAGGAAGTGTCGCAACAGGAAAGTGTGATAGACAGATTGGATATAGTTCCAAAAACTATCTGTTTTCAACCGTTGTATTATCTCTGATCCAGCCAATAATAAAGCAAGTAGTAGAGAAACAAGAGCAATTCTATGGCAAACGGAACCAATGATATCCGTAGTACTTTTGACCGTATCTAGATTGACAAATGTGATGTTGGTTAATTGAACTGAAAGAAAGTTGAATAACCAGCCAAATGCAGAACAGATAGGAGCAAATAGAAATAAGTATAGTATGAGATTAAAAATTCTCATAAAGTAGGTTTTATTGGTCATAGGATACCTCGTTTAGTGTAGTAGGTTGGGCAGAGTAAGGGGAGAACTTGGTAGGGATGTTCATTGTCAATAACTTGAATGAGACCTGTCCCATGTCCTGTTGGAATGACAATACCCTCTGGGTCTAAGTCTGGAAATAAAAATTGAGTAGTTTTCTGATTGATATTTCCAATTTGTAACAATACGTTTAGCTGTTCCCTCACTGAAATTGGGATAGTATTGTGGTCAAAACGCTGGCTTACTAAGAACAAATGGATTTTGGTAGCACGCCCTAACAAGGCAATCTGTGAGAGTAAGGAGAAAAAGGCTTCTTTGATATTCTTATTGACTCCCTCTGATAGAGCTAGGACTTCATCAATGACAATGGTTAGATGGGTAAATTGATGATTGGGGTTATCATACAAAATAGCTTGTCGTTTCTGAATGAGGTTTGCGCACTGACTTAATTGTTCATTGACCTGTGAAACAAAATCAGATTTTGAACGATTTTCGACAGGGTGGATAACTGCAATTTGATTTTCTCTTGCCCAACGACTTGGTGTATCGAATTTAGGATCAATGATAATTAAGTCAGACATATGCTTCAGTACACTCAAAAAGTAAGTGAGAGCGTACGATTTCCCAGAACCTGAATTTCCAGCAATAGCCCAGTGATTGACCTTGTCTAAATTGAGTTCAAAGTGCTTCATGATAGGAATTTTCCCATGTGGTAATCTGGCTGAAAACTTATCCAAATCAGGAATGGCTAAACGTTCTGAAATTCCTCTTTTCCAAGGGAAGAATAAACCACGTTTAATGTGTAAGTCATCCGTTTCTAGAGGGACAAAATAGGTAGCGTTTTGTTTTAGGAGTGTGTATTGTGGATAAAGTGAAGCATTGGCAATCAGATAGATTTTTTTGTACAAGTCATCATCAAGGATATAGGCACATGGCAGACGAGGGACAAAGATAAACCCGTCTTCTTGAATAACAATATTAAAAGAATTGGTGTAGCTGGTTTCTCCCTGCATTAAAGCCCCCAGAGCCATGTTTAGGCTCTGGAGCAGGTAAGATTGCAGGTAAGATTGGTTCAGCACATCACGAGATTGTGAACTCATTACCGAACCTCCTTGATACCATTTGCTCGGAAGTAAATGTTATATTTTACTTCGCAGGCTTGTAGAGTGTCAAATTGAATCATGGATTGAAAAGCTGGAAGCTCAATCGTATCTTCAAATTTTACTTGGAAAGGGTCTTGCCCTTCCTGTACAAACCATGCTTTATAGGCTACGATTTCTCCGGTTGGTTTTCCTTCTTCAAACCGTTGTTGTGGTTCAAGTTCGGTACTAAGTGAGTAAATCGGTTGTTTTTGACTGATAATTTTATCAGCCAACGTAGTTGTATAACCACCTTTTGTGGTTTTCATTTTAAACGCCATAGGGCAAATCCTCCTTATGAATAAGAGATAGTGTGAATGCGACAGGCTCGGTTTGGGTCATGAGCTGGACTTTGTTTTTTAGGTTATCTGACCACCTCCTCATTACTAAGGAGAATGAGACAGCTAAACGCAAAGTTATTTATTGAATTTTTAATTTTTTTTACAAAAAATCCAGTGACAGAGACACTGGATTTGAGGGATTAGCGGTAAGCTTTTAATAAAGGAGCTAATTTTTTTAGCGCTTTACAATAATGGGATTTAACAGTTACATCACTCATTTTCTTATAATGTTCAGTGATATAGCGAGCCGTTTCTTTATAGCTTGAACCTTGTTCCGCTATCATTTCAACAATTTTACTGTCAATTGCTGATAAGGATGCTTTAGCTTCACGAATAGCTTGTCTTAACTCTTCTAGGATTAAAGCCTCTTCGGGATTCAAATCAGAGCTTGCAACTACTTCATAGCGTTCACGTCGTTTACCATCATTACGAGATATGCTTTCTTCCATACTTCGTTTTTGGTGGTATCGGTCACGCCGTTCTGAGTTACTTTGTTCTTGTTGTAGAAGATGAACAACGGTTTTCCAGTCTTTAGCTTCAACAGCTTTTGCGATTTTACGCTCACGGCGTTCTTTGACTTTATTGCTCATAATGATGAGCTCCTTTCCGTCCTTGGACAGAAGGAAACAAAATGAGCAAATATTGAACGCTGAGTATGCTAAAAGGCACAACAAAGAAACAGCGAAACAATTCTATGCAAGACATGACCTTTATCGTCATGTCATCATATTTGTTTCAATCTGTCCTTTGATGGCCATCAATTTGGACTATTAAAATTTATATCAAGAGTTTTTCTTGATATATTCAGTATAAGGCGTAATGTTCTTTTATTTTTTACTTCTTTTTTTACTTCAATAGACTAATTTGTAAAACGAAGCGCAAAAAAAAAAGACTAGGCGATTCACCTAGTCTTTAAAGAGCAAATTTTCGTATCTCCTCTTCACTTAATAATTTAATAAAGGCCTGTTGTACGTTATCTAAAGCGTGAGCCATTGACAGCAACTCCTTATTTAATTGTTCTTGGAAATAGTATGTTACTTGGGTGTTATTAGTCAATAACCCCACAATATGGCGATTGACGCTTGTATTGTCTAAATTAATATCATATAGGTCAACTAAATCAATAAGGTCGATTTCGCTTAGTCCTTGAGCTGCAGCTTCTTCAATTCTTTTCTTATCCTCTAGTGAAAATCTTGTGGGCTCTATTTGAATACTGGATATTTCCTGAATTGGTCTTGTTGCATAAGGATTGGAAACCCAGCTGATTATTTCATCAAAAGTTTTTTCCTCAATCCTTTCTATATCAGTGGATTTATGAATACGAATACCCATATTTGTTAGCTCCTTTTCAGAATATTTTTGGTACAAGTCTGTGATATCTTTACCTTGACTTACTAACTTCATAAAGTCATAATTTATCTGTTCAAATTTTGATTTATCTATTTTTTGACTTCCGTTTGACTTAATTGATAAAGTTGACCTTGCTTTTTTGGAACTAACTAACGGAACGGACGTAAGGTAAGATTTTGGGATATTTTCTTTATACATTCGTTCTAGAATATCATCAACCAGAAATCCGATATTGAATAGTGGATTTTCTTTGAGTTTTTTTATTAGATTAGGGATAATTTCTGTCGAAACATTATCATACCACCATTTATTGATGAGAGGATCAATGTTTTCTTGCCTAAATGTTGAGGGCATGTCATTTCCGTCTAATTCAAATAGGATACCACATACATTAACTTCAAATGATTTAATTAAATTATCCCCTAACATCAACCAAAGAATATCAAACATTTCTTCAAAATCAATGACAGTCAATTCATTGATGGTACTGGTTCTAAAACTTCTAGCGAGGTTATAACTTTTTTCACCAACAGTAATGTCAATGTCATCTTTCTTGTGAAAAGTATCCATTTCAGTTTCAGTAGAAATCATAAATCTTTTTCTCTGAATATTGAAATTTGCAAATGTCTTGGCAATACTTAGACAACTTGATTGGATTGAAATTAAATCATCACTCATGAAAGAATATAGGTTTTCATCTACAGACTCTAAATCTCTATATAAAATAGAACCGAAAAAATAATGAAACAGATTCTCAATAAACTCATCTAACTCTCCAAAAACGATATACGTATAGCTCGAAGCGGTTTGAGTATTTAAATAAACTAACATCGTACTCGTAATTGGTCGCTTACCACTTTCAACTTGGCTAACTTGACCTGCATTACCTAGGTCGCTTTGCTTTAAATTATACTTTTTTCTTAAACATTTGATACGAGCAGGTATTTCTTGTGAGTAATTTTCATCAAAAAATTTCATATATAATCTCCCTATAATCATGGAAAAGTAATAAAAATAGTTATTATCCTAGTTGATTAAAAAAATCTCTGATTTCCTCATCTTTTATAAAATAATATATAATTTTCCCCTCTCTTCTAGTGTCCAAGATGTTTTGATTGGCTAGTTTACGAAGATGGTGGGAGGCAGATGCCATACTGAGATTTAATAAACAGGCTATATCGCAGACACAGAGTTCTTCGACGGCAAGGAGATAAAAGATGATATTTATCTGTTTATTATCGGTAAATTTTGATAAAATGCGAAGTGATTTTTGGACTTTTTCCTTTTCAAGGTAGTTCGTTGCGGTTGTAACATTTTGTTGATTTATAACATCCACTTGACAGATACTATCTTTTTTCATAATTTTTTCTCCTAGCCTAACACAGCCCATAGCATGTCAAAGCTGTTGTTTTCAATCAGGATATACATCCCCAATCCTAAATAGACAACGGCAATAAACCATCTGCTATATTTTTCCAAAGTTTCTCCAACAGAAGGGACTTGTGCCAATTTTTGGGCAGAAAAAACCAAGAGATAAATCATGACTAGAAAAGTAAGTAAAGTCACTATCAAATTCGCTAAATTTAAGGTGGTAAAATATGGGACAAAGACACCAATATTGTCAGCGCCACAACTTGCAAAAGTAATCATAGCGACTAGAAAAATCAGGTTTTTGTTGTCTTTTCGCAAACCATCTTTTGCAATAGCTTCTCCATCAGAATCTCCTAAAAGCAAAACTTTGAGGCCTAGGAAAATTGGAATCAAACCGAGTAAACCTAAAATCTCTTTACTAGGAATATAATTTAAGACAAATGCAAAAAGCAAACTTAGGAATATTAGACTAACAGAGCCTAGAAATTGTCCTAAATAGATGTTAATGATGTCCTTTCTGCTTTTTCTTTTGGCAAAAAATAACATTAGGATAATAAGTAAGTCTACGGCTGTCCCAGAATACAGGATTATTGAAGTAACAATATTTTGAATCATAAAACACCTCATTCAAATATATTTTTGAATGTATTCTAACATTAAACTTTGTAGATGTCAACTTAAAATCCACCAAAATATAGATAAGAAGTTAGTGTACTAAATATTAAAAAGCCCTGCCATCGAAATGATAGCAGGGCTTAACTTCAATATCCAGATGATATATTTATCTAAAAAAGGTAGAGTAAAAGGTAGAGTTTTTATTGATTTGTAGTGCGATATAATGAGTTTCAAAAAATCAAAAATCGCTTAAAATCAATATTTTGACGTCTATTGACGTGTACTGAAACCCTTACTTAACCTCAGTGAGCGTAATGTATGGTTTAGTAATATTCATGATTGACAGAAACGTTGATTTTATGGGCTTTTTAACTTTTCAATTGTTGATGAACTTGGGTGATTTTGACCTTGCTTTAGTTTTAATCAGATAAAAATCAGATAAAATCCTACTCATTATATCCCTGAGCATAGTAAGGAATATACTGCATGAATTTGTTCCCTGCATTTTCATCATATGGTTTAACTTTTCCGCTTTTGACTGCTGAAGAGATAATTTTTGTAGCTAATGCTGATTGCTTTGAAGTCAACCCAAAGCGGTCACGAACTGTTTTATTCGTCATGTAGTCATTTTCTACATACAGAATAGATGCATGATAGAATATTGCATTAACTCTTTCTTTATCGTTCATCTCGCTAATATTTTTTCTCTTGAAAATAGTAACGGAAGTATTATCCCCCTTGGCTGAAATGTCGGGTGCAGGAAGATTCTCACTTTCTAGAGTAATGATGATTTTATCAATTCCACTGCCACGAGATTCAACAAGGTGCATTTTTCGAAAAAGATTTGCTAAATCTTCATTACGAGAAATAGGCGGGAGGTCAAGTAATCTATCGGGTTCATTGATAGGAACACCAGGATTTGTAAACTCTATACGATTATCGTAAATTTCAATCATCGGATTCGTCCCAGATATAGAAAAGTCTTGGTGTACTATTTGATTAGCAACAATCTCTCTAATTACGATATCAGGATAGTCTGTTCTCTCAATTCTTTGGCCATTTTTATCATAAATTTCAGTAGTTAAAGGGAGTCTCATTCTAATATAATTAAGTAATCCCTCAAAACCGACAGCAACACCTTTTCCTGCGGTGATATCTTCTTTGGCATAGAACTTATTATTTCCGTCGTAGCGGATAACTCTTATGGCATGTGACTTTAGTTTTTCAAAATTAGAGAGATTCTTAGCAAATGTATAGGCTCCCATGTTGGTTATATTGAAGCCACTACCTGATTGTTCAATAATGTTATCGTCAATCATGTGTTGCAATAATTCATCGTAGCTAGATTCAGGAGGATAATTTAACATTTTTCTGTATGTTTCGCAGTCTAGAAGTGAAATTAAATCATCGGTAGAGCAGTTGGTTAGTGCAAATTCTTTTTCAAAAGTACGTGCTTCAAAAGATTTCCACAATAATCGTTCCTTCTCTGGAAATTCAGCCAGATTTTTTAATGATGAGCCACTACGAATATATCTAGTCCCCTTAAAAGCAACGGGTCTTCCAACAGTCATATGAATAATCAAGGCAACAACTTTTAAACTTTCGACCTCAAATTCTTGAAATTGAATTGAAATTCTAGGGTCTAAGTTTCTCTCTAACCAAGATATTAGAGGCTCACCTCCATTTATTTTTTCTTCATATGGGAAAAAGTTAGTACCTATTATTTTTTTTTCATCAGAAATACCCCAAATAAGATAAGAAAATTGTTTGTTGAGCATTGCAGATGAATTAGCCAAAGCTGATATATATTTACCTAACTTTTCAGGTTCAATCTTATTACTTTTAAATTCTAGCAATTCAGATTCATCAAGTCTCATTAATTCTTGTAATTTTAACTCGTCCATCTTTATTTTCCGTCTTTCTTCTTTTTAGAAGATTTGACTTCTCTAAACACTGTCAAATCAACTCTTTGCTTATTTTCCAAATTAAATCCAATAGCTGATGTTATCTATTTCTCCGCCCAGTCAGTCCAATCATCAACGGTTGTATTATGGTAAAGTTCTATCAGTCGAGGTCTGATAGATTGGATAATATCGACTAATTCATGACCTTCATAAAATTGTGAAAAAGGCATACCAACTGTTGCTTGGGATATATCTGAAAGTAGCTGTCTTGTTGTTTGGCTATCCGCAAGTGTATTTATCAGAAAACCAAGTAAGTAATTGGAATCATAGCTAACTTCTACGCCTACTTGAGGTGAATCTTTAAGTAGGCGTTCATAGCCTTTTTTAACTTCTTGTTTGATTTTATCTTTGGTAAGATTTTCTAGATTTCCGATAAAATCATATGAAGTATAGATTTGATTGGCAAAGTAATCAGAAAGTTCTTTGACTTTAGTATCATCAAGTCCCCTTTGCTGACTTAGATAGTTCTGAGCTTCCTGTCTAATTGAATTTTTTAGCGTGTCATAGAGCATTTCAAAGAAGATGTCGTCTAAGTAGCCTTCACTTGGGTAACCAAAATCATTTTCCCAGTCAGGATTTTCAAATGTTCCAATGCTTACCCCTCCGTTAGTTGTGACTAATTGTATTGGATCTGTTTTAATCCTAAAAAGCTCATTTTTTATCTTTAATGGGGTTTCAGGATATTCGTCTAGAAATTTACCATAACCGAGTTTTCTAAGATAAAGTTCAATGTATTCTTCTAATTCTCCATAGTAAAACCAACCTACAGGTTTCCCATAGATTTTTGACACTTTCTCTAAAACTTCAAGAGGAGCTAAGTTATCTCCTCTAACATATGCATTAATGGTTGATTTTTTGAGTCCTAGACGATTTCCAAAATCTGTAAAGGATAAATTCAATTCATCCTTGACTTGTCTAAGTCTTCGTCCCACAGACTTTTTATCAGGTTTAAGTATTTCAAACATAAGTTACCTCTAGACCATTATAACACAGGAGTTTATAAAATCGTACATTTTTTGGAGATAACACTTGACGGCGTGTATGATATCGTATATAATTATTGGTGAGCATTAGGATTGCTCAAAAAATTTTACACCATGCGTGCATAAAAACGTATATATTCGATAGAAAGGAGCTAACCTAACAATCAAAAAAAGAAAGGAAGGTACAAAAAATCCTTGAACAACCTAGTACATCGTTCAAGGACAGTAAATCTAATTGTTGTAATTATACCATCTATTTCGGATAAATGCTAGTTATCCAAAATCAGAAAAGAGGGTAATTATGAATTTAACAGGTATGGGACTACAAATAATAGAGCGGGTAGTCTACTTATAAGAGGCAAAAGAGATAGTCTTAATCAAACCAGAGTATTGTAATGATTTGGATGCCAGATAACTCTATCACCTTATCAAGGGTATGGGATCTGAGCGATTAATTGAATCTAGAGCTTTGCAGATTGTGACTGACTTTCTCAATCAGAAAACACAGGTAAGCTAATGAATGAATACGATTATCAAGAAGTTGTGGACAGGGTTGACGGTCTTAACTCAGTTTCAACACTGAAAAAGTGGCGATTAAAAATTGAAAGCCTGACCGATACTCAATTTAAAGAAAGTAGGGTGAGAACGGGTCGAAACTCATATTCTAAAGTTTATCTTTTTACAGAAGATGACCTAAACCATTTTCAAGCGATTGCTGATAAGAAGTCTTCGTTGGGGCTAGAAAGTGCAATTCTAAGCGCTTATGGGTTTTCTAAAGAAAATGATTCTCAAAAGCCTATTAGAGAACTTGTTGATGAGCTAGAGGTCTCCTTTAAGGAAATCCAAGAAGATTATCGAAGGAACCTAGTAAAGTTGAAACAGGAGTTAGAAGTGCTTCTGGCTAGAATCCAGACCTTGGAGAAAGAGACTGAAGAGAAATCATCTAAGAGACTTGGATTCTTTCATCGATGAAGACGGTTCGCCACCCCACCGCTGGGCGAGTGGTCAACACGGTAGCCCAGAGCAGGTGGGGAAGGTGGCAAACGGCTGAACTCGATTTGACATTTGCACCCCAGCCCCTATTAGGGGGTGCACACATACATGAAATGTGGTCAAATCCTTTGATACGCAAGGAATTCGGCGATTTGAAGCAAAATTCACGAAAGAACCTTTATAAAGCCCATGGTATCAATGGTTTACGAAGGATTTCATGTAGGCGTAGTTTTTATGAACAGGAGAAAAATACATGACAAAATTTAACTTAACAGACGAAACTGTAAAAGTAGGCGATTTGAAATTGGATAAATCACAATTTGACATTCCAAAGAAAGTGACTATCCTTTCTTCACGGGTTGCTCCAGTCTATAAAAATATCAATGGCGAAAGCATTGCGACAGATGAAGTGGCTAAAATTACTTGTTCTGTACAAGATACAGACAAAATTCAGGCCCTGAAAGACTTGGGTTATTCCCCTGATGACCTTAAGAGCATTCGTTTGGAGATTGTAGATAATCTTGACAAGTTAGCTAAATCCGTTGAAAAGGATGAGCTGAACTCTCTCGTAGTAGAACTTGTAAATCCAGAAGTCCACCTTGGTTGGCGAGCTAACAGTAATGGTGGTGGAAATTGGGGTGGCTTAAAGCTAGTGGCAACCGATATTAAATTTATTGGAGCCTAAACATGGATAACTCAGTGATGTTAGACTATTTAGCTGTAACGATTAAAGGTTTAGCCCCAGATGATGTCATTGAGAAAATCCTCATTCTTCCTAAAGACAAGTTTGTCCTCAATGAATGGGGTATAAACAAGTACCAACGGCATTATGCTTTCTCAGAGATAAAGGTTTATTTCAATAAGGATTGGGAATCGAAAATGGGGGTCTTTATCGAACTGAGAGGGCAGGGGTGCCGTCAATATGAAGAATACTTGGAAAGCAATGTCAATAATTGGGTAGCATTAATGAAGCGTATTTTTGAATATCATAGTAACGTCACAAGGCTAGATATCGCCAATGATATCTTTGACGACAGCCTATCCGTCCCACTTATTTACAGTTACTGTAAAAGGCAACTCTGCATATCAACTGCTAAAACCTTTGATTACCATGAAAAGAGTATTCTTGAAAATGGTGAAAAGGTTGGTGAGATGGTAACGATTGGTGTTAGAGGTACTCAGCAATGGTGTATCTATAACAAGCTGTTAGAGAAAAAACTAGACAAAGATTTACCAGAAACGCCATCATCATGGACAAGAGCAGAGCTTAGATGTTGGCAAGAAAAGGCAAATTTATTAGCTAAACAGATAAAAGATGGGCGACCGCTCAAAGAGATTTACTTTGAGGCAATTAACGGACATTATCGTTTTGTCAGTCCGAGAGACAAGGATTCTAACCGTTGGCGAAGAAAAAATGTAAAGTGGTGGAATGACTACCTAGAGACAAAAGAAAAGACTGTCTTGAGTGTTAAGCGAACGAAGCCAACTCTAAAACAGTCTGAGCTATGGACAGAAAAACAAGTCTCACGAACACTCGGGAAACTCTATGTGGCAAAAGCAGAATCACATGGACAAGAAAAGGCAGATAATTATATTCAGCACCTACTTGAGCTTGGTATATCTAAGCTAACGAAAGTAGACGAAACAGACATTCAGCAATACAAACAAGAGCAATTAAGCTCAGCCTATTGGGGCATAAGAAAAGACGACTTGTGAAACGCTACAATCCGCCTTTCTAAAAATACCTATCTTGACTATAACTAGAATAGAAGGAGAATTCAATGGCAATATTAAAAACAGAACATGATTTTGACTTGACCCGTAACTGGTACCGAAAATCCGTCTTTTTAGATGAACTCTGGCATGGCATGACAGTTGCAACACTTAATAGCTATATTCGTCAGATGAAAGACAGTCCATACGCCTTCGGCATCAAAGGAACGCATGGCAACGTCTTTATCCACTCGGAAGTCTTTGTAGTATGGTTTGACTACAAAATTACTAACCAGTATGTTGCAAAGATAGTGTAGGGGGTACCTATGAGAGATAATGGTTCAAGAGTACTCATCATCAGTTCTTGGCGACCAGACCCTAATAAGGCGGGTAACGTCTTAGTGAAATTCGCTATGCGATTTACCCACCCTATTACTAAAAAATCTCACAAGAAATACCTTTCTACAGGTGCTAGTAAAGGGTGGTTTACTACTAAGGCAAGACCAAGTAAGAAAACATCATCTGGGAAAGAGCGTCTCTTGGTCAGTGATATAAAAAACTCGCAACTGATTACACAGGTCACGCAAGAACTAAATAAGTTAGTTGATGACTATATTGCTGAGGTAACAGGCGTAACACCCAAGAAAGCAAAGAGGATTTTAACCCTAGAAGAAATCGCCAAGCCCTTTGATGAAGATGGAAATCTTTATGGTAAAGCCTTTAGAGCATGGCATGAGAGGGTCAAGCCAGCCAATAATACCCTTAAAACAAGAGTTACTATCTACAACCGTTATATTGAGCCTAACTTTGATACAAGAATATCTATCACAAAATTTGCCTCTATGACAGATGAAATTCAAAATCTTATCAATGTTTCTTCTATGCACATGGCAAGAAACCTGCATATCTACCTTAAGATGATTTTTGACTGGTCAGTGGAAAATGGACAAATTACTCTTACACAAGACCCGATTACTAATAACAAGGTTAAAAGGCGAGTTCTGACAAAGAGTGAGGAGCAGAATAAGAAACGTGAAGACATTGCGGAAAAATACTTAGAAGCAAGCGAAGTTAACTATGTTCTCCGCCTGATAGAAAGCTGGACAGATAGGTCTGATAATCAACTTATTGCAGACGTGTTGAGAATGATTTTCCTAACAGGCATGAGACCAAGTGAGGTTTTGGGTTTGAATGAAGATATGCTTGATTTTGAGGGAAAGTGGATAAAGGTTCATTGGCAGAGGGCAAGTAAAAATAAATCAGATGAGGTTATGGAAGCTCTTAATCTTGATGAAAAGGAACGTTACCGAGCAGACCTTAAGACTAAGGAAAGTGTCCGTACGATTCCAATGAGTTCTGAGGTAGAGAAAATCTTGCGACACTACATTGACAGAAATAAGTTTCAAGCTCAATTCAATCCGACTTACCAAGACTTGGGCTATCTCTTTACTAGAACCTATATCAGGGCAGGTAATAGGCAAGGTTCTCCGCTTTATCACAACGAGCTATCACAATTCCTGAGAGGTGGTTCTAGTCAGTCAGTAAAGTATAATAAGAAGGCAGGTAAGTCCTATAAGGATATTGATAATTTCCTAGACTTTGGGAGACCGATTCATGTCATTCCTCATATGTTTCGTCATAGCTTTATTTCCATTATGGCAAGTGAAGGCATTGATCTCCCAACCATTCGAGAATTTGTCGGACACTCGGAGGATTCTAAGGAGATTGAACGTGTCTATCTCCACGTGATTAAGAAACAAAAAGACACCATGAGAGGAGCGGTTGAAAAGCTAGAGAAGTTGATTGAGTAACAAAAGTTAAACTTTAATCAGATAAAAACTAGATGAAATAGAATTTTGAACATTAGAAAAAAGCCTAGAAACATGCGTTTCATAGGCTTCTTTCTTAAAATGTTTGTTTCTTAATATGGCTTACTTTAGTGATGAAAGTCAAAAGAAAGAGTAGTGTAGATAGGATGATAGCTGGAAGGAAAAGACCTGTCCAATTAGTCATTCCCATTTTCAACAATCTGAGTGAATGGTTCATCAGACCAATCATTGCAAGGTTAATCACTAGGGAAATAAAGAACGCTAGTCCCGTTATAATAAGACTTTCCCAAAGTTTTGTATGCAACAGTTGAGCAGGGGAAACTCCTAATGTGGCTAACTGTTCCTGCTCTTTGGCCTCCTGGCGGACAGACAATAATGTCATGGAGACTACGTTTGCTAATATTAATAGTACAGGAGCTAGGAAAAAGGCAATAAAGGAAACTAATAATTCTAATTCACCGTCTTCTTGAAAGAAAGAAAAGATATTTTGCGAGAGTAGTTGAAAACTCCCAACCAATGTAATTCCAGCAACAACCGAAGCATTAATGGCTTTAAGGTAAGATTTTTGACTTAGAATTTGCCATTTTGCAAGGATTGGGGCATACCTGTGGCTAAGTAGTACGGGTGATAAAAGTTTGATAATACCAATTTGAAGATAGGGAGATAGAGCATAGATAGCAAAAACATTGACTAGCATGAGATAAAGCAAGGAACCAGTACCCAATAGTGGTTCTGAATGATAAAACATAAATAAAAGGGAAGCATATAGGGCAACTAAAATAGCCCATGGGACTGCTTTCTTAACAATTATCCAAAATTTAAAAGTTTTTCGTTCGACTTTCTGTTTAAGGAGTTTACTGGTATAGAAGTACCCACTAACAAAAGCGAGACTTGAAATTAAAGCTACGGTAGCAAGCAGTGCCAACGGTTGAGAACCAAAGTTTAAATCTGGCATCATACCTTTGCCAAAATACTTCTGTAAATAATAATAGTAGTAACGGCTTATCGGTGTTGCAATGAGAGCACCAGGTATACTGGAAATAAATGCCATTAAACTAATTTGTCCAGCAACTAAAATTGACAACTGCCAGCGGTTAGCACCTAAAATTTCCCAAAGTTGATAATCCGATTTGAAATAATTTAAAAGACTAGCAATGAGACTGGAAATAATAAGAAAAAGAGTTAGCCCGCCAAAGAAAATGGGCATAAGGAATACTGGGCTTGGGTCTGTTTGAACACTGAGTAGTACGTCCTTGTTTGCTATAATATTAAAGTCGCCTGAAAGGGATATCCCTGAAATGAGACTTGCCATAAAAAAGACAGGTACAGTTGCGGTCCATTCTTTCCAACTATATCTCCATTGGTAATAAATGAGTTTTAACATGATTTATCTCTCCCTTACATCAGTCTCTATACCTAAAGCCTTAGTTAATTCTTCAGACTTAGGTTTTATAATTTCTTGGGAAATCAAACCATCCTTAAGGATGAGTGCTCGGTCAGTTTTTGAAGCTAGCTCAATATCGTGAGTAACCATGAGGATACATTTCCCCTGATTAGCTAGTGTTCTTAAAATATCAAAAACAATTTGACGAGAGGTACTATCAAGCGCACCAGTAGGCTCATCTGCAAAAATAATCTGACTATCTGCTAAAATAGCTCGTGCAATAGCTATTTTTTGTTGTTCACCACCAGATAAGGTTGAAGGGAAGGCTTTGCTATCTGCCTTGAATTGCAATTTTTCCAGTAATTCAAGTATCTCTTGGTTGTTGACCTTTTTGCCTGATAATCTTAAAGGTAAGGCGATATTTTCAATAATAGGTAGTGCAGGTACCAAATTATAGGATTGGAAGATAAACGCTAAGGACTCACGTCTTAGTTTAGCAAGTTTATTAGGACTAGTTTGATAGGGATCTAAACCTTGAATCTCAACCTTTCCTTGACTTGGTTGCAATAGACCTGACATACATTTTAATAGTGTTGATTTTCCAGAACCACTGACACCTAATATAGATATAAATTCACCATAGTTAGCTGATAAACTGAGACCGTTTAAAATCTGAACAGTCTTACCCTTGCTTAATTCAAACGACTTAGCAAGGTTTGTTACTTCGATTGCCTGTGTTTTCATAGTCATTCTCCTATAAGTTGACTTTTTTCTATTGTATCATTTTTAATAAGCTGTTGTAAGTGAATAAATAATAGTTTGGTAAATAAAAGTTAGAAATAATTCAATCAGACAAAAATCAGACAAAACCGCAATTTAAGCACGAAAAAAGCCTAGAAACATGAGTTTCATAGGCTTTTCTTATCTTAATTATTTTACCTCAGTAAAGATTACGTGTTTACGCAATTTTGGTGAGTATTTTTTCAATTGAAGACGGTCTGGAGTGTTACGTTTGTTTTTTGAAGTAAGGTACAAGCGTTCACCAGATTCTTTGTGTTCAAGTGTAATATTTACGCGCATGGTATCTCCCTTCTATTATTTAGCTGCGTTAGCTTTAGCGATTTTACGTCCTTTGTAGTATCCTTTAAGTGATACACGGTGTGAACGTGAGTAATCTCCAGTTGTTTCGTCAAATTGTACTGATGGAGCAGTCAATTTGTAGTGTGTACGACGTTTGTTTTTCTTCGCTTTTGAAGTGTGACGTGCAGGTACTGCCATTTCTTTATTTCCTCCGAATTAATATTTATGTTCTTGATTTTAAATCAACTATAACAGAATAACATATCTTTTTTGTAAAGTAAAGTTACTTGACAAAAAACTTCTCAAGAAAATATATAGTTAAAAACTATATAATGTGATAGTAAATACATATTTCACAGCTATAACAGCAAGTGCTAGAATAGGCTTATTATTACATTAAATGAAAGAATAAAAAGGAGTAAATAACTATGAGTAAAGTTCATTATCATTTTGATCATGTTGGTTCTTACCTTCGTCCACAAGCTTTAAAAGAAGCACGTGAAAAATTTGCCAATGGTGAGATTTCGCAAGATGAATTGTTGAAAGTACAAGATGAATTGGTTAAGGAATTGGTTCATCATGAGGTAGAAAATGGTCTTCAAGTCGTTTCTGATGGTGAATTTGGTCGTTCTTGGTGGCACCTTGACTTCCTATGGAACCTAACTGGTTTTGAAGCTTACCAACAAGAGGATTCATATAAATTCCATGGAGCTAAGACACGTACAACTAACGTTCGTATCAATGGTAAAATTGCTGAAAATCCTAATCATCCTTTCTATCGTGACTTTGAATATCTTAAATCAGTGACTCCTGAAGGAATTACTCCAAAAGTAACTATTCCAAGTCCATCACTCATCATTAACCGTGACCACCGTAGTGATCTTTATGCTGATTACTATGATTCATGGACAGATTTCCTTGCCCTATTGTAAAATGAAGTGCAACACAAAAGACATGTTCATCTGATATACTAGAGTTGCGAAAAACAGTATAAAGGAAGATGAACATGTCCACTAATTATTCTACCACAAATCAATCATACAAGCACTTATCTGAAGCTGAGCGAGGGGAAATTGAAGCTTATTTAAGCGTAGGACTCAAACCTGCTGAGATTGCTCGTAGACTAGGGAGAAATCGCTCTACTATTACTCGTGAAATTAATCGTGGTTCCATAACACAAGTGAAAAAAGTAAATGGGCAAAAGGTCTATTACCAACACTATTATGCAGATGCTGCTCATAACCGTTATCGTCATGCTAGAGAAGCCAGCTATTATTTGAAACTGGATTCCGTATCGGATGACTTTCTGAGAGCATTTACAGAAGCAATGAGAGAGAAACCAAGGGTGCATAGCGTGGATACCTTTGTTCATACCTATAGACTCCAACATGTAGATGCAGTTGTTCCTTCAACCAAGACGCTCTATAACTATATCCATCAAGGATTGTTAGAGATTAAGGTCATTGATTTGCCAAGAGCAGTGCGGATCCGTAAGAAATTTACCAAGCGCCCCTCTACCAAGAAACATCTAGGAAAGTCAATTGAAGAAAGGCCAGAAGAAATCAATAATCGTTCCCGTTTTGGAGATTGGGAAATCGATTCTGTTCTGGGTGGAAAGACAATAGGAGAACCTTCTATTCTAACCTTGGTAGAACGACAAACACGCTATGCTGTCACAAAGAAACTCGTGGAAAAGAAAGCAGAGTATGTCAATCAAGCAGTCTTAGAGTGTATGAAACTTTATCCCATTAAGTCCATAACTGCAGATAATGGAAACGAATTTTCATCATTGAGTAAGATAGAGGGATTAGATGTTTATTTTGCACATGCCTATTCATCTTATGAACGAGGTACAAATGAGAATTTCAATGGACTACTAAGAGAGTTCATTCCGAAGGGGTGTTCGTTAAAAGAACTAAATCAGAATCTTTTAGAGGACTATACAAAGGCTATCAATGAAAGACCTAGACGAATTCATGGCTATCAGTCCGCAAAAAAGCTGTTTGAGCTAACTCAAACAGCTTGAAAGATACTCACTTAATCAGAGGAACATCTTTGTTGCACTTGACTTGACAATTAGGGGACAGATTTCCTTGATGATTTGGCTAAAGCTTACCATGATACCATCCAACATTTCTACGATTTGGGTGCACGTTATGTACAATTGGATGATACGACTTGGGGTTATTTGATTCAACAGTTTGAGAATGAAAAAAATAATCCTGAGAAAACAGCTGAGTTGGCAAAAATTGCTGAGGATGATGTATACACTATCAATAAAGCTTTGGAAGGTCTTCCAGAAGATTTGACTTTGGCTACTCACATTTGTCGTGGGAACTTTAAGTCAACTTATCTTTTTGAAGGTGGCTATGATTCAGTCGCTAAATATCTTGGTCAATTGAACTATGATATCTTCTTCTTGGAATACGATGATGCGCGTTCAGGTAGCTTCGCACCACTTCCAACGATTTGGAATAACCGTGATCATGTTGAATTGGTACTTGGTGTGATTACTTCTAAGGATCCAGCTTTGGAAGATGTAGATGCTGTCATTGCTCGTATCCATGAAGCGGCTGAACTTGTACCACTTAAGAACCTTGGTATCTCAACTCAATGTGGTTTTGCCTCAACTGAAGAAGGTAATATCTTGACTGAGCAAGACGAGTGGAATAAATTGCAATTGATTAAAACAATTACTGACAAAGTTTGGTCATAATAGAAAAAATACAGAGAACAGGCTCAGCTTGTTCTCTCTTTTTATGAATATAGAAAGGAAGTGTTATGAATTATAAAGAAATAGGGCAGAAAATTTTAGAAGCTGTAGGAGGAAAGGAGAACGTTCAGAATCTAACCCATTGTGCGACACGTTTACGTTTTACCTTAGCAGATGATTCTAAAGCTGATGATGAGGCTGTTCAAGCTATCGATGGTGTGGTGAGTTTGGCTAAGAGTGGTGGCCAGTATCAAGTTGTTGTTGGGAGTGATGTACCAAATGTATACCGCGCTTTAGAAGGTTTATTGGATCTAGATGAAGTATCTAAGGAATCATCGGAAAAACAAGATAGAACTCCTCTTCAAAGCTTTTTAGCTCTTATTTCTGGGATTTTCACCCCAATCTTACCAGTAATTACAGCAGCAGGGATGATCAAGGCCGTTTTGTCCCTTTTGGTTGTCTTTAAGGTAGTAGCTGTAGATGATGTTAACTATCAAGTTCTTAATTTTATTGGCGATGCTGGATTTTATTTCTTACCTGTATTTTTAGGTGCCTCAGCAGCTCGACAGTTTAAGACGAATGCTCAATTGGGGATGTTGATTGGTGCTATTTTATTACACCCAACTTTTACTCAGATTGTGACAACTGCCAAGGAATCAGGTCATGGCGTCTCTTTCTTTAGTATTCCTCTTACATTAACTTCTTACTCATCAACGGTTATCCCTGTTATTTTGGCAGTTTGGTTTATGAGTTACGTGGAGCGCTTTGCGATTAAAATTTCACCAAAGGCTGTAAAGTTTTTCTTGGTTCCTATGATTACGACATTAATTACTGCAATCGTAACACTTTTGATTTTAGGTCCAATTGGTGCTGTCATAGGTAACTGGTTGGGGGATTTCTTTAAGTGGTTGGAAAACTTTGGCCCATGGGTTGTTCCAACAATTGTAGGGGCAACCTTCCCGTTAATGGTTACAACAGGAACTCACTATGGCTTAGTATCCATTGGAATCAATAACCGTATGACTATTGGTTATGATACGATTGCACAGCCAGGTGCTTTGGCTTCAAATGTGGCTCAGGGTGGAGCAGCTCTTGCTATTGCTTTAAAAACTAAGGATACCAATAAAAAAGCTCTAGCTTCATCTGCTGGGATTACTGCGATTTGTGGGATTACGGAACCGGCTCTTTATGGGGTAACTTTGCAAAATAAAGCAGCCCTTATAGGATCTATTGTTGCAGGGGGAGTAGGTGGCTTCTTCCTTGGTATTTTAGGTGCGAGAAATTTTGCGGGTGGTTCCCCGGGTATCTTGACGATTGCTGCGTATATTGGTGAAGATACACTTAAATATTTTTACACAGCTATTGCAGGTCTTGTAATTTCTGTTGTGGTATCTTTCATTGTGACCTTCATTCTTTATAAGGAAGATTAATGATTGTGGCAGGCCGAGAGGTCTGTTTCTTTCTTACGTTGAAAAATCCTCCACCATTTCCCAAAAGCTATATAAATTATGATAGAATAGAGTGATTATATCTGTAATAACGGAAAAGGAGGGCAGGTCTATCTGAGGCCTGTATCATCATTATGAAACTTCAAAAACCTAAGGGAACGCAGGATATTTTACCTGCGGATAGTGCCAAATGGCAGTACGTAGAAAATGTTGCACGTGAAACATTTAAGAAATACAATTATGGTGAAATTCGTACACCTATGTTTGAACATTACGAGGTTATTTCTCGTTCAGTAGGAGATACAACTGACATCGTTACTAAGGAAATGTATGATTTTCATGATAAGGGAGACCGTCATATTACACTTCGTCCAGAAGGAACAGCACCGGTTGTACGCTCTTATGTAGAAAATAAACTCTTTGCGCCAGAGGTCCAAAAACCTGTTAAAGTTTATTATATTGGATCAATGTTCCGTTATGAACGTCCTCAAGCAGGACGCTTGCGCGAGTTCCACCAACTGGGTGTAGAGTGCTTTGGATCAAAAAATCCTGCAACAGATGTTGAAACCATTGCTATGGCCTACCAGCTCTTTAATACGCTTGGCATTAAGGATGTTACCCTTCATTTGAATAGCCTTGGAAATACTGAGAGTCGTCTGGCTTATCGTCAGGCCTTGATTGACTACTTGACACCAATGCGTGAAAGTTTGTCAAAAGATAGTCAACGCCGTTTGGATGAAAATCCTTTGCGAGTACTCGATTCAAAAGAAAAAGAAGATAAGGTTGCAGTTAAAAATGCTCCCTCTATCCTTGATTATTTAGATGAAGAAAGTCAAGTGCACTTTGACGAAGTACGTACCATGCTCGATAGTCTTAACATTCCTTACGTGATTGATACTAATATGGTACGTGGTCTTGATTACTATAATCACACGATTTTTGAATTTATTACCACTATTGATAAGTCTGAATTGACAATCTGTGCAGGTGGTCGTTATGATAGTTTGGTTGAATACTTCGGTGGTCCAGAAACAGCTGGTTTTGGTTTTGGACTTGGTTTAGAACGCTTGCTTTTGGTTCTTGATAAACAAGGTATTGAGCTTCCGGTGGAAGAAAGTCTGGATGTTTACATTGCAGTACTTGGTTCAGGTGCCAATGGCAAAGCTCTTGAGTTAGTTCAAGCTATCCGCTATCAAGGATTTAAGGCTGAACGTGATTACCTTGGACGTAAGATTAAGGCGCAATTTAAGTCAGCAGATACCTTCAAGGCCAAGACGGTTATCACATTAGGTGAGAGTGAAGTGGAGTCAGGTCAGGTCAATGTCAAAAATAATGCTACTCGTGAGGAAGTTACTGTAAGTTTCGAAGAGCTAACTAAAAACTTTGCAGCAGTCCTCGAACAGTTAGAAAAGTAGGGGGCATATGGTTAGTATAGTTGATATGCTCAAACGGAGTGAAAAGTTCAGTTTGGCTTTTGATCGCAGTATGCCCATTCGTTTCCAACAACAGTTTTGGCAGTTGATTGACTTTCTTGATAAACATGACATTACTTGGTTTAATGATGAGCCTGCAAGTGATCATGCGATGTGTCAGCAATTACTTGGTCAAGTTTGGCGTCAAGATTGTCAAGATGTGGTCTTGAGTTTTGAAACACAGGAACGTTATTTGGGATGGCAGGTAGACGAGGAAACTGATGAACTTAGTGTTATCATTGAGGATGTTTATGGATTCCGTTGGAATAGTTTACTTGACTTAGAAATAGCCGATTATCGTTTTGAAGATTTTGAAGAGTTTGCTGAGGATTACGTGGATACTAGTGATTTGTTGAAACAATTTGGCAAATAGTTTTATAAAAAAGAAAGTCTATTAAATTCTAACCTGAAATGGGTGGGGTTTTGATGGGCTTTTTGCTATAATAGTTAAGACTAAAAAATTAACGAAAGAAGTGTATTTATGGAACGTTCTATGTATGCCGGACGTGTTCGTAGTGAACACATCGGAACTACTATTACTTTGAAAGGTTGGGTATCTCGCCGTCGTAACCTCGGAGGTTTGATTTTCATCGATCTTCGTGACCGTGAAGGTTTGATGCAGTTGGTTGTTAACCCTGAAAATGCGGACGCTAATGTTGTTGAAACAGCTGAAAGTTTGCGTAGCGAATTTGTTATTGAAGTAACAGGAACTGTTGAAGCGCGTGAACAAGCTAATGATAACTTGCCTACAGGTGCTGTCGAGCTTAAAGTTGAAGACCTTAAAGTCCTTAATACTGCCAAAACAACACCATTTGAAATTAAAGATGGTGTTGAGGCTAGTGATGATACACGTATGCGTTACCGCTACTTGGATCTTCGTCGTCCAGAGATGTTGGAAAACTTTAAGCTCCGTGCAAAGGTAACTCATGCCATCCGTAATTATCTTGATGACTTGGAATTTATCGATGTTGAAACACCAATGTTGACAAAATCTACACCAGAAGGTGCTCGTGATTACTTGGTTCCAAGCCGTGTTAGCCAAGGTCACTTTTATGCTCTTCCGCAAAGTCCTCAAATCACTAAACAATTATTGATGAATGCTGGTTTTGACCGTTATTATCAAATTGTTAAGTGTTTCCGTGATGAAGATTTGCGTGGAGACCGTCAACCTGAGTTTACACAAGTTGACTTGGAAACCTCTTTCCTTAATGAGCAAGAAATCCAAGATATTACAGAGGGATTGATTGCTAAGGTTATGAAAGAAACTAAAGGGATTGACGTTACACTACCATTCCCACGCATGTCTTATGATGATGCCATGAATAACTATGGTTCTGACAAGCCAGATACACGCTTTGACATGCTTTTACAAGACTTGACAGAGGTTGTCAAGGGTGTAGACTTCAAAGTGTTTGCTGAGGCACCAGCTGTTAAGGCAATTGTTGTCAAAGGAAATGCAGACAAATACTCACGTAAAAGTATTGACAAGTTGACAGAGTTTGCCAAACAATTTGGCGCTAAAGGTCTTGCTTGGGTTAAGATGACTGACGGAGCTCTAGCAGGTCCAGTTGCTAAATTCTTGACAAGTATTGAAGATAAGTTGACAGATGCTTTACACCTTGAAGAGAATGATCTAGTTCTTTTTGTAGCAGATACACTTGAAATTGTTAATAACACACTTGGTGCTTTGCGTAATCAAATTGCTAAAGAACTTGACATGATTGACAACACTAAGTTCAACTTCCTTTGGGTTGTTGATTGGCCAATGTTTGAGTGGTCTGAAGAGGAAGGACGCTATATGTCTGCTCACCACCCATTTACTTTGCCAACAGAAGATTCTGCAGCAGAGCTTGAAGGAGATCTTTCCAAGGTACGTGCTGTAGCTTATGATATTGTCTTGAATGGTTATGAGCTTGGTGGAGGTAGTCTACGTATCAATCATAAAGACCTACAGGAACGTATGTTGAAAGCCCTTGGTTTCTCTGAAGAATCAGCCTATGAGCAATTTGGATTCCTTCTTGAAGCTATGGACTATGGTTTCCCACCACATGGTGGTTTGGCTATCGGTCTTGACCGTTTTGTTATGCTTCTTGCAGGTAAAGATAATATCCGTGAAGTGATTGCCTTCCCTAAAAATAATAAGGCATCAGATCCTATGACTCAGGCTCCAAGTCTTGTGGCTGATAAACAGTTGGAAGAACTTGCCCTTCATGTAGATTTAGAAAATGAATAAAGCACCTCTTCATAAACATGTTAAATTTGTAGCGAAAAAGTCTGCGAAGAAAATGGGCGTTTTGCAGGCTGTACGTAGTATTTCCCGTGAAAAATATACTGAAAAAGTTTCAGCCTCTTTACTTTACGGGCTCTTATCGTCAATCGCCGTTAATTTCTTTTTTCAACCTGGACATGTTTACTCCAGTGGAGCAACAGGTTTGGCACAGGTTTTATCGGCATTGAGTGTTAGAACTTTGGGCTTTGAGATACCAGTATCATTGACTTTCTATGCGATTAATATACCTCTCTTGATTATGGCTTGGTATAAGATTGGCCATAAATTCACTATCTTTACCTTCATTACAGTAACGATGAGCTCCCTTTTTATTCAGGTGATGCCACATGTAATCTTGACAGAGGATCCTTTGATCAATGCTATCTTTGGTGGTTTGGTCATGGGAACGGGGATTGGTTTTGGTTTAAAATCACGTATCTCTAGTGGAGGGACGGATATCGTTAGCCTCACTATTCGTAAGAAAACAGGCCGTGATGTTGGTAATATCTCCTTGATTGTCAATGGGATTATCATGGTTTTTGCGGGCATTCTTTTTGGTTGGAAATATGCTCTTTATTCAATGGTGACTATTTTTGTTTCTAGTCGAGTAACAGATGCGATTTTCACAAAACAAAAGAAAATGCAGGCTATGATTGTCACAAGTAATCCCGACCCAGTTGTAAGGATGATTCAGAAGAAACTCCATCGTGGAGTAACGATGATTAATGATGCGGAAGGGACTTATAATCACGAAAAGAAAGCAGTATTACTGGCGATTATTACGCGTGAAGAGTATGCTGACTTCAAGCATTATATGAGAAAAGCAGATCCTAAAGCTTTTGTCTCTATCGCAGAAAATGTACATATTCTAGGTCGTTTTGTTGATTTAGATGACTAACAAAAAAGGAAGTTGACGAACGTTAGCTTCTTTTTTGTTGGAGAGAATTCTTGACGAAATGCTTGCTTGACTTTACAATATCAGTATGATTAGATTTTTAATTCCAACCGCAAAAGAAATGAAGGCCAGTAAGGAAGTTCCGTCTCAAAAACTATCCGAAAAGAGTGCAGCTATCCTAACTGAAATGGCAAAATTGTCCACAGATGAATTATCCATAGCTTATAAAATAAAGCCTGAACAGGCTGAGAAAGAAAAGCAGCGCTGGGGTGCGATTTTGTCGGGAGAAGCGAAGAACTATCCGGCCGTCGAGCTTTTTAATGGTCTGATGTATCGTCACATCAAACGTAGTGACTTATCCACATGTGAAAAAGATTTCTTAGGCCAACGAGTATTTATCACATCTTCTTTTTATGGAATCATTCCTGCTTTTTACCCGATTCAGGAACATCGTCATGACTTTCATACGAAGATTAAGGTTGATGGTCAGTCCTTAAAAAACTATTGGCGTGCCGAATATGATCAATTTCTGGAGGAGAATCAAGTTCCGGTTATTTCTTTGCTTTCGAGTGAATTCGAGGATGTTTTTAGTCCAACTCTTCGTAAGCAGTTATTCACGGTTAGTTTTATGGAAGACCGCAATGGGGTTCTTAAGACTCACTCTACGATTTCCAAAAAGGCAAGAGGGGCTTTTTTGACAGCTGTTATGGAGGAGAATTGTCAAACGATTAATAATTTACGAAAATTGTCTTTTGATGAGTTTAACTATCGTGAGGATTTATCCTCTAATAATGAGCTAGTTTTTGTTAAAATTGCATAAAAAAGTCTGAGTTATAAGCTCAGACTTTTTTATAGCATATCTTTACGATCGACTTGTTCATAGTTAGTTTGACCGTCATTTAGCTTGTCCCAAATAACGACTTCTCCTTGATTAAGAGATTTTTTGACATCAATAATACGTTGATTAGATGATCCTCGAAACTGGAGCATAAGGTTCTTTTTAGTGATGTCAAAGCGGCCGTCAACGAGAATGTCAACGAGTTGAAGAAGTTCTAGTTTATCAGGAGTTTCAAGCATCAACTCCTCCCAAGTATAACCAGTCCAAGACCAGATATCTTTTTCCGGGAGTTCCTTACGAATGCGTTTGACTAGGGGAATGAGAATTCCTGTGTTTAGGAAGGGTTCACCACCAAGTAGCGTGAGACCTTGTACGTAAGGTTGAGCTAGATCCCTCATGATTTGTTCTTCAAGTTCTTTAGTATAGGGAATTCCTGCCTTAAAGGACCAGGTGGCAGCGTTATAGCATCCCTCGCAATGAAACATGCAACCAGAGACGTAAAGGGAGTTACGCACGCCTTCACCATCAACGAAATTAAAAGCTTTGTAGTCAATAATACGTCCTTGGCTAAGTTCTTCAGACTTCCATTCCTGTGGTTTTGGTGTATTCCATGTCATGATTCTACTCCAAATCTATCCAATAGCGCTCAGTTTCATGGCGAATGTCCTCCAACTGGCCACCGTTGGCTAATATAACAGCTCGACTAGCAGGATTCTTGATACTACAAGTGACCAGAGCACGATGAATATTCTTTTCTTTAGCCACTTGCAGACCTTGATGAAGAGCTTCTTTTGCATAGCCTTTGCCCCTTTCAGAGGGACGGATTGAGTAGCCAATATGGCCCCCTTTTTCTAGTAAGTAGTCATTTAATCGGAGACGAAGGTTGAGAAAGCCAAGAGCATAACCTGCTTCGTCAAAACTAACTAGCTGGATAGCAGGAACCCAATTTTCAGGAATATTGAGTCCCGCTTCCGCTTGAAGATTTTCTTCTAGCCACTCTTCATAAACAAAATTGTCGGGATTCCAAAATCCACCATCATGAGCAGATTGCTCCCTTTCAAATTCAGCCATCATCTCTAAGATAGCTTCTTTATCTGTTTGGCTCGGTCGGCGTAAGATCATATTATTTCTTCTTTCCAGCTTTTTTCAAAAGGGCTTGGACACGTGCTTTTTTATCGTTTTTGACGGTTGCATTTTTTTCGTGGTAACGTTCCACTTGTTGCATACCTTTATAATCTAATTGATATTTTCCCATTATATTCCTTTCTAAAAATGAAATAAGCAAAGCAGTTGGAAGATATCATCCAGCTGCTTCTAGTTTATTATAATGTATTCTAGGTCTTATTAAAGGTGTTTACCTTCATATTTTATGGTTGAACCGTTCATGTGTTTGACTCGAGCAGAGATTTCTTTGTGGCGTCCTTTAACCATTGGGCGTGCCTGTGGATTTCCTAGATAGCCGCAAGTACGTTTAACAACATCAACTGTTTTAGGATCTGTGTTGCCACAGTTAGGGCACATGAATCCACGTTCTGTTGGGGTGAAGTCCCCTTCAAAGTCACACTTGTAGCATTTATCGATTGGAGTATTCGTTCCGAGGTAACCGACACGGTCATAAGCAAAGTCCCAGACAGCTTCGAGTGCCTTTGGATTTTGCTGGAGGACTGGATATTCGCAGTAATGGATGAATCCACCAGTTGCACCAGCTTCTGGGTAAGCTTTTTCGAATTCTAATTTTTCAAATGGTGTTGGATTTTTACGAACATCGTAGTGGAAAGAGTTGGTGTAATACTCTTTATCTGTGATATCAGTCACGACACCGAACTTTTCAGTATCCAAACGACAGAAACGATCCGTCAAACTCTCTGATGGTGTTGAATAAACAGAGAAATGATAATCATATTCGTCAGACCAACTTTCACAAGCATTTTTCATAGCTTTAACGATATCTAACGTGAACGCTTTGGCTTCTGGATTAGTCTCCCAGTCACTACCATAAAAAACGGATGCTACTTCATAAAGCCCAATATAACCAAGTGATACAGTTGCACGACGATGTTTGAATAGTTGATCTACATTGTCGAATTTACCTAGACGTTGACCAAAGGCACCATACTGATAAAGGATGGGGGCATTAGCAGGTGTCGCTTCTTTGACACGTTCAACTCGGTAGACGAGTGCATCTTTGGCAATTCCCATTCTTTCTTCAAAAATTTCCCAAAATTTATCTTGGTCTCCCTTAGATTCTAGGGCAATTCGAGGAAGATTAAGGGTTACAACACCCAGATTCATTCGTCCAGAATTAACTTCGACACCATTTTCATCCTTCCACCCTTGTAGGAAGGAACGGCATCCCATAGGAGCTTTAAAGGAACCCGTCAATTCAACGATTTTGTCATATGATAGGACATCTGGATACATACGCTTTGTTGCACATTCAAGAGCTAGTTGCTTAATATCGTAGTTAGGTGAGCTAGGCTCTAAGTTAAGTCCACGTTTTAAGGTAAAAATGAGTTTAGGGAAAATGGCAGTACGGTGTTCGGAGCCAAGTCCTAAAATACGAACTTGTAGGATAGCCTTTTGGATTTCACGCTCAAACCAGTTTGTCCCTAAACCGAAACCGAGAGAGGTAAAGGGAGTTTGTCCATTCGAAGTGAAAAGCGTATTAATCTCGTATTCAAGAGATTGCATAGCATCGTAGATATCTTTACGCGTTTTGGCGCGTGCATAGTCTTCACGTTTTTCTTCAGCTACCCACTCTTTAGCATCAGCTAAGTGTTTTTTGTAGTTAAGTTCTGCGTAAGGAGCTAAAAACTCATCGATACGGTCTGCAGTACAGCCACCGTATTGACTAGAGGCAACATTTGCGATGATTTGTGAAATTTGTGCTGTTGCAGTTTGAATGGATTTAGGACTTTCAACTTCAGCATTACCAATCTTAAAACCATTTGCCAACATGCCTTTGAAGTCAATCAAGCAACAGTTAGTCATAGGTGTGTAAGGACTGTAGTCTAAATCGTGGAAGTGGATATCCCCCTTTTGATGAGCATTCGCCACATGTGAAGGAAGCATTTTAAGTCCAATAGATTTTCCGACAATTCCTGCGGTTAAATCACGTTGTGTATTGTAAAGGTCACTGTCCTTATTAGCATTTTCGTGAACAACAGCCTGGTCTTTATTGACAAGTTTATTAATGGTGAAATTAATGTCAGTGGCTTGAGAGCGCTCAAAATCACGCTTGGTACGATAGTTAATATATTCTTGAGCGATAGCATACTCGTTTGCTTCTAGCAACTCGTGCTCTACTATGCTTTGGATTTCATATATTTTGATATTTTGAGTGAAGCGGTCATTAATTTCAGCAACAATACGGTTGGCAATTCCCTCCAACTTTGCTTCAATTAATGGTGTGATAGGTGTAATAGCCTCACTTGCTTTGAGGATAGCCTCATATATTTTACTTGAATCAAAGACAACCATACGACCATCACGTTTGATGACTTTGATATCAGGGTTGATTGTAACCTTTTCTTTTTCTAATGTAATCATCTAAAAATCACCTCGTTACTAATTATAGCACTAGGCAAAAAAAAATCAATATATTGTGGTATATTTTTATCTCAACCACTATATATTGATTTTTCGACCTATTTTAAGACGTAAACAGTGTATCGTTCAACGCCTTTTACAGGGGCTTTTTTATAGTTTTTTGAAAGTGTAGATTTAACATCAGAAGGTAGTTGTGTATCTTGTTGAACAACTATATATTGTGCTGAATCTTGGATAATAGTATCTGAGAGAGCTTTCTGATGACTAGATTTAGCTGTGTTAAGTTCTGGAAGAACAAATTGTGAGGCTGCTTTACGACCGCTTTCCAAATAAATTTTTGCTGATGAATCGTAAACGTAGATAGTTTCATCTTTTTTGGTATTTTTAGCGAGGTAATTTGCAACAGTACTACGTTCAGTATTATTTCCTAAATTAAATAGGAACATAATGATTGGCATTGCGAAAGCAAATGCAAAGACTGCAATAGGTAAGAAGTAATTACGACTAAGGAAGATACCAAAAACTTTAAGTGTGTGAATCTGGTTACCATTACGACGTCGGTGAGAAGTTCGCTCTGCTCTCTTTTTAATAGCATCATCTAAAGAAAGCGCTGTCAAGACTAGACCATAAGGTACGATGTTGAGAATACTGTAAAGTCCAAAACTTTGAGAGAACAAGCTGTAAACTACTGTAAAGATAAAACTAAGGAGTAGTACCCACTTGATACTCTTATCTTTAGCATCGCCAAGAAGGTGGTTGCTTGTAGTCAGTGCACCAATAAGTAATCCAGAGCCGATGACAGCAAAACTTTGGTAAGCTAACGTAAGTAGAAAGTCATTTTTTTCTACAGCAAGTTGTGTAAAGTTGTAAACCAAAACTTGGTTAATATAGTCCGATGTAATTTGTAAATTTAGGATAAAGTAAAGACATAGATACAATACTAGAATGTTACCAAAAATAATACAAAGAACTTGATAAAAACCACGAGCAAAGTGCTTGTTGACAAGGTTGTAAACGAAGATTGTCACAAGTGACAATATCCAGAAAATAAGAGTTCGAGCTTCAAAAAGAGCTCCCGCAGTGCCAGCGAAGCCGTAAAGAATAAAGGCTTCATCACGACTGTGACCCGCAAAGTAACGAGTTAAGAAGAAGATGGCACCTAGGACAAAAGGCATAGCAAATTGGATAGGGTAGAGCCCACCAAAACCAAGTGTTCCATTAGTGACATAGAAAATAATACTAATTAGAGTGGCAATTTCCTTCTTGTTTGTCATGTGCATGACAGTCTTGTAGAGGTAACTTCCAGAAAGATAGTAGGTAAGGAATTGAATAGGAATCAGCCAAAGAGTTGATCCTAAACGGAAAGCCAGAGAAACTAGTAAGTAATAAAAGAAGCCGCCTGTCGCAAAAAAGTCAGAGTAGGGTAAGCTACCATTGGCAAACATTTTTGCAATGTAAAGGTTTTGAGACTGTATATTATTGGCAAAGTCTGTAAAGCAGGGAACTGATATACTAAAAATACTCAAAATCAAACTGAGAATCAGGATATGGCCTTTATGCTTCCATGGAAGTGAAATCTTAGTTTTTTTCTCTATTTGAGACGAATTTGATTCTTCTGTATGTCCCTGAATTGTCACTTCAATCTTTTCGGATTGATTCTCTTGTGTATGAGAGCGATGGTGGCTTCGATGATAACCTTGGTAGCCACTTGAATCTAAAGTATTGTCTTCGTTGTATGGACTCACAATTAAACTCCTTTGTTGACATTTGGAAAGTTATAAATAAAAGGGTCTTATCCCCTAATTGTCTTATTTAAAGTATATCAGATAATACCATTTAGTCAATTTTCCTCTAATTTCTTACATTTAAGAAAAAAATATCTAAAAAAGAGACTGAGATACAATATCCCAATCTCTTTTTAACAAGTCATTTCTTTGCCTATGGCATTGAATATTTTTAGTTTTCGTCGATGAAGCTATTGAAAACTTCTTCAATCATATCCCATTCAGCATCTGAATCTTCAGGAATTGGTTGAAGGTCGCCTTCAGTACCGTCTTCATTTTCAGTGAATGAGTATGCTTGGATTTCAATTTCCCCGTTAGCATCTTCTTCAGCACCAGCTGGTACCAAAAGAACATAGTTTTTACCAAATTCTTCGCGTCCATCAATAGTCAACAAGATTTCAAAAAGTGTTTCATTTCCTTGTTCGTCTACTAAAGTGATGACTTCATGATCATGGTTGTGGTCGTGATTGTGTGACATATTGTTCTCCTTTTTGTAGAGAGCACTGAATAGTGAGGAAATCTAGTATATTTGCTTGGCAGTTTACTAGATTGTCATTTGACTATTAGGTCTCTATTACACTTTCTTAAAACATTCGATCGAGGTAGTTTTGTAGAATAAGTTGGGCAGCTAATTTATCAATAACTTTTTTACGTTTACCACGGCTGACATCTGCTTGTTCAACCAACATACGCTCGGCTTGAACAGTTGTCAAGCGTTCGTCTTGGTAATCTACAGGAATTCCAAAGATTTCCTTGATTTTGTCACCATAGGCTTTGCTTGCCTCAACACGTGGTCCTTCAGTGTTATTCATATTTTTAGGAAGACCAACAACAAATTTTTCTACCTTATATTCTTTAACGAGCTCGCCTAGTCGGTCGAAACCAAACTCTTCAGCCTCCTCGTCAATTTTGATAATTTCAACGCCTTGGGCTGTAAAACCGAGGGGATCACTAATCGCAACTCCTACTGTTTTTGAGCCAACATCAAGTCCCATTACTCGCATTAGAGGTCAATTCCATTTCCTTTAAGATAATAGCGAACGAGTTCTTCAACGATTTCATCACGTTCGTATTTACGAATCTGGTTACGGGCGTCATTATAACGCGGAACATAAGCAGGGTCACCGCTCAGAACATAACCGACGATTTGGTTGATAGGATTGTAACCTTTCTCAGCCAACGAACGGTAAACATTTGTCAAAGTATTACTGATTTCATCTTTGCTACCGTCGTCTAGGTTGAAACGAACAGTTTCATCTGTAAATCCCATACTGACACCTTCTTTCTATAAGAATTATCTGTTAGTTCTTTATTATAACATAAGTATAGCCAAAAGGGAAAGTCGATGAACAAAAAAAGAGACGACTGAAGTCATCTCTCTTAATATCCAATAAGATTAAACGCGTTCAACTTTACCAGATTTAAGCGCACGAGCTGAAGCCCAAACTTTTTTAGGTTTACCATCAACAAGGATAGTAACTTTTTGAAGGTTAGGTTTAACGGCACGTTTAGTTTTGTTCATAGCGTGTGAACGGTTGTTTCCAGAAACAGTTTTACGTCCTGTAAAGTAACATACTTTAGCCATTTCGTGTTTTCCTCCTAGGTAGAATTTATTACGGATGTGCTAGCACCACATACCAAAACATTCTATCATAAGAATTTAGGTTTGACAAGAACTATTTATAATTTCTTTTTATAACAAAATAGTATATGCTTATTATAATAAGAAAAAATCAGTTAAAAAAGGAGAGAAGATGCCAGATAATCTTGCTCTACGCATGCGTCCACGTACAATTTCAGAGGTGATTGGTCAGAAGCATTTGGTTGGTGAAGGTAAAATTATTCGCCGTATGGTAGAAGCGAATATGCTGTCGTCAATGATTCTCTACGGGCCACCAGGAATCGGGAAGACCTCAATAGCTAGTGCTATTGCAGGAACAACAAAATTTGCTTTTAGAACCTTTAATGCTACTGTTGATAGCAAGAAACGCCTGCAGGAAATTGCGGAAGAGGCTAAATTTTCAGGTGGCTTAGTTCTGCTTCTAGATGAGATTCATCGTTTGGATAAAGCTAAACAAGACTTTTTATTGCCACTCTTAGAGAATGGCAATATTATCATGATTGGGGCTACAACGGAGAATCCGTTTTTTTCTGTCACACCAGCCATCCGTAGTCGTGTACAAATATTTGAGTTGGAACCACTCTCTAACGAGGATATTAAGGAAGCTATCCTAGGTGTTCTAGAGGACAAGGAGCGTGGCTTTGACTTTGATGTCCAGTTAGATGAGGATGCTCTAGATTTTATTGCTACGGCTACTAATGGTGATTTACGTTCGGCTTATAATTCCTTAGATTTAGCTGTCATGTCGACGCCAGCTTCAGAAGATGGGCTTCGCCATATTACTTTAGATACAGTGGAAAATAGTTTACAACGTAGCTATATCACCATGGATAAAGACGGTGATGGACACTATGATGTGCTTTCTGCTTTGCAAAAATCTATTCGAGGCTCTGATGTTAATGCCAGTCTTCACTATGCAGCACGTTTGGTTGAAGCAGGAGATCTCCCTAGTCTAGCACGGCGCTTGACTGTGATTGCGTACGAGGATATTGGTTTAGCTAATCCTGATGCGCAAGTTCACACGGTTACAGCTTTGGAAGCTGCACAGAAAGTAGGTTTCCCAGAGGCGCGTATTTTGATTGCTAATGTAGTTGTTGACTTAGCTTTATCTCCTAAGTCGAATTCGGCTTATATGGCTATGGATGCTGCCTTGGCAGACCTTAGAAAATCAGGGAATTTACCTATTCCTCGTCATTTGAGAGATGGACACTATGCTGGAAGCAAGGAACTGGGCAATGCACAAGATTACAAGTATCCCCATGCTTATCCTGAAAAGTGGGTCAAACAACAATATCTTCCTGATAAATTAAGAGGTGTGAATTATTTCCAACCCAATGAAACCGGGAAATATGAAAGAGCTCTTGGAGCTAATAAAGAACGGATCGATAAGTTATCTAGGTAATACGAGAGGAATCAACGAAAACGATTGCAAAAAATTGATTTTTCCTCTTGCAATAATTTTCAAAAGTGGTATTATAAAAACATAGAAATTGCTGTGGTATACGAATCCACATATAAGTGTTGACCGACTAATTTTTGTATTATCGGGAGACAGAGGTCTATTAACAGTGTGCAGGCTGGCTCACCCAGAAGCAACTGAAGTTAGTAGCGAGTCGCCCACCTGCTTTTTTACGTCGCGGGTTCAATACAAACCGTGGATCATCGGTACCAATACAGCATCCAGCCTCCTTAGCTCAGTTGGTAGAGCAGTGGACTCTTAATCCATGGGTCACAGGTTCGAGCCCTGTAGGGGGCATCTAAATCAATAGGAAAAAGCCTTGATTTATAAGGCTTTTTTGCTTGTCTATAATTGATTTGCCCCATCATTTGCCCCACATTTTTTATGAGCAATCTTTCCAGACATCTCTAATTTGATTAAATTCTTCAAAAATTTTCTCTTCTAAAGTGTGTCCATACACTTCTACTAACATTGAAATATCTTTATGCCCTAGAATTTTTGCAATAACTCCAAGGTCAAATCCTTTGTGCCAGAGGTAGCTTCCATAGGTATGACGTGCTCCTTTTGTCGTGATAATTGGATAAATATCTAATTCATTTAAAAGAACACTCAAAGCTTTATTGACACTTGCAATGTCTGGTACCAAGTGAATATATCCATAATGCTGAAAAATCATTTTATACCTATTCTTGATTCCTAGCTCTTTATTAGCCTTCTCCTGTTCAATTTTTAGGACTTGTAATATCTTAATACATTCTTCGTCTATCGGTACCATCCGAATAGACGTTTTATTTTTTGGAGGGACAAATTTATGAGAAAGGGTATTAAACCTCCTATATGTTTTTAGCAGTCCTCTGTCAAAGTCAACTTCATTCCAAGTTAACGCTATTAACTCTCCAAACCTCATGCCTGTTTTTAGTAGAAAATAGACGATATAAGGAACAATTGAACGTTGGTAATCAAATTTTCTCTTTACTGCTAAAAGTAAATCCAGATAGTCCTTTTCTGTATGTAAATATTTCTCTTCTGTCATCTGTTGTTCTTTGGATGAAAATAACTCGACATGTTGTGTAAAATCATCTATTAAAACTTTGTCTGCAATTGCCATTTGGATGCTCTGATGAATCCCAGTATTCAATCTACCAAGAAAATTTCTACCAACTGTCTGCCCATACTTATTCATAATTCTTTGGTATTCACTCGCACGAATTTGAGTGACTTTTTTATTTCCAAATAATCTTTCAATTGTGTTTTTACGGAGAAGATATTTTTTCTTTGTCTCTTCCGACCTACTACTCGGTAGAATTTTTAGTTCAAGCCATTCTTGATACAGATCTACAAGAGAAATATCTCTAGAAATTCTTTTCCCTAAACGAAGTTCTTGCAGAATCGGTTCAGCTTCTGATTCTGCAAGTTTTTTTGTTTTAAAACCGCTATTATGAGCAATAGTTTTTCCTTCGCTACGAATTTCATAGGTCCATAAATTACTATCTCCTCGCTTTCGGTAACGAACACTTGCCATATTACGCCACCTCTGTTCCTAGAATCTCATTTACAACACTTTTTGGAACAACCATCAAACGTTTGCGATTATAAAATGTATAGCCTCGTGAGACAAGTAATTCTCTTGCCTGATGAATGATATCATTCGCTGTATGAGGGCGATAGCCCATTTCAATTAATTCTTTGTTGCTAATTAAATTATTATCCATAGTTATCCTCCTTATTGATTTTCTAAAGTCAGAAACTCACCTACAAGTAGTTGTAATTCTGTATTTAATTTAGGGAGATTCTGTATTAATACTTCTTTTAATTCTTCCGCAAATTGGTTCGTTTCTTCTCTCAATAGTTTGCGGACTCTTGTTTTTTTCTTTTTGATGCTGTCTGATTTTAAATTTGGAAAAGCCAATGACAACAGTTCAGGATTGTTGAGAAAGATAATTGTAAATGCTCTTTGCTCCACTCGAATATGATCTAGCTTATAAAATCCGAAATTATCAAGTCGATTCATAATATCTTGGACCATCTCCTCCCCAATCGCTTTGGTTCTGAGTTGGAACTCTAGTCTCCACCAAAACGGATTTACAGCCAAATCTAGCTTCTCTTCACGCTTGTGAGCAATGATTTCTTTATTCTTATCATATAACCTAACTTGTACATTACTACCGCTAGAACCCCAATATTTCGTCTCTAATTCGCCCCCTCGACCATAGAAGACCTTATGGGTAACACCACCTTTAATATGTTGCAAATTAACGATCTCAGGCCTGTTGAGAATGTCAAATGCCAAATCAAAACGAGACAATCGTACCGTCAATGAATTCAATCTGGCAAAGTACATTAATTGCCTCCATACTTTCATTCCATCAAATTCTTTTAAAGTGTTAGGATTGAAATCAATCCGAATCAATTGTTCACCTCCATAAGTGGATAATTGAAAAAATATAATATTGATTGAATCATACTCATTAAAATCTTTAGCTAAAGTAAAGACATCATCTCGCACGTTATCATGTATTTCAAATGAGTCAACTCTTGTACTTATTGCCTGTTTCAGATTTTTGAAAATCCGTCTTAGAGAACCAGTATCAGTATCCCAGATAACCGTTAGTCTATCGATACTGACATCTAACCTCTGTACTAATTCTCCTACATCACATCGTTCTTGAATGCTTCTTAAATCTTGTATAGAAACCAACAAAATTGTCCCCCCTTCTTTTAGATTTTTTAGGCCTCAGAAACACCGTAAAATCAACGTTTGCTCGTTCCGTCGTTCTTTGGACGTTGTCCTAAGTGTCCCTTTTTGCTGGCTGTTAGAATAGCCAGCTTTTGCTTGGCTAGAAATTGTCTGGACGGCAGTCCGCAGGACTTCGCCTGACTTCCCGTCAGGCTCGTCCCTTGTCCTTGTCCACACAATTTCTAGCTCCAAGGCTTCGAATAGTCATAAGTCATAGTCTCGTCTTCAACTTCCTCCTCACTCACTATTCCTAAACATATGAGCTATTTTGTATCATTTATAACTTATTTATAAGTTATAAATATATTTTACAAAAAATATTTGGGGTAGTCAACTAAAAACTTGATTTGTAAGTTTACAGGTGATAAAATAAGTTAAAAATAAAAACAGGAGTTTCCCATGACCTTTATTATTCAAAATTTTGGACCCAATTTGGCACGACTACGCATAGAAAAAGGAGTAAGTCAAACTCAACTAGCTGAAGACTTAGGAATTGGTAAACAGTCCATCTCTGATTATGAAAAACAAAAAAGCTATCCTACCTTTGCAAATTTAGATAAGATAGCAGAATATTTTAATGCAACTCCAACTCAACTTTTTGGAACGAGTAAGGAGATTGAATTAGAAAAGAGTGTTCTTGAATCGAATGAATACTCTGATAAAGTAAGTGAGATCTTAAAGGCTGTCAAATACATCGAACATTTTCTACAAACTGATGGACAGTACTTAGAGGATTTACTTTACCTAACAAGAGGCAACCAGCTATACACAGAAGATGGAGATGAGTTGTATATTGATCCAACTTCTCAGAAAAGAACATTTCATAACCAATATGAACCTGGTTTTATTGTAGCAAGAGATAAATCCCCACTAGAACTCTTAATTGAAAATAAGGACCTATTAGATTAAAAAAAGCGAGGATATGTACTGATCCCAAAAGTTAGATTTTTTCTGTCTAACTTTTGGGGTGCAGTACATTTTCAACTCTCTTATTTATTTTCTTATCTCACATAATTACTTCACATATCCAGGCTCATCAAATTCATTTTTTTCAATAACATATGCCACATTTGCATCCTTATTGATCAAAGAACATATATCTATTAAACTACAAAAGCTCTCTGACCGCAAAATTCCGTTAATTTACAACCTTATTCCTACTTTCTATTTTACTTTTCTGACAGATAAGATTATAATAAGAAGTATTTATTTTCGGAGGTTTTTATGTCATTTCTATCAAAAAATTGGGCAGGACTGTTAGTCTGTCTGATCATTTCTATCATCTCTTGGGTTTTAGGAGGCTTTCTGCCTGTTGTGGGAGCACCTGTTTTCGCCATTTTTATCGGAATGATTCTCTACCCCTTTCTCACTCCCTATAAACAACTGGATGCTGGTTTGACTTATAGCTCCAAAAAATTGCTTCAGTATGCTGTTATCTTACTTGGTTTTGGACTCAATATCTCTCAAGTTTTCGCAGTTGGAAAATCTTCCCTTCCTGTCATCCTTTCGACTATTTCTATCGCTTTAATTATTGCTTTCTTTTTCCAACGATTTTTTAACATGGATACAAAGCTAGCTACCTTGATTGGGGTAGGCTCTTCTATCTGTGGCGGTTCTGCCATTGCAGCGACTGCTCCTGTTATTCACGCCAAGGAAAAAGAAGTAGCCCAAGCCATTTCTGTTATCTTTTTCTTCAATGTCTTGGCAGCTCTTATCTTTCCAACTCTAGGTTCTTGGCTCCATCTCTCCAACGAAGGTTTTGCTCTCTTTGCGGGTACTGCGGTCAACGATACTTCCTCTGTAACAGCCACAGCTAGCGCCTGGGATAGTCTGTATCATACCAATACTCTAGAATCTGCAACCATTGTCAAACTGACTCGTACCTTAGCTATTATCCCTATTACTCTCTTCCTCTCCTATTGGCAAAGCCGTCAACAAGACAACAACCAAGGAGTAAAGCTTAAAAAAATCTTCCCCGTTTTCATTCTCTACTTCATCCTAGCTTCTCTGCTAACTACCGTCCTTACTTCTTTTGGTGTTAGCAATAGCTTCTTTTCACCTCTCAAACAGCTCTCCAAATTCCTCATCATCATGGCTATGAGTGCTATTGGTCTCAAAACTAACCTCGTTGCTATGATCAAATCCAGTGGAAAATCCATTCTTCTTGGAGCCCTTTGCTGGATTGCTATCATCCTGACTAGTCTTGGCATGCAATTACTCATCGGTATTTTCTAAGAAAAAAGGGAGCCTAAAGGCTACCTCAGAACGTAGACAAACGTCATTTTTGGCGTTTGTCTTTTTGTATCTTCAAAGATATTTTGTCTTATCATCTACTATTCCATCCAAAAATCTGATTTAAAGCAAAATAAAAAGGGATATTCCCTATCCATTTCGATAATTTTTTCATTAATTTGTTTTTCCATTTTATCCTCCGATTAGTCTCGCACTGATATTTATTGATAACAACACTATATTTCTAGTATAGCATAATCATTAGATATTATAGGTTTTCAAACCAAATGAGAGTCATTCGTTTTTGCCCCACTTTTGCCCCATTTTTAAATCATGACATTGGAAATACCTAAAAGTACTTCCCTAAAATCACTTATATTTCAATATTTTTAATTACTCTCAATATGAAAATCCTTTCCAAATCCATGTAGGGGGCAGTTTAATATCGAAAAGAGACTTGATTGTAGGTCTTTTTTTTTATTTTTCTAAGAAAGAACTCACTTTAAACAGAACTTTACGTGCTTGTTTGTCCAAACGAGAGTTGTTCCAAATGATAATTCCTTCTAAGATATATGCTTTGTGTTATGATATTAGTCAGGAAACAGAATTGAAAAAGGAGACCTGTGTTGAAAATTGCAATCATTGGCTATAGCGGCTCTGGAAAGTCTACTTTGGCAAACTTTTTAGGTCAACACTACAATTGTGAGGTTCTTCATTTAGATAAAATTCATTTTACATCAAATTGGCAAGAGCGAACAGTTGATGAAATGACTGACGATATATCAACATTTATGCTACAACGTGATTGGATTATTGAAGGGAATTACTCGGCCTGTCTTTATGAAGAACGGATGAGGGAAGCTGACTGTATTGTCTTTTTCAACTTTAACAGAGTTAATTGTCTCTATCGGGCATTTAGGCGCTATTTAACATATAGGGGAAAGACACGTCCTAGCATGGCAGAAGACTGTAATGAAAAATTTGATTTTGCATTTGTGAAATGGATTTTATTAGACGGACGTTCCAAAAAATATGTCGAGCAATATCATACAGTTGTTAAAAATTATTCTGACAAGACAATTATTTTAAAGAATCAAAGGCAGTTAAATCATTATATGAAGCAGGTTAAATAGCTAGTAGAATTATTTGGTCATAAAATAGCTGGTAGTTCTATATAAGATGTAAGGATAAAAAAGAGATTGTAAATAACGAGTTGCAATCTTAGCTATAACTGTCAGAATATTTTGTAAGAAACGCTTTCAACGTTGAACAAATAGCCTTTTTTCTGCTATAATAAACTGTAACGCGAAACTTGTGGGTGAAATTCCCACCGTGAAGTTTTTCAAGAAAGGTGGGGACAGCCTCGTAAAGGTGGAGCTGTCCGTTATCAAAATAATATGACATCAGTAGTTGTTGTGGGTACCCAGTGGGGTGATGAAGGTAAAGGGAAAATTACAGATTTCCTAAGTCAAGATGCCGAAGTGATCGCACGTTATCAAGGTGGAGACAATGCAGGTCACACGATTGTTATCGATGGTAAGAAATTTAAATTGCACTTGATTCCATCAGGTATTTTCTTCCCAGAGAAAATCTCTGTTATCGGGAACGGTGTAGTGGTCAATCCTAAATCACTTGTCAAAGAGTTGGAATATCTTCATGCCGAAGGTGTGTCAACAGAGAGCCTTCGTATTTCTGACCGTGCGCACGTTATCTTGCCGTACCATATTAAACTTGATCAACTGCAAGAAGCTGCTAAAGGTGATAATAAGATTGGTACAACTAACAAGGGTATTGGGCCTGCCTATATGGATAAGGCTGCGCGTGTAGGTATCCGTATTGCAGACCTTTTGGACAAAGAAATCTTTGCTGATCGTTTGAAAACAAACTTAGCTGAGAAAAACCGTCTTTTCAGTAAGATGTATGAGGCTGAAGAATTATCATTCGATGAGATTTTTGAAGAATACTACGCTTACGGACAACAAATTAAGCAATACGTTACAGATACATCTGTAATCTTGAACGACGCTCTTGATGCAGGTAAACGTGTCCTCTTTGAAGGAGCTCAAGGGGTTATGCTTGATATTGACCAAGGTACTTACCCATTTGTAACGTCATCAAACCCAGTTGCGGGTGGTGTTACAATCGGTTCAGGGGTTGGTCCATCTAAAATCAACAAGGTCGTTGGTGTATGTAAGGCCTATACGAGTCGTGTTGGTGATGGTCCTTTCCCAACTGAGCTATTTGATGAAGTGGGTGAACGTATCCGTGAAGTTGGTCATGAATATGGAACAACAACTGGACGTCCACGTCGTGTAGGATGGTTTGACTCAGTGGTGATGCGCCATAGCCGTCGTGTATCAGGTATCACAAACCTCAGCTTGAACTGTATCGATGTTCTCTCAGGTCTTGACACTGTAAAAATTTGTGTAGCTTACGACCTTGACGGTGAGCGTATTGATTACTACCCAGCTAGTCTTGAGCAGTTGAAACGCTGTAAACCAATCTATGAAGAATTGCCAGGTTGGGAAGAAGACATCACAGGTTGCCGTAGTTTAGATGAGCTTCCTGAAAATGCTCGTAATTATGTTCGTCGTGTTGGTGAATTGGTAGGTGTACGTATCTCTACTTTCTCTGTAGGACCAGGACGTGAACAAACAAACATTCTTGAAAGTGTTTGGTCAAATATCTAAAGCCAACAAAAGGAGAATCTAGGAAACTAGGTTCTCTTTTCTCACGCCTTAAACTTATGGATTAATATGAATGTTGTAACTATTAAAAAAGGTTACTAATTTTTCGATATGATTAGGAGAGAAACCTTTCTATTTGATTAGTTTTTCGGTATAATATGGATTGATTAAATGAAAATTAATGAGAACCTACTTTCATGATTTAAAAGTGTGTTCGTAATTTTGACAAAGAAAATAAGTGAGCATATCTCTTAATAGTTTTTGGGCAAGAGGTGAATAATGAAGAAGATTGTATTTGTTTGTCTGGGGAATATTTGTCGTAGCCCAATGGCAGAATTTGTGATGAAAGAGCTGGACCAAGAAAAGTCTTTGCGTATCGAAAGTCGCGCGACATCTTCATGGGAGCATGGAAATCCAGTTCATCAAGGTACCCAAAAGATTTTAAGGAAATATGCTATTTCTTTTGACTCTTCCAAGGGCTCACAGCAGATTAGTCAGGCTGATTTTGAGTTCTTTGATCTAGTTGTGGGAATGGATGAGTCAAATGTTGAGGATCTTCTACAGATATCTGCAGGGCATTATGACGATAAAATCAAGCTTTTCAGACCTGGTGGAGTGCCGGACCCATGGTACACAGGTGACTTTGAAGAAACATATAAATTGGTAACTGCAGGTTGTCGAGACTGGTTACAGTGGATTAAGGATAGACAATGAATTTTAAACAACTAAAGGATTTTGATTTTAAAAATATTGATATTGACCGAAATCAATTTGAGCGTATCACAGTAGGGGTAATTATTTTATGTGCCCTGTCCTTGTTTTTGGTGACTATAAAAACGCAACATTCTATCAAGATTGATGGGACTAAGATTACCTATAAAGGTCAGATGCAGAACCACCGTTTGAATGGTCAAGGAACTTTGACCTATGACAATGGTGATACCTACACAGGAGAATTTAAGAATGGTTCCTTTAATGGTCAAGGAACCTTCAAATCTCATGAGGGTTGGATTTATCAAGGTGAGTTCAAGTCTGGGCAAGCCGATGGCCAAGGAAAATTGACTACTGAAAATAAGGTTACCTACAAAGGAAAATTTAAGCAGGGGATTTTTAAAGGATGAGAATTAACTGGTTTTCTTATATTCGTGTGACAGGACTTTTTTTGGTTCTGATTTATCATTTCTTCCCAAGTATTCTTCCTGGGGGCTTCATCGGTGTTGATGTCTTCTTTACCTTCTCAGGGTATTTGATTACAGCACTTTTGATTGATGAGGTATCTCGGACGCATCGCATTGATTACCTTGGTTTTATGCGACGACGCTTCTATCGGATAGTACCGCCACTTGTGTTGATGGTTCTTATTTGTACCCCTTTAGCACTCTTGGTTCGAAATGATTTTATTGCAGGTATTGGACGTCAAATTACCTCTGTTATCGGTTTTGTAACTAACTATTATGAGATTCTGACTGGAGGAAATTACGAGAACCAGTTTAACCAGCACATTTACCTCCATACATGGAGTCTGGCTATTGAGGTTCACTATTATATTCTTTGGGGTGCCTTGCTTTGGTTCCTAGCTAAGCGTGTCAAACACCAAAATCAATTTAGAGGCCTAGTCTTTATGGTATCTCTTGCTTGCTTTATGGTGAGCTTCCTATCAATGTTTATTAGTGCTTTCTTTGTTGATAGTTTTTCTCGCTTATATTTCTCATCAATTACGCATGCCTATCCATTCTTCCTAGGCTCGCTCTTTGCGACACTTTCAGGTGTGTATGAAACGACCGCTAGGTTCAAGAAAAATATACGTCTTTGGACTCTGAAAAAGACAGTCCTTTATATGGCAGGAAGTTTTGCCTTGCTCGTATTGTTGGGCTTAGTCCTTCATTTTGAGGAACGCATCACCTATCTATTTGGTTTTGTTTTGGCTAGTTTGTTCACGGCTGTTATGATTTACTCTGCCCGTGTCCTCCATGAGAAATTGCCTGGAAAATCAGAGCCTGCTCTTATTAGTTATCTGGCAGAAATCAGCTATAGTGTCTATCTTTTTCACTGGCCGCTATATATTATCTTTAGTCAATTGACCAATAATATTATTGCGGTCATTCTGACAACGATTCTGTCAATTGTTTTTGCGACACTTTCCTACTATATAATAGAGCCATTTATTGCAGGAAGAAAGGCCAGTCTCTTTGGAATAGACCTAGACTTGACGCCGTACCGACATATTGTGCTTTATGTATTTAGTGGTCTCACCTTAATTACAGTGCTTATTTCTCTCTTTGCGCCGGCTGTAGGGAACTTCGAGAAAGATTTAGAAGCTAATGGTTTGTCGCAAGCTCAGACTAAGATGAAATTAACGCGTACAAATGCGGAGAACAGTCAGGCTACTTCATTTGGTGTGAATAAGGGAGTGACAGTTTTAGGGGACTCCGTAGCTCTTAGATCAAAAGATCAGCTGGAATCAAGTATTGATAATGTCTCTATAGATGCAGTAGTCAGTCGTAACCTATCAACAATCAATGATTTGCTTAAAGATTACGCGGATAGTAATGCTCTTGCTAAGGATGTTGTCATTGCTGGTGGTGTTAATGAGATTGACGACTATAAAGGCGTTATTAATAAAATTATCAAGAATTTACCTAAGGGTCACCATATTATCTTTGTGACACCATATAATGGTAGTAAATCTGGTAATGAGGCCCAATCTTTGATTCAGTTACGTAAGTATGAGTTAGAGATGGCTAAGAAATACGACTTTGTGACGGTTGCTGACTGGTATCAAGTGGCTAAAGAAAATATTTCTATCTGGAATGGTACAGATGGGGTTCATTTTGGATCCGATAGCGACTCAATTAATCGTGGTGCTAAACTCTATACTAAGACAATTAAAGAAGCTATAGAGAAAGCTGATAAGGCACCAGTTAAGGGTGGTAAGAAATAATTAAAAAAGAAGGCAAGACTTGTCTTCTTTTTTATGCCTTGAATTGTCAAATTAAGTGCATACTTTCCCCATAGAATACTTCATAAGGTGTTTTCCAGTTAAGACATTTTCGTGGCCTATTATTAAGTTTGTTCTCCCATAGCTGAATAGTCTGATCATCAACCAATGTTAGATCACTACCCTTTGGAAAATATTCTCTAAGTAATCCATTCGTGTTCTCATTGGTTCCTCGTTGCCATGGAGCATGAGGGTCAGGAAAATAGACTTCAATGTTCAATTGATCACTCAATTTCTGATGATACGTGAATTCTTTCCCTCTATCAGGAGTTACTGTATACTTCGTCAAGGGTTCTAACAGTTTTACCATAGCTTCTATTACCAACTTGCTTTTCTTAACAGCTACCTTTTTGATTTTTAGAAAACGAGAATAACGGTCTGTTAGAGTAACTAAACAAGCTTTTCCAGTTTTACCTGCAACAGTATCGGCTTCCCAATCTCCTATTCTAGTTCGATTATTAGCTTCTTCTGGTCTTTCGTGAATTGTATGAGAAATGGATATTTTCCCTCTATTTTCAACATGACCTTTAGTATGACGTGTTTTCCCACGATGACGAAGTTTACGAATGACACCACGAGCACCATGAGATAATGAGTTATCCTCAAAATGTCCTCGGTAAATGGCTCTATAGATTGTTTGATAACTAATAACAGTTTTTCCGTACTCTAATTGCAACCGACCTTCTATTTCTTCAGGAGACCATTGGTAATTGAGAAATAGATGTTTGACGGTATTGCTTAAATTGTGATCTATTTCAAGCATACGTTTTCGTCCACAGTGTGATTTAGCCATATGGTAAGATTCCTGTGCATGACTTGGAGAATAGCTTCCTTCTTTTAGATGCCGCTTCCACTCACGACTAATACTAGATGGATGACGATGAAGTAACTTAGCAATTTGAGAAAAATTTAGGCCTTGCGTACGGTAAATGAGAATACTTTCACTCTCGTCTATGGTAAAATGATGGTAGCTCATAAGATTTCCTTTCGTAACTAGTTCGTTCAATTCTATTTTACTAGAAAATCTTATGAGTTTTTATTGTGCACTTGTATTGTATATTCAAGGGACAAATTTTGACTGCATTTTTTGTTTTGTGATAAAATAAGCCTATGGCAAGAATATTAGATAATGATTTACTAGGAGATGAAGAGTATGTTGAGCGTACCCTTCGTCCTCAGTACTTTAAGGAATATATTGGTCAAGATAAGGTTAAAGACCAATTAAAGATTTTTATAGAGGCAGCTAAACTTCGTGATGAAGCCCTAGATCATACTCTTTTGTTTGGTCCTCCAGGTTTGGGGAAAACAACTATGGCTTTTGTGATAGCTAATGAGATGGGCGTCAATTTAAAGCAGACGTCTGGGCCAGCAATTGAAAAGGCTGGTGATTTAGTTGCCATACTCAATGACTTGGAGCCGGGTGATATCTTATTTATTGATGAGATTCACCGGATGCCTATGGCAGTTGAAGAAGTTCTTTATAGTGCTATGGAAGATTACTACATCGATATCATGATTGGTGCGGGCGAAACAAGTCGTAGTGTCCACCTAGAGTTACCACCGTTCACATTAGTAGGTGCAACTACACGAGCAGGTATGTTGTCAAATCCATTGAGGGCTCGTTTTGGAATTAATGGTCATATGGAATATTATGAGTTACCAGATTTGAAGGAAATCATAGAACGTACTTCAGAAATCTTTGACATGACTATAACACCTGAAGCTGCTCTAGAGCTAGCACGTCGTAGCCGTGGGACGCCTCGTATTGCTAACCGCCTACTTAAGCGCGTGAGAGACTATGCACAAATCATGGGTGATGGCATCATTGATGATAAGATTGCAGACAAGGCGTTGACTATGTTGGATGTGGACCATGAAGGACTAGATTATGTCGATCAAAAAATTCTCCGCACCATGATTGAAATGTATGGTGGGGGACCAGTTGGTCTAGGTACCTTGTCAGTTAATATTGCTGAAGAGCGAGAAACGGTAGAAGATATGTATGAACCCTATCTAATTCAAAAGGGATTTATTATGCGAACACGAACAGGTCGTGTTGCAACGGTTAAAGCCTATGAACACATGGGGTACGACTACACTCAAGAAAGTTGATAAAAAATCCATCTAAGGTGGATTTTTTGTTTAGTCAAAAAAGAAAATAAAGAAAAAGAAAAAAACTTTAAAAATCCCTTGCAATGAGTAGGTTCTTTTGTTATTATATTATGGTGCTGTAAATACAGCGCTTAGCTATGATACAAGAGGTTGCGACACGCCTGGTTGCACTGCCACGCAATCCGTGTTGGTTTTCTTGAGGAGCTAGCCTATTATCTTAAATAGACGAAAGAGGAGAAAAAATGGCAAACAAAAAAATTCGTATCCGTTTGAAAGCTTACGAACACCGTACGCTTGATACAGCGGCTGAAAAAATCGTAGAAACTGCAACTCGCACAGGTGCGACAGTTGCTGGGCCAGTTCCACTTCCAACTGAACGTAGTCTCTACACAATTATTCGTGCGACTCACAAATATAAAGATTCTCGCGAACAATTTGAAATGCGTACACACAAACGTCTTATCGACATCATCAACCCAACTCAAAAAACAGTTGACGCTTTGATGAAACTTGATCTTCCAAGTGGTGTGAACGTAGAAATCAAACTTTAATTAAAAGCTTGATTCATTGAGCATAAAAAACGCTCGTTAAAAACTTTTTTGAGCATAAAAAACGCTCATAAAAAACTTTTTGAAAAAACAATAAAGTAAAGGAAATATTTTCTCATGACAAAAGGAATCTTAGGGAAAAAAGTGGGAATGACTCAAATCTTCACTGAAGCAGGTGAATTTATCCCTGTTACTGTCATCGAAGCTACTCCAAACGTTGTGCTTCAAGTTAAAACTGTTGAAACAGACGGTTACGAAGCAGTTCAAGTTGGTTTTGACGACAAACGCGAAGTATTGAGCAACAAACCTGCCAAAGGCCACGTAGCGAAAGCTAACACAGCTCCTAAGCGCTTCATTCGTGAATTCAAAAACATTGAAGGCTTGGAAGTTGGATCAGAAATCACTGTTGACACATTCGAAGCTGGAGATGTTGTTGACGTAACTGGTACTTCAAAAGGTAAAGGTTTCCAAGGTGTTATCAAACGCCACGGTCAATCACGCGGACCTATGGCTCACGGTTCTCGTTACCACCGTCGTCCAGGTTCAATGGGACCTGTTGCGCCTAACCGTGTTTTCAAAAATAAACACTTGGCAGGACGTATGGGTGGCAACCGTGTGACAATTCAAAACCTTGAAGTTGTACAAGTTATCCCAGAGAAAAACGTTATCCTTATCAAAGGTAACGTACCAGGTGCTAAGAAATCTCTTATCACTATCAAATCAGCAGTTAAAGCTGCTAAATAATAAGAAAGGAGAAATCAGTTAAAAATGGCAAACGTAAAACTATTTGACCAAACTGGTAAAGAAGTTAGCACAGTTGAGCTTAACGACGCTATCTTCGGTATCGAACCAAACGAATCAGTAGTATTTGATGTCGTAATCAGCCAACGTGCTAGCCTTCGCCAAGGTACTCACGCGGTTAAAAACCGTTCAGCAGTATCAGGTGGTGGACGTAAACCATGGCGTCAAAAAGGAACTGGACGTGCTCGTCAAGGTTCTATCCGCTCACCACAATGGCGTGGTGGTGGTGTTGTCTTCGGACCAACTCCACGTTCTTACGGATACAAACTTCCACAAAAAGTTCGTCGCCTTGCATTGAAATCTGTTTACTCAGCTAAAGTTGCAGAAGATAAATTTGTAGCAGTTGAAGCTCTTTCATTTGCAGCTCCAAAAACTGCTGAATTCGCAAACGTTCTTTCAGCTCTTAGCATCGATTCTAAAGTACTTGTTATCGTTGAAGAAGGAAACAAATTCGCTGAACTTTCAGCACGTAACCTTGCAAACGTAACTGTTGCAACTCCTGCAACTGCAAGTGTACTTGACATCGTAAACGCAGATAAACTTCTTGTTACTAAAGAAGCTATCTCATCAATCGAGGAGGTTCTTGCATAATGAATTTGTATGACGTAATCAAAAAACCTGTTATCACTGAGAAATCTATGATTGCTCTTGAAGCAGGAAAATACACTTTCGAAGTTGATACACGTGCACACAAACTCTTGATCAAACAAGCAGTTGAAGCTGCATTTGAAGGTGTTAAAGTTGCTAGCGTGAACACTGTAACTGTTAAACCAAAACAAAAACGTGTTGGACGTTACACTGGTTTCACTTCAAAAACTAAAAAAGCTATCATCACTCTTACAGCTGATTCTAAAGCAATCGAGTTGTTTGCAGCTGAAGCTGAATAATCAAAGGAGAAATTAACGTGGGTATTAAAGTTTATAAACCAACGACAAATGGCCGTCGTAACATGACTTCTTTGGATTTCGCAGAAATCACTACAAGCACTCCTGAAAAATCATTGCTTGTTTCTCTTAAGAACAAAGCTGGTCGTAACAACAACGGTCGTATCACTGTACGTCACCAAGGTGGCGGACACAAACGTCACTACCGTTTGATTGACTTCAAACGTAACAAAGATGGCGTTGAAGCAGTTGTTAAAACAATTGAGTATGATCCAAACCGTACTGCAAACATCGCTCTTGTACACTACACTGACGGTGTTAAAGCTTACATCATCGCACCTAAAGGTCTTGAAGTAGGTCAACGTATCGTTTCAGGTCCAGATGCGGATATCAAGATTGGTAACGCTCTTCCACTTGCAAACATCCCAGTTGGTACAGTTATCCACAACATTGAGCTTCAACCAGGTAAAGGTGCTGAACTTATCCGTGCCGCTGGTGCTTCTGCTCAAGTTTTGGGTCAAGAAGGTAAATACGTACTTGTTCGTCTTCAATCAGGCGAAGTTCGTATGGTTCTTGGTACATGTCGTGCAACTATCGGTACTGTAGGTAACGAACAACAATCACTTATCAACCTTGGTAAAGCCGGCCGTAATCGCTGGAAAGGTATTCGCCCAACAGTTCGTGGTTCTGTAATGAACCCTAACGATCACCCACACGGTGGTGGTGAAGGTAAAGCACCAGTTGGACGTAAAGCGCCATCTACTCCATGGGGTAAACCTGCGCTTGGTCTTAAAACTCGTAACAAGAAAGCTAAATCTGACAAACTTATCGTTCGTCGTCGTAACGAAAAATAATTTAGTCGCTTAGCACATAGCATCCGCCAACTCGGTAGCACTTCTTAGTGCAAGCCGCTGTGGTACATTCAATTTAAAGGAGAAAACTACAAAATGGGACGTAGTCTTAAAAAAGGACCTTTCGTCGATGAGCATTTGATGAAAAAAGTTGAAGCTCAAGCAAATGACGAAAAGAAAAAAGTAATTAAAACTTGGTCACGTCGTTCAACGATTTTCCCAAGTTTCATCGGATACACTATCGCAGTTTATGATGGACGTAAACACGTTCCTGTTTACATCCAAGAAGACATGGTAGGTCACAAACTTGGTGAATTTGCACCAACTCGTACTTACAAAGGTCACGCAGCTGACGATAAGAAAACACGTCGTTAATAGGAGGAGGACACAATGGCAGAAATTACTTCAGCTAAAGCAATGGCTCGTACAGTGCGTGTTTCACCTCGTAAAACACGTCTTGTTCTTGATCTTATCCGTGGTAAGAACGTTGCTGATGCAATCGCAATCTTGAAATTCACTCCAAACAAAGCAGCACGCATTGTTGAGAAAACTCTTAACTCTGCTATCGCTAACGCAGAAAACAACTTTGGTTTGGAAAAAGCTAACTTGGTAGTATCTGAAACATTCGCAAACGAAGGACCAACAATGAAACGTTTCCGTCCACGTGCGAAAGGTTCAGCTTCACCAATCAACAAACGCACAACTCACGTAACAGTAGTTGTGTCAGAAAAATAAGGAGGTAAACTCGTGGGTCAAAAAGTACATCCAATTGGTATGCGTGTCGGGATCATCCGTGACTGGGATGCGAAATGGTATGCTGAAAAAGAATACGCAGATTACCTTCACGAAGATTTGGCAATCCGCAAATTCATTCAAAAAGAACTTGCAGACGCTTCAGTTTCAACTATTGAAATTGAACGTGCTGTAAACAAAGTTATTGTTTCACTTCACACTGCTAAACCAGGTATGGTTATCGGTAAAGGTGGATCAAACGTTGACGCACTTCGCGCTCAACTTAACAAATTGACTGGAAAACAAGTACACATCAACATCGTTGAAATCAAGAAACCTGATTTGGACGCTCACCTTGTTGGTGAAACAATTGCTCGCCAACTTGAGCAACGTGTTGCTTTCCGTCGTGCACAAAAACAAGCTATCCAACGTGCAATGCGTGCTGGAGCTAAAGGAATCAAAACTCAAGTATCAGGTCGTTTGAACGGTGCAGATATCGCCCGTGCAGAAGGATACTCTGAAGGTACAGTTCCACTTCACACACTTCGCGCTGATATCGATTACGCTTGGGAAGAAGCTGACACAACTTACGGTAAACTTGGTGTTAAAGTTTGGATCTACCGTGGAGAAGTTCTTCCAGCTCGTAAAAACACTAAAGGAGGCAAATAACAAATGTTAGTACCTAAACGTGTTAAACACCGTCGTGAATTCCGTGGAAAAATGCGCGGTGAGGCTAAAGGTGGTAAAGAAGTATCATTCGGTGAATACGGTCTTCAAGCTACAACTAGCCACTGGATCACAAACCGTCAAATCGAGGCCGCTCGTATTGCCATGACTCGTTACATGAAACGTGGTGGTAAGGTTTGGATCAAGATCTTCCCACACAAATCATACACTGCTAAAGCTATCGGTGTACGTATGGGTTCTGGTAAAGGGGCACCTGAAGGTTGGGTAGCACCAGTTAAACGTGGTAAAGTAATGTTCGAAATCGCAGGTGTTTCTGAAGAAGTTGCACGTGAAGCGCTTCGTCTTGCTAGCCACAAATTGCCAGTTAAATGTAAATTCGTGAAACGTGAAGCAGAATAAGGAGAAGACATGAAACTTGAAGAAATCAAAAAGTTTGTTGCTGAGCTTCGTGGCTTGTCTCAAGAAGAGCTTGCTAAAAAAGAAAACGAACTTAAGAAAGAACTTTTCGACCTTCGTTTCCAAGCTGCAGCAGGTCAACTTGATCAAACTGCCCGTTTGAACGAAGTGAAAAAACAAATTGCACGTGTTAAAACTGTGCAATCTGAAATCAAATAATAGATTGGGAAAGGAGCAATTCTAATAATGGAACGTAATCAACGTAAAACCCTTGTTGGACGCGTAGTATCTGACAAGATGGATAAAACAATCACAGTTGTAGTTGAAACTAAACGTAACCACCCAGTCTATGGTAAACGTATCAACTATTCTAAAAAATACAAAGCACATGATGAAAACAACGTTGCTAAAGAAGGCGATATCGTTCGTATCATGGAAACTCGCCCACTTTCAGCTACAAAACGCTTCCGTCTTGTAGAAGTTGTGGAAGAAGCTGTTATTATCTAATAAAACTAAAAGGAGACAATTGAAATGATTCAACAAGAAAGTCGCTTAAAAGTTGCTGATAATAGCGGTGCTCGTGAAATCTTGACTATCAAAGTTCTTGGTGGTTCAGGACGTAAATTCGCTAACATCGGCGACGTTATCGTTGCAACTGTTAAACAAGCTACACCAGGTGGAGCTGTTAAAAAAGGTGATGTTGTTAAAGCTGTTATCGTTCGTACAAAAACTGGTGCTCGCCGTCCAGACGGTTCATACATCAAGTTTGATGACAACGCTGCAGTAATCATCCGCGATGACAAAACTCCTCGTGGAACTCGTATCTTTGGCCCTGTTGCACGTGAATTGCGTGAAGGTGGATACATGCGTATCGTATCTTTGGCGCCAGAAGTACTTTAATCTGAATTAACACAAACTTAGTCCCCTGATATAGTCAGGGTGCCCATTAGGGCGTAAGAAATAATAGGAGAAATACTCAAATGTTTGTAAAAAAAGGCGATAAAGTTCGCGTTATTGCTGGTAAAGACAAAGGAACTGAAGCAGTAGTTCTTAAAGCTCTTCCAAAAGTAAACAAAGTTGTTGTTGAAGGTGTTGCAATCATCAAAAAACACCAAAAACCATCAGCTGAAAACCCTCAAGGTGCTATCGTGGAAAAAGAAGCACCAATCCACGCTTCAAACGTTCAAGTTCTTGACAAGAACGGTGTAGCTGGACGTGTAGGTTACAAAGTTGTTGACGGCAAAAAAGTTCGTTACAACAAAAAATCAGGCGAAGTGCTTGACTAATCACGAAGGAAAGGAGAAAGTATTAAATGGCTAACCGTCTTAAAGAAAAATACACTAACGAAGTAATTCCAGCTTTGACTGAAAAATTTAACTATTCTTCAGTTATGGCTGTGCCAAAAGTTGATAAAATCGTTATCAACATGGGTGTTGGTGAAGCTGTAAACAACGCTAAAACTCTTGAAAAAGCTGCTGCTGAGTTGGCACTTATTTCAGGTCAAAAACCATTGATTACTAAAGCTAAGAAATCAATCGCTGGCTTCCGTCTTCGTGAAGGTGTAGCGATCGGTGCTAAAGTTACCCTTCGTGGTGAACGTATGTACGAATTCTTGGATAAATTGGTATCAGTATCACTTCCACGTGTTCGTGACTTCCATGGTGTTCCAACTAAATCATTTGATGGACGTGGTAACTACACACTTGGTGTTAAAGAACAACTTATCTTCCCAGAAATCAACTTCGACGATGTTGATAAAGTACGTGGTATGGATATCGTTATCGTAACTACTGCTAACACTGACGAAGAAGGTCGTGAATTGCTTAAAGGCCTTGGAATGCCTTTTGCAAAATAATCTAGGAGGTAAATAAATTGGCTAAAAAATCAATGATTGCTAAGAACAAACGCCCTGCGAAGTTCTCTACGCAAGCTTACACTCGTTGCGAACGTTGTGGACGTCCACACTCAGTTTATCGCAAATTTAAACTTTGCCGTGTTTGCTTCCGTGAATTGGCTTACAAAGGTCAAATTCCAGGTGTTACCAAAGCTTCTTGGTAAAAACATGATACAATCAAGTTGGTTTATCTAATTTGAATGTATTAAACACAATCTGAGCCTAGCTCAATCATTAACTAGCAAGTGAATTATTCAAACTACTAGTAAGAGGAGAAAATATAAAATGGTTATGACTGACCCAATTGCAGATTTCTTGACACGTATTCGTAACGCTAACCAAGCTAAACACGAAGTACTTGAAGTACCTGCATCAAACATTAAAAAAGGTATCGCTGAAATCCTTAAACGTGAAGGTTTCGTAAAAAACGTTGAAGTTATCGAAGATGACAAACAAGGTATCATCCGCGTATTCTTGAAATACGGACAAAACGGTGAACGTGTTATCACTAACTTGAAACGTATCTCAAAACCAGGTCTTCGTGTTTACTCTAAACGTGAAGATGTTCCTAAAGTTCTTAACGGACTTGGAATCGCGATCATCTCTACTTCAGAAGGTCTTTTGACTGACAAAGAAGCTCGTCAAAAGAACGTTGGTGGAGAAGTTATCGCTTACGTTTGGTAAGAAGCTGATACTAAGCACCTATCTCAAATGATTTGTGCGAGTTTCATTGATTATATTCGATGAGACTCATCCCCGTGAAAACTAGTCACTTTGTGGCTTGATAATCTAACAGGAGAATTAAATACTATGTCACGTATTGGTAATAAAGTTATTACTTTGCCTGCTGGTGTTGAAGTAACAAACAACGATAACGTTGTTACTGTTAAAGGACCTAAAGGCGAACTCACTCGTGAGTTTAACAAAAACATTGAAATCAAAGTTGAAGGCAACGAAGTTACACTTCACCGTCCAAACGACTCAAAAGAAAACAAAACAATCCACGGTACTTCACGTGCAAACTTGAACAACATGGTTGTTGGTGTTTCTGAAGGTTTCAAAAAAGAACTTGAAATGCGCGGTGTCGGATACCGTGCGCAACTCCAAGGAAAAAAACTTGTTCTTTCAGTTGGTAAATCTCACCAAGACGAAGTTGAAGCTCCAGAAGGTATTACTTTTGAAGTACCATCTGCAACTTCAATCGTTGTAAGTGGTATTAATAAAGAAGTTGTTGGTCAAACAGCTGCTTACATCCGTAGCCTTCGTTCACCAGAACCTTACAAAGGTAAAGGTATCCGTTACGTTGGTGAATACGTACGTCGTAAAGAAGGTAAAACTGGTAAATAATAGGATTTTATCCTTTTGGCAATTCTTTTTGGATTGTCTCTTTACCAAAAGCTCTCATGAGCAAGCATTATAATTAAGAGGTGAAAATTGTGATTTCGAAACCAGATAAAAACAAACTCCGCCAAAAACGTCACCGTCGCGTTCGCGGAAAACTCTCTGGAACTGCTGATCGCCCACGTTTGAACATTTTCCGTTCTAATACAGGCATCTACGCTCAAGTTATTGATGACGTAGCGGGTGTAACGCTCGCAAGTGCATCAACTCTTGATAAAGAAGTTTCTAAAGGAACTAAAACAGAACAAGCCGTTGTTGTCGGTAAACTTGTTGCTGAACGCGCAGTAGCTAAAGGTATTTCTGAAGTGGTGTTTGACCGCGGTGGATATCTCTATCACGGACGTGTTAAAGCTTTGGCTGACTCAGCTCGTGAAAACGGATTGAAATTCTAATAGGGAGGACACTTAATAATGGCATTTAAAGATAATGCAGTAGAACTTGAAGAACGCGTAGTTGCTATCAACCGTGTTACTAAAGTTGTAAAAGGTGGACGCAACATGCGTTTTGCTGCTCTTGTTGTTGTTGGTGACCGTAATGGTCGCGTAGGATTTGGTACTGGTAAATCTCAAGAGGTTCCAGAAGCTATCCGTAAAGCAGTTGAAGCAGCTAAGAAAAACCTTATCGAAGTTCCTATGGTTGGTACAACTATTCCTCACGAAGTTCGTTCAGAATTTGGTGGAGCGAAAGTATTGTTGAAACCAGCTGTTGAAGGGGCTGGGGTTGCCGCTGGTGGTGCAGTTCGTGCCGTCATCGAATTGGCGGGTGTTGCTGATGTAACATCTAAATCACTCGGTTCAAACACTCCAATCAACATCGTTCGTGCGACTGTTGAAGGATTGAAACAACTTAAACGTGCTGAAGAAGTTGCGGCTCTTCGTGGCATCTCAGTATCTGACTTGGCATAAGAAAGGAGATAACAATGGCTCAAATTAAAATTACTTTGACTAAGTCTCCAATCGGACGCAAACCAGAACAACGTAAAACAGTTGTTGCTCTTGGACTTGGTAAATTGAATAGCTCAGTTGTTAAAGAAGACAACGCTGCTATCCGTGGTATGGTCAACGCAGTATCTCACTTGGTAACTGTAGAAGACGTTAAATAAAAATTGATTTAAGTCGTGAGGGTTCCCTTGCGACTTAAACTGAATTTCATGTATAGGCGAGTTTCTAATTAAGCTACCTTACTTGGTTAGAGGCGCTAGCATTTTACAAAAAGAGGAGAAAATAATAATGAAACTTCATGAATTGAAACCTGCTGAAGGTTCTCGTAAAGTCCGTAACCGTGTAGGTCGTGGTACTTCATCTGGTAACGGTAAAACTTCAGGCCGTGGTCAAAAAGGTCAAAAAGCTCGTAGCGGTGGTGGCGTACGTCCGGGATTTGAAGGTGGACAAACTCCATTGTTCCGTCGTCTTCCAAAACGTGGATTCACTAACATCAACGCTAAAGAATACGCACTTGTAAACCTTGATCAATTGAACGTCTTTGAAGATGGTACAGAAGTAACTCCAGCAGTTCTTAAAGAAGCTGGAATCGTTCGTGCTGAAAAATCAGGCGTTAAAGTTCTTGGTAACGGTGAATTGACTAAGAAATTGACTGTTAAAGCAGCTAAATTCTCAAAATCTGCTGAAGCAGCTATCACTGCTAAAGGTGGTTCAATCGAAGTCATCTAATGAGGGGTAACTCATTATGTTCTTTAAACTATTAAAAGACGCATTGAAAGTCAAAAACGTTCGTAATAAGATTTTATTTACAATCTTCATTATTTTCGTTTTTCGTGTAGGGACTCATGTAACAGTTCCTGGTATCAATGCGGAAAGTTTGAAACAATTAAGTGATTTACCTTTCTTGAACATGCTTAACTTGGTGTCTGGTAATGCCATGAATAACTTCTCTATCTTCTCGATGGGGGTTAGTCCTTACATTACAGCATCAATCATTGTCCAACTTTTGCAGATGGATATCTATCCGAAATTTGTGGAGTGGGGCAAACAAGGGGAAGTTGGTCGTCGTAAATTGAACCAAGCGACTCGCTATATTACTCTTGTTTTAGCCTTTGTTCAATCGATTGGTATTACAGCAAGTTTTAATACTCTCTCATCAATTTCATTGGTTAAAACACCAAATGTTTCAACCTACCTATTGATTGGGACAATTCTAACTGCTGGTAGCATAATTGTGACATGGCTTGGTGAACAAATCACTGATAAAGGTTTTGGTAATGGTGTGTCAATGATTATCTTTTCAGGGATCATTGCTTCTATTCCAAAAATGTTCTCAACAATTTACGAGGATTTCTTTGTCAATGTTCGTGCTGACGAATTAACTCGTTCATATATCATAGTTGCTTTGCTAATTGTGGTAGGTTTGGCGATTGTCTTCTTTACGACATTTGTTCAACAGGCAGAATATCAAATTCCAATTCAATATACTAAATTGGTTCAAGGGGCTCCAACGAGTTCTTATCTTCCATTGAAAGTAAATCCAGCTGGTGTTATTCCCGTTATCTTTGCTAGCTCGATTACAACAATTCCTAGTACTATTCTTCCATTCTTCTCGAAGGTTACTTGGTTATCACACTTACAAGGACTACTCTCGTATAATACACCTAGTGGAATGATTACTTACGCGATATTGATTATCTTATTCTCATTCTTCTACACATTTGTCCAAGTAAATCCTGAAAAAACTGCTGAAAATCTTCAAAAGAATGGGTCTTACATTCCTAGCGTTCGTCCAGGTCGTGAGACTGAAAAGTACATGTCTTCATTGCTTAAGAGATTGGCAACAATCGGGGCTGTATTTCTCGCGTTTATTTCATTGGCTCCAATTGCGGCTCAACAGTTTATGCACCTTACAAGCTCAATCGCGCTTGGTGGTACATCTCTCTTGATCTTGATTTCAACTGGTATCGAAGGTATGAAACAACTCGAAGGTTACCTATTGAAACGTCAGTACGTTGGATTTATGAATCTTGAAGACTAAGTCTTCTCATGAACAATTGAGAGGGAAAGAAAGGTTACTTTCTGTCCCTTCTCTTTTGTTTTTTGATAACTCTACCAATGTTTTTAAATTTTGATAGAGTTATTTGAAAACAAAAATAAGGAGTTCGTAAGATGAATCTTTTAATTATGGGTCTACCAGGTGCTGGTAAAGGGACTCAAGCTGCAAAAATTGTTGAAGAATTTGGTGTAGCTCACATCTCAACTGGTGATATGTTCCGTGCTGCTATGGCTAACCAAACAGAAATGGGAACTTTGGCAAAATCATTCATCGATAAAGGTGAATTGGTACCAGATGAAGTGACAAACGGAATCGTTAAAGAGCGTTTGGCTGAATCTGATATTGCTGAAAAAGGTTTCTTGCTAGATGGTTATCCACGTACTATTGAGCAAGCTCATGCATTGGATGAAACATTGAAAGCACTTGGTATTAAACTTGACGGTGTAATCAACATTGAAGTTAATCCAGAGAGTTTGGTTGAACGTCTTTCAGGTCGTTTCATTTGTCGCTCATGTGGTGCAACATATCATAAAGTATTCAATCCAACTAAGGTTGAAGGAACATGTGATGTTTGTGGCGAACATGAATTCTTCCAACGTGAAGATGACAAACCTGAAACTGTTAAACGTCGTCTTGACGTAAACATTGCTCAAGGTGAGCCAATTATTGCACATTATCGTGAGCTTGGTCTTGTATCAGATATTCAAGGTAACCAAGATATCGATGATGTATTCGCTGATGTTAAAAAAGCGATTGCAGAAATTAAATAATTATATAATCTTACTTGCGTATCAGACTTAAGCATGTTATAATACTTTAGTCTGACTTATAATTGTTACCTCTGTGCTCAGAGGAAATCAAATCGAAATTTTAGGGGGTACTTTTGCGTGGCAAAAGAAGACGTGATTGAAATTGAAGGTAAAGTTGTAGAAACTATGCCTAATGCTATGTTTACTGTTGAATTGGAAAATGGACACCAAATTTTGGCGACAGTTTCTGGTAAAATCCGTAAAAACTACATTCGTATTTTGGTCGGTGACCGTGTGACTGTTGAAATGAGTCCTTATGATTTGACACGTGGACGCATCACATACCGCTTTAAATAATCGAAATAATTGGAGGGATTAAAACATGAAGGTAAGACCATCGGTTAAACCAATTTGCGAATACTGTAAAGTTATTCGTCGTAACGGTCGTGTTATGGTAATTTGTCCAACAAATCCAAAACACAAACAACGTCAAGGATAATATAGAAAGGAGAAATCATGGCTCGTATTGCTGGAGTTGACATTCCAAACGATAAACGTGTAGTAATTTCACTTACTTACGTATACGGTATCGGACTTGCAACATCTAAGAAAATCTTGGCTGCTGCAGGCGTTTCTGAAGACATCCGCGTTAAAGATTTGACAAACGATCAAGAAGACGCTATCCGTCGCGAAGTGGATGCAATCAAAGTTGAAGGTGACCTTCGTCGTGAAGTTAACCTTAACATCAAACGTTTGATGGAAATCGGTTCATACCGTGGTATCCGTCACCGTCGTGGACTTCCTGTCCGTGGACAAAACACTAAAAACAATGCCCGCACTCGTAAAGGTAAAGCTGTTGCGATTGCAGGTAAGAAAAAATAATTAAAATAAAATAGGAGGTAAAAACATTGGCTAAACCAACACGTAAACGTCGTGTGAAAAAGAATATCGAATCTGGTATTGCTCACATTCACGCTACTTTCAATAACACTATTGTTATGATTACAGATGTGCATGGTAACGCTGTAGCATGGTCATCAGCTGGTGCTCTTGGTTTCAAAGGTTCTCGTAAATCTACACCATTTGCTGCACAAATGGCTTCAGAAGCTGCTGCTAAATCTGCACAAGAACATGGTCTTAAAACAGTTGAAGTAACTGTTAAAGGTCCTGGTTCAGGTCGTGAGTCTGCTATCCGTGCTCTTGCTGCTGCAGGTCTTGAAGTAACAGCAATCCGTGATGTAACACCTGTACCACATAATGGTTGTCGTCCTCCAAAACGTCGTCGTGTGTAATCTTTAATAACAATAGTACACAAGGTTCGTTTCGAGGGAGTATAATAAATGATTGAGTTTGAAAAACCAATAATAACAAAAATTGATGAAAATAAAGATTACGGCAAATTTGTTATCGAACCACTAGAACGTGGTTATGGTACAACTTTGGGTAACTCTCTTCGTCGTGTACTTTTGTCATCACTTCCAGGTGCTGCCGTAACATCAATTAAGATTGATGGAGTACTCCACGAATTTGATACCGTACCAGGCGTCCGTGAAGACGTGATGCAAATCATCCTTAATATTAAAGGACTTGCTGTAAAATCTTACGTCGAAGACGAAAAAACAATTGAACTTGATGTTCAAGGTCCAGCTGAAGTTACTGCTGGAGATATCTTGACTGATAGCGACATTGAAATTGTTAACCCTGATCATTATCTTTTCACTATCGCTGAAGGAGCTTCTTTGAAAGCGACTATGACAGTAGCTACAAACCGTGGTTATGTTCCAGCAGATGAAAACAAGAAGGATGATGCACCAGTGGGAACATTGGCTGTAGATTCAATCTACACACCAGTGAAAAAAGTCAATTATCAAGTTGAACCTGCCCGTGTAGGTAGCAACGATGGTTTTGATAAATTGACAATCGAAATCATGACAAACGGAACAATCATCCCTGAAGATGCCCTCGGTCTCTCGGCTCGCGTTTTGATTGAACACTTGAACTTGTTTACTGACCTTACTGACGTTGCTAAAGCTACTGATGTAATGAAAGAAACTGAAAAAGTGAACGATGAAAAGGTGCTTGACCGTACCATCGAAGAACTTGATTTGTCTGTACGCTCATATAACTGTTTGAAACGTGCCGGTATTAATACCGTTCATGATTTGACAGAAAAAACTGAGCCTGAAATGATGAAAGTCCGTAACCTAGGTCGTAAATCTCTTGAAGAAGTCAAAGTTAAGTTGGCTGATCTTGGACTTGGACTCAAAAACGATAAATAATAATATAGGAGGATAACATGGCTTACCGTAAACTTGGACGCACAAGCTCACAACGTAAAGCGGTTCTTCGTGATTTGACTACAGATCTTATCATTAACGAAGCAATCGTTACAACTGAAGCACGTGCTAAAGAAATCCGTAAAACAGTTGAAAAAATGATCACTCTTGGTAAACGTGGTGATTTGCACGCACGTCGTCAAGCAGCTGCATTTGTACGTAACGAAATTGCATCTGAAAGCTATGATGAAGCAACTGATAAATATACATCAACAACTGCTCTTCAAAAACTTTTCTCAGAAATCGCACCTCGTTATGCTGAACGTAACGGTGGATACACTCGTATCCTTAAAACAGAACCACGTCGTGGCGATGCTGCCCCAATGGCAATCATCGAACTTGTTTAATTTTTATCAATTTTGTTGAGTGTTATGATGATGGAATAGCTTAGCTTTTCTTAGTCTAGCTCTGGTCTACCGCTGGGCAAACGCCTAGCGGGAACACTCATCATAAAAATGGGAATAAATAAGCATGTAACGCTTGTTTACGAAAGGTAATACTGTTATTTTTCGTAAGCAGGCGTTTTTTTGGGCTATAAATCGTCTGAATATTTTGATATAATGAAATAAGCTTATTTCAAAAAGGGGGACATTATTTTGACAACAGCCAAGGAACTGCTTAAGCAAAGGTATTATGAGCCAATTAAGGAGCAACCGGAATTATTTGTGGGGATTGAGTTGGAATACCCAGTTGTTAATTTGAGTGGTAATGCTACAGATGTCTCTCTTACAAAACAGTTACTAGTCTATCTCTTGGATAATTTTGATTTTCAAGCTGATAAGTATGATTCTGATAACAATCCCATTCAGCTTATCGATAAAGCTTCTGGAGATATGATTCTTTTTGAAGTCTCCTACAATACGATTGAGTTTGCTTTTGCAAAGGCTGAAAGAATCTCTGAGGTTGAGGAACGTTTGGATACTTACCTTGGTATAATCCAACCTTATCTGCAGAATCATAATCATGAGTTGCAAGGTTGGGGAGTGAATCCAAACTGGGTAAAAAATGACAACAGACCTGTTAAATCTCCTCGTTATGAGATGCTTATGGATTTTCTCGAGTTATCTAAAGCAAAGAACGATCCTTTCTTTCATGATTATCCAGAATATGGTTCTTTCATCTGTGGGAGTCAGGTACAGTTAGATGTTTCAAAAACGTCCTATTTAAGGGTTTTAAATGCTTTTAATCAAATAGAGGGACCCAAGGCAGTATTATTGGCAAACTCTGAATTTTGGGGTTCTGATTGGGATTTAGCGCTTTCTCGTGATGTTTTCTGGGAGAATTCCATGCATGGTGTGTTTGAGGAAAATGCAGGGGTATTTCCCAAGGTGTTTAAGAGCGAAGATGACTATTTTTCTTACTTATCTGAGACAGCCATTTTTACTGCTAAGCGTGGGGATGAAACCTACTATTTTGAACCAATACGTGCTAAAGACTATCTAAGTACGTCATCTGTCAAAGCACACTCTATTCATGGCGAAGTAGTCACTATTGAGCCAAGTGAGGAAGATTTTAAGACTCACCGTTCTTATCAATTCCAAGATTTAACGACACGAGGGACGATTGAGTTTCGCAGTGTTTGTACCCAACCTTTCTCATCAACCTTTGCACCAGCAGCCTTTCACCTTGGTCTTTTAGTCAATTTGGAAAATCTAGAAAATATTTTGAATGACGCACCTATTTTTGAAGCGTTTGACTATGATTATCCTAGAATTCGTCGTTTATATTCGAAAAAGGATATTTCTGATACAGACCTCAAAATGATTTTACCTTTGACAGAATCGCTATTGTCTTGTGCTGAGGATGGCTTAAAATCGCGTGGTTTTGGAGAAGAAGTCTACTTAGTGCCCCTTAGAGAGAGATTAGATAGGCTGAATAAGAGTTTGGTTTAATCTTTGATATAAGATATAATAGATAACTTTTGCTAAAAAATTTAAAAAAAGGCAAAAAAGTATTGACGTCAGCAAACAATAAATGGTATTATATAGTAGTTGTTTCGAAAGAGACAAGAGAAAGTTATAAAAAACTTTCAAAAAGGTATTGACACAAGTTGTCAATCTTGATATAATAACTAATGTTGTTAGCGGAAATGGCGGAATTGGCAGACGCGCAGGACTAAGGATCCTGTGACCGCTTTAGGTCGTGAGGGTTCAAGTCCCTCTTTCCGCAGAGTAACCAGTCAGATGACTGGTTTTTTTGTCTTGAATATACAATATAAGTGCACAATAAAAACTCATAAGATTTTCTAGTAAAATAGAATTGAACGAACTAGTTACGAAAGGAAATCTTATGAGCTACCATCATTTTACCATAGACGAGCGTGAAAGTATTCTCATTTACCGTACGCAAGGCCTAAATTTTTCTCAAATTGCTAAGTTACTTCATCGTCATCCGTCTAGTATTAGTCGTGAGTGGAAGCGGCATCTAAAAGAAGGAAGCTATTCTCCAAGTCATGCACAGGAGTCTTACCATAGGGCTAAATCACACTGTGGGCGGAAGCGTATGCTTGAAATAGATCACAATTTAAGCAATACCATCAAACATCTATTTCTCGATTACCAATGGTCTCCTGAAGAAATAGAAGGTCGGTTGCAATTAGAGTACGGAAAAACTGTTATTAGTTATCAAACAATCTATAGAGCCATTTACCGAGGACATTTTGAGGATAACTCATTATCTCATGGTGCTCGTGGTGTCATTCGTAAACTTCGTCATCGTGGGAAAACACGTCATACTAAAGGTCATGTTGAAAATAGAGGGAAAATATCCATTTCTCATACAATTCACGAAAGACCAGAAGAGGCTAATAATCGAACTAGAATAGGAGATTGGGAAGCCGATACTGTTGCAGGTAAAACTGGAAAAGCTTGTTTAGTTACTCTAACAGACCGTTATTCTCGTTTTCTAAAAATCAAAAAGGTAGCTGTTAAGAAAAGCAAGTTGGTAATAGAAGCTATGGTAAAACTGTTAGAACCCTTGACGAAGTATACAGTAACTCCTGATAGAGGGAAAGAATTCACCTATCATCAGAAATTGAGTGATCAATTGAACATTGAAGTCTATTTTCCTGACCCTCATGCTCCATGGCAACGAGGAACCAATGAGAACACGAATGGATTACTTAGAGAATATTTTCCAAAGGGTAGTGATCTAACATTGGTTGATGATCAGACTATTCAGCTATGGGAGAACAAACTTAATAATAGGCCACGAAAATGTCTTAACTGGAAAACACCTTATGAAGTATTCTATGGGGAGAGTATGCACTTAATTTGACAATTCAAGGTATTAAAAAATCAAAACGCTTACAAATTGTAGAAAAGCTAGTTTTTTGAGTCTAATTGTGATAGAATAAACTTGTAAACGGGTTCAAACCCAAAAAAATATAGGAGGCCTTTATAATGGCAATCGTTTCAGCAGAAAAATTTGTCCAAGCAGCTCGTGATAATGGTTACGCAGTTGGTGGATTTAACACAAACAACCTTGAGTGGACTCAAGCTATCTTGCGTGCAGCAGAAGCTAAACAAGCTCCAGTACTTATCCAAACTTCTATGGGTGCAGCTAAGTACATGGGTGGTTACAAATTGTGTAAAGTTCTCATCGAAGAATTGGTTGAATCAATGGGTATCACTGTACCAGTTGCTATTCACCTTGACCACGGTCACTACAATGATGCTTTGGAATGTATCCGTGTAGGTTACACTTCAGTTATGTTTGACGGTTCACACCTTCCAGTTGAAGAAAACCTTGAAAAAGCAGCTAAAGTTGTTGAATTTGCACACGCTAACGGTGTATCAGTTGAAGCTGAAGTTGGTACAATCGGTGGTGAAGAAGATGGTATCATCGGTGATGGTGAATTGGCACCAATCGAAGATGCTAAAGCTATGGTTGCAACTGGTATCGACTTCCTTGCAGCAGGTATCGGTAACATCCACGGTCCTTACCCAGAAAACTGGAGCGGACTTCACCTTGACCACTTGCAAAAATTGACAGAAGCTGTTCCTAACTTCCCAATCGTATTGCACGGTGGATCAGGTATTCCTGACGATCAAATCCAAGCAGCTATCAAACTTGGTGTTGCTAAAGTTAACGTTAACACTGAATGTCAAATCGCATTTGCTAACGCAACACGTAAATTTGTTGCTGAATACGAAGCAAATGAAGCAGAATACGACAAGAAGAAACTCTTCGACCCACGTAAATTCTTGAAACCAGGTTTCGAAGCTATTACAGAAGCTGTTGAAGAACGTATCGACGTATTCGGTTCAGCAAACAAAGCTTAATTAGCTTATATAAGCTTGAAAATAAAGGGTTTGTCCAATATGGACAAGCCTTTTTCTTATGTTTTGCCACAGATTTGCCACACTTTCTAAATTTCAGTCCGTTTTGATTATAGATGTAGCTTAATTAGCTTATTAAAACAAGGTCCTTTCTGGGTCTTGTTTTTTTGTACCCAAATAAATAGTTAGTATCTACCAATTAATCTGTGATTGGAAGTGAACAAATTTTAAAGAGTGGATATGGCTTTGGTTGATAGATTCTATTTCCTAACTTTTTAAGATATGCTATAATATGAATATGTTTGATAATTATATTGTACCTGTATTTTTTGGTGGTGGAGCTCTTGCTCTACTAGGTTTAGTGTTATTTGGTTGGGCCTTGCCTTCATTTTTGAAGGGTAAGTGGTCTTATTTGATTTCTTTGCTAGGTTTAGGTTTGGTTGCTTTTGCCTATTTTGATGCGGCGATTGTTATCACTTATAAAATTTGGCTTGGATTGCTAGGTGTTATCATGATTGGTTGGGGACTTCCTTTCAACAATCGCAAGGGACGCCGTGCGATGACTATTTTCTGGGCTGTCATGGCAATCGTTGTAGGTATTGCTGCTATTGCATTCACTATTGCTTATGGTGTTATTAACCGCCACTAACATGAATCTGTAAAACATGCTATAATAATGGCATGTTTTATTTTATGACCCTATCATTTATTATCATGCCTGCCTTGGGCTGCTTCTTAATAGGCTTGGCTTTTGCTAAACCAGATCGTTGGGATTTTTCTTGGATTTTATCCTTAATTGGTTTGGTGGCCTTTATTTCTTCTTTTTGGCATATAGCACGCGTAGATTTATGGTTTATGCTAAGTTATAGTGTTGGTCCTTTTTTGATGGGATTTGGTTTCTCCTGGGATCTAAGTAAGAAACGTCGTAGGCAGTTATTATTATTAGGGGCATTTTTCCTTGTCTTTTTTGTGATTCTGTACTATCTTATTGTGCGAATCCTGAATACAGCTGTTGTCTAAAGGAGGGCTGTTGTGATGTTGCTAGATTTAGAAGAGAAGACACGTGTGCTTGTAGAAGATATTGTTGAACGTTCAGCTATTGGGAGAGGAGCTATCTTTGTCTTGGGCCTGTCTTCCAGTGAGGTTGCTGGTGGGACTATCGGCAAAGCCTCTAGCCGCGAAATTGGTCAACGAATTGTGAAAACTATTCTTGAGGTTTTGGAACCTAAAGGGATTTACTTGGCTGTTCAGGGCTGTGAACATTTGAATCGTGCTTTGGTTGTCGAGCGTGAGCTTGCCATGGCTAAAGATTTGGAAATTGTGAATGTTCTTCCTACCTTGCACGCTGGGGGAAGTGGTCAGCTGGCTGCTTTCGACTATATGAAGGATCCTGTTGAGGTGGAGGAAATTGTCGCTCAGGCTGGTATTGATATTGGGGATACCTCTATTGGTATGCATGTGAAGAGGGTCCAAGTTCCTCTTCGCCCTATTATTCCAGAATTAGGTGGTGCCCATGTGACTGCTTTGGCTAGTCGTCCTAAGTTAATTGGTGGTGCTCGTGCGGAGTATCTAGCAGATCCTATTCGTAAAAACTAAAAAGTATCGGACAAGAATGTCCGATACTTTTTCTATTAGCTAGGCTTTTCGTTTTAATGATGGCGCTTGGCATAATCAACAAATTTGAATTTTTCAAGTTTATGGCGACTTTCCGTAAATTGAAACTGTTTTCCATTGTTTAAATAAACTTTTGAACGGACACAGACGACGTGCTGGTCCTTACCTAGGTCGATAAGAATCTTATCCTGATCGGTAGCATTATCGATAGTGATTTCTTTAAAGGCGTGGGAAATGCTAAGGTTGATCTGATTCTCAATGTAGTCGTAAATAGAGTATTCAGCAATGCTACGGTTTAGTTGAGGAACAAGGCTTGCATCTAGGTAATCAATATCTATAACAGAGGCACAGCTATCAACGACTCTTTGGCGAACAACACGCCAAACCTGTCGGCTGTTAGAAAAACCAGTTCTTTCTGAGAGTTTGGAATCAACGATGATTTTATCCAGAGAAATAACATTGGTTTGCGAATTAAGGCCTTGTTGTTCTATTAGTTCTTGGTAACTAGTAAGGTCAGACACAGGAAAGTTGATTTGTTCCTGGTTAATAACCTGAGAGCCAGAGCCATGAATTTTTTTGACCAAGCCTTCTTCAACGAGTAAGGTTAATGCTTTTCGTATAGTGTCTCGACTAACCTGGTAAGATTGAACCAGTTCTTGTTCGGTGGGGAGAAAGTCTCCCACTTGATACTTTTGCTCATGGATAGCTTTTTCTAAATCCTTATAAATAATCTGATATTTTTTCATCTTTCTCCTCATTTGTAGGTAAAAAAACATACAACCGATGTTTTTTTACAAAAATACGTTAAAAAAATCCCGGAACACTTGCAGACAAATTTGCAATCGCTTACAATTAGTTTATCAAGTCAATCAGATATTGTCAAAAAAGAAAAGGAGATTCAAATGGGTAAATTTGAACAAGAAGCCAAAGATCTGCTTGCTGCAATCGGCGGTAAAGAAAATGTGACTGCTGTTACTCACTGTGCGACGCGTATGCGTTTCGTTCTTGGTGATGACAAGAAGGCAGATGTGAAAACAATCGAAGCCATTCCTGCTGTTAAGGGGACTTTCACCAATGCAGGTCAATTCCAAGTTATCATTGGTAATGATGTACCAATCTTTTATAACGATTTCACTGCTGTATCAGGGATTGAAGGTGTTTCTAAAGAAGCTGCTAAATCAGCTGCCAAGAGCAACCAAAACCCAGTTCAGCGTGTTATGACAACCTTGGCGGAGATCTTTACACCTATTATTCCAGCCCTTATCGTTGGGGGATTAATCCTTGGTTTCCGTAATGTTCTTGAAGGTGTGCATTGGTCTATGCTTGACGGCAAGACAATTACCGAGGTTTCTCAGTTCTGGTCAGGAGTGAATCACTTCTTGTGGTTACCTGGTGAAGCTATCTTCCAATTCTTGCCTGTAGGTATTACTTGGTCTGTTTCTCGTAAAATGGGAACTAGCCAAATTCTTGGAATTGTTTTGGGTATTTGTCTGGTGTCACCACAATTGCTTAATGCTTATTCAGTAGCATTGACACCAGCGTCTGAAATTGCTAAGGATTGGGTTTGGGATTTCGGATTCTTTACTGTTAATCGTATAGGTTATCAAGCGCAAGTTATTCCTGCCCTTCTTGCTGGTTTGTCACTTTCTTATCTTGAAATTTTCTGGCGTAAACATGTACCAGAAGTAGTATCAATGATTTTTGTACCGTTCTTGTCATTGATTCCAGCCCTTATTTTGGCTCATACTGTTTTAGGTCCTATTGGTTGGACTATTGGCCAAGCTCTTTCAACAGTGGTTCTTGCTGGTTTGACAGGTCCTGTAAAATGGCTTTTCGGTGCTGTTTTTGGTGCCCTTTATGCGCCGTTCGTTATCACTGGTCTTCACCACATGACCAATGCAATTGATACTCAGTTGATTGCAGATGCTGGTGGAACAGCTCTTTGGCCTATGATTGCTCTATCAAACATTGCTCAAGGTTCAGCAGTCTTTGCTTACTATATTATGCATCGTCATGATGAACGTGAGGCTCAAATTTCACTTCCAGCTACTATTTCAGCTTATCTTGGTGTTACAGAACCAGCCCTCTTCGGGGTTAACGTCAAATATATTTACCCATTTGTTGCGGGTATGATTGGTTCATCTATTGCAGGTCTTCTATCAGTAACCTTTAACGTTACAGCGGCCTCTATTGGTATTGGTGGGTTGCCTGGTATTCTATCAATTCAACCTAAGTATATGATTCCATTTGCAGGAATTATGCTTGTTGCTATCATTGTACCTATGGTCTTGACTTTCTTCTTCCGCAAAGTGGGTCTCTTTACTAAGACAGAAGATGATACAGAACTTAAGGAAGAATTCGCAGCTCAAGAAGAAGCTGAATTTGCATCACATACTGCTACTCCAACGGCTCTTGCTGAATCAGCAGAGGTTGTTAGCCCACTTGCTGGCCAAGTTAAACCACTTAGCCAAGCCACAGATCCTGTCTTTTCATCAGGTGTAATGGGACAAGGTGTCGTCATCGAACCAAGTCAAGGGGAATTGGTTTCACCAGTGAATGGTACAGTGACAGTACTCTTCCCAACTAAGCACGCAGTAGGTATCGTTTCTGAAGAAGGTGTTGAAATGCTAATGCACATTGGTATGGATACGGTTAGCCTTGACGGAAAAGGTTTTGAGGCTCATGTTGAACAAGGTGATAAAGTTGTTGTTGGTCAACAATTGATTAGCTTTGATATGGATGTTATCAAAAAGGCTGGTTTGGTCACTGAGACTCCAGTTATCATTACAAATCAAGATGATTTCCAAGCAGATGTTGAAGGAGATCTTCCACGTGATATTAAACGTGGTGATGTTCTCATGATTGCTCATCGAACAAAATAAGCTAAGGGGTGGAGACGTTACGGTTCCACCTCTTCATATAAAGAACAAAAGAGGAAAAATCACATGGCATTAGATAAAACAAAGGTTGTATACCAAATTTATCCAAAATCATATAAGGACACTACAGGAAATGGAATTGGTGATTTCAGAGGAATCATTGAAAAGATTCCTTATCTAGCAGAGTTGGGCGTGGATATGGTTTGGCTCAATCCTTTCTATCCAAGCCCACAACGTGACAATGGTTACGATATTTCAGACTATACAGCCGTTAATCCTGTCTTTGGGGATATGGCTGACTTTGAAGAAATGGTCCGTGTAGCTAAAGAGCACAAGATTGACTTCATGCTAGACATGGTGCTTAACCATTGCTCAACGGAGCATGAGTGGTTCCAAAAGGCTCTTGCTGGAGATAAGTACTACCAAGATTTCTTCTTCATTCAGGACCAACCAACTGATTGGTTGTCTAAATTTGGTGGTTCTGCCTGGGCTCCTTTTGGAGATACAGGAAAATACTATCTTCACCTCTTTGACGTGACACAGGCAGACCTCAATTGGCGCAATCCCAATGTCCGCAAGGAATTGTTCAAGGTGGTCAACTTCTGGCGGGACAAGGGTGTCAAAGGCTTCCGTTTTGATGTGATCAATTTGATTGGAAAAGACGAAGTCTTGGTGGATTGCCCTGAAAATGAAGGGAAGCCAGCTTATACGGATAAACCAATTGTCCATGACTATCTTCGTATGATGAATGAAGCGACCTTTGGTTCTGATGATAGCTTTATGACAGTTGGAGAGATGTCATCGACAACCATTGACAACTGTGTTTTGTATTCAGCACCGGAGCGCCACGAGTTGTCTATGGCCTTTAACTTCCATCATCTGAAAGTCGACTATGAAGATGGTCAAAAATGGACCATTACTCCATTTGATTTTGAAGAGCTCAAACGTCTCTATCATACCTGGGGCAAGGAAATGAGTGAACGAGGAGGTTGGAGTGCCCTCTTCTGGAATAACCATGACCAACCTCGTGCTCTTAATCGCTTTGTGGATATCAAGAACTTCCGCAATGAAGGAGCGACCATGCTCGCAGCCAGCATTCACTTGTCACGTGGAACGCCTTATATCTACATGGGCGAAGAGATTGGAATGATTGATCCAGACTATGATTCGATGGCAGATTATGTGGATGTCGAATCCATCAATGCCTACCAGATGCTTTTGGATCAAGGTCATTCTCCAGAGCAAGCCTTTAAGATTATCCAAGCTAAGTCACGAGATAATTCTCGTACGCCAATGCAATGGGATGCTTCTGAAAATGCAGGTTTTTCAACAGGCACTCCATGGTTGAAAGCCGGTAAATCTTACAAAGACATCAACGTTGAAAATGAAATCGATGGACCAATCTTTAAATTCTATAAAGAATTGATTCGCTTGCGCAAAGAAATGCCTATTATTTCAGAAGGTAGCTATCAGCCGGCACTTGAAGATAGTCAACAAGTCTACGCCTTTGAACGTCATTTAGATGGTCAAAAACTCTTGGTACTCAATAATTTTTATGGAAGTGAAGCAGAAGTGGCGATTCCAGCAGAATACCAGTCAGGGCGCGTGCTCTTGTCAAACTATGACGATGCAGAGCTTGCTGAAAAGGTAAGTCTTAAGCCTTATCAAACCCTAGCAATCTTAGTAAAATAAGCCAAACTTTCCTCAGTAAATGCTTTTACTGGGGAATTTTGTTATAATGAAAGCACTTTTAATGTTGATGGAGGAAGTGTAATGACACGCTTACAAGATGATTTTTATGATTACGTCAATGGAAAATGGGCGGAGACCGCTGTAATTCCTGATGATAAGCCTTCAACCGGTGGTTTTATGGATTTGGACCAAGATATCGAAAACTTGATGTTGGATATCACTGGAAAATGGCAACGAGGTGAAGAATTGCCCGAAGACAGTATTCTCCAAAACTTTGTCAAATACCATAAGATGGTGGCAGATTTTGATGCAAGAGAAGCAGCTGGTGTAGCGCCAGTCATGCCCTTGATCAATGAAATCAAGGCCTTGTCTTCTTTTGAAGACTATACCAGCAAGTTAGGCACCTATGAACTAGCTGGCAAACCAAATCTCTTGCCATTTAGCGTGTCACCAGACTTTATGAATGCTCAAATGAATGTCTTGTGGGGAGAAGCACCGGCTCTCATCTTGCCAGATACGACCTACTATGAAGAAGGTAACGAAAAAGGTCCAGAATTACTAGCTATCTGGCGCCAAATGATGGAAAAACTCTTGGCAAAATTTGATTTCTCAGAGGAAGAAATCAAAGATATCCTGGATAAGGTCATTGCAGGGGATGCAGAATTGGCCAAATATGTCTTGTCGAACGAAGAAAAATCAGAGTATAACAAACTCTACCATCCCTATGAGTGGGCGGATTTCAAGGCCTTGGTCCCAGAATTGCCACTCGATGCCTTCTTTACAGAAGTGATCGGACAAACTCCAGATAAAATCATCGTGCCAGAAGAGCGTTACTGGAAGGAATTCGCACCAACATTCTACTCAGCAGCCAACTGGGAGACCTTTCATGCTGCATTGAAACTCGGCGCAGCTCTTTCTTGGACTCTATTTTTGACTGAAGAAATCCGTGTCTTGGCTGGTGAATATAGTCGTACGATTGCAGGTGTTCCAGAACCTCGTTCCAAAGAAAAAGCAGCCTTGTCATTAGCAGAAGTACCATATAGCCAAGCGCTTGGACTATGGTATGCGGGAGAAAAATTCTCACCAGAAGCAAAAGCAGACGTAGAGCATAAAGTTGCAACTATGATTGAGGTTTACAAGGCTCGTCTAGAAAAAGCAGATTGGCTCGCCCCTGAGACTCGTGAAAAAGCCATTGTCAAACTCAATGTCATCACACCTCATATCGGTTACCCTGAAAAGTTACCAGAAACTTATGCCAAGAAGATTATCGACGAGAGCAAAACCTTGGTTGAAAATGCTCAAGCTCTCTACGAAATTTCAATTGCTCATAGCTGGAGTAAGTGGAACCAACCAGTTGATCGAAGTGAGTGGCATATGCCAGCAAATATGGTCAATGCCTACTATGATCCGCAACAAAACCAAATCGTCTTCCCAGCAGCAATTTTGCAGGCACCTTTCTATGATCTTCACCAATCGTCATCAGCTAACTACGGCGGAATCGGTGCAGTCATTGCCCATGAAATTTCACACGCCTTTGACACCAATGGAGCTTCCTTTGATGAGAATGGTAGCTTGAAGGACTGGTGGAAACCAGAAGATTACGAAGCCTTTACCGCTCGCACGCAAAAAGTCATCGATCAGTTTGAAGGCCAAGACTCTTACGGTGCTAAGATTAACGGGAAATTGACCGTCTCTGAAAACGTAGCGGATCTTGGAGGCATCGCTGCAGCCCTTGAGGCCGCTAAGAAAGAGGAGGATTTCTCAGCAGAAGAATTCTTCACCAACTTTGCTCGCATCTGGCGCATGAAAGCTCGGACAGAATATATGCAACTCCTTGCAAGTGTCGATGTCCACGCACCAGGAAAACTCCGTACTAATGTTCAACTACCAAACTTCGACGAATTCCACAAGGAATTTGACGTTAAAGAAGGCGACGGCATGTGGCGTGCCCCAGAAGATCGTGTGATTATTTGGTAATAATGATGAAATCTGTCCTAAAATGGATGGATTTCTTTATTTTTGTCGTTGTAAGGGTTTACAAAAATTGAATAAAGAGCTATAATAATATTGTTCAAAAGCTTGTGATTTTTTTAACAAGTGCTTAAAAGGAGTTTTATATGACTAAAGAAATTAAACAAACTAAAGATATTCAAACAGTAATTGATGAATTGGCAATAAAGGGGGTTGAAGCCCTCAATGAAATGGCTGACTTTACACAGGAGCAAGTGGACCACATTGTTCACCATGCAGCAATCGCAGCGCTTGATAAACACATGTATCTTGCAAAATTGGCTGTTGACGAAACAGGTCGTGGTATTTATGAAGACAAAGCTATAAAAAATATGTATGCTTCTGAATACATTTGGAATAGCATCAAAAATGACAAGACAGTCGGTGTTATTGCTGAAGATAAAGAGCAAGGTTTGGTCTCTATCGCTGAGCCGGTAGGTGTTATCTGTGGGGTAACTCCAACAACAAATCCAACATCTACTACTATTTTCAAAGCTTTGATTGCGTTGAAAACACGTAACTCAATTGTATTTGCCTTCCACCCATCAGCTCAAAAATCATCAGCAGAAGCTGCGCGCATTGTTCGTGATGCTGCTATTGAAGCTGGTGCACCTAAGAACTGTATTCAGTGGATTGAAGAGCCATCTATCGAAGCGACTGGTCTCTTGATGAACCATCCTAAGATTGCCACAGTACTTGCGACTGGTGGACCTGGTATGGTTAAAGCAGCTTACTCAACTGGTAAACCAGCACTTGGTGTAGGAGCTGGGAATGTACCTGCCTATATTGCGGCAGATGCTAAAGTTAAACGTGCTGTCAACGATATCATTCTTTCAAAGAGTTTTGACAATGGTATGATTTGTGCTTCTGAACAAGCAGCTATCGTTGATGCAGCTATTTATGACGAAGTTAAGGCTGAATTTGAAGCACATCAATGTGTCATCATTTCTAAAAAAGCCGACATTGCTAAATTGGAAAAAGTCGTTCTTAATGAAGCGCGTACAGCTGTAAATGGTGCCATTGTAGGTCACTCAGCTATTGAAATCGCTGAAAAAGCTGGTCTTAAAGTTCCTGCAGGTACAAAATTGCTTTTGGCAGAAATTCCAGATGCAACAATGGAACACCCACTTGCCTTGGAAAAATTGTCTCCAGTACTTGCCCTTATCAAATCTGATGGCGTTGAAGATGGATTCAAAAAAGCAGAAGGTATGCTCAATTTGGGTGGTCTCGGACACACAGCTGTTATCCACACTGAAAATGAAGAGCTCCAACTCCAATATGGTATTCGCATGAAAGCCTGCCGTGTCTTGGTAAATAGCCCATCAGCTGAAGGTGGTATCGGTAATATCTACAATAACATGATCCCATCATTGACTCTTGGTTGTGGCTCATACGGACACAACTCAATCTCTCACAATGTTAGTTCATTTGACCTTCTTAACGTAAAAACATTGTCAAAGCGTCGCAATAATATGCAATGGTTTCGCGTCCCACCAAAAATCTTCTTTGAAAAAGACTCAATAACATATCTGCGTCATATCAAAGCTAAACGTGTAATGTTGGTCTGTGATCCAGGTATGGTTCAGTTTGGCTACGCTGCCTTGGTTAAACGCCAACTGGAACTCAACCGTCACGATCCAATGATTGAAGTTTTCTCAGATGTTGAGCCTAACCCATCTACGAATACGGTTTATAAAGGCTTGGAACGCTTTGTAGACTTCCAACCAGATGTCATTATTGCCCTTGGTGGTGGTTCTGCAATGGATGCGGCTAAGGCTATGTGGATGTTCTTTGAACACCCAGATGTAAGCTTTTTCGGTGCTAAACAAAAATTCTTAGATATTCGTAAACGTACCTATAAGATTCCATATGCTGAAAAGACCACATTTATCTGTATCCCTACAACTTCAGGTACGGGTTCAGAAGTAACGTCATTTGCGGTTATCACTGATAGTGAAACTCATATCAAGTATCCATTGGCAGATTACGCTTTGACTCCGGATATTGCTATCGTCGACCCTGCTTTGGTTATGAGTGTACCTGCCAGCGTTACGGCAGATACAGGTATGGACGTTTTGACTCACGCTATTGAATCTTATGTATCAGTCATGGCTAGCGACTATACACGCGGACTTTCACTTCAAGCGATTAAACTTGTTTTTGAAAATCTTGAACATTCTTACCGTTTTGGTGATGAAGAATCACGTGAAAAAATGCATAATGCGTCAACAATGGCTGGTATGGCCTTTGCCAATGCCTTCCTTGGTATTAGTCACTCATTAGCACATAAGATTGGTCCAATGTACAATATTCCACACGGACGTACCAATGCAATTCTTCTACCTCACGTTATCCGCTACAATGGTCGTGATCCTCAAAAACACGCCATGTTCCCTAAATATGACTACTTCCGTGCAGACAAGGATTATGCTGATATTGCTCGTTTCATGGGATGGGGTACTGACAAACAATCAGATGCTGAATTGGTTGAACTTTTGGCACAAAAAGTATACGAATTAGGTATTGCCGTTGGTATTGACATGAACTGGAAGGGACAAGGTGTCACTAAGAAACTTCTTCAAGACACTGCCTATACTTTGGCCGAACATGCTTATGAAGACCAATGTACAACAGCTAATCCGAAAGAACCGCTTATTTCAGAATTGAAAGAAATTATCGAAATTGCCTTTGATTATAAAGGGTAAGTGATAGACTAAAGTAGCTCTATAAGGGCTACTTTTTTTGCCAGGAATCTTCTATATTAGAGTGTTTATCCAAATTAAAAATAAAGGACTTTCTTGAATAAGATAGAAAAACGCTTTAAGAATTGTTATAATAACCTTACAGCAAGATAAGGAGATTCCTATGACAAAAGAAGAAGGGCTTAGCTTGGGTGAAACAGCACACCCTCTTAAGCTTCATAAAATGGGACCATCGGGGGCTCTCATGGAAGGGAATAGAGCGACTAATAAGTTTAAAGAGTTTAATGCTGATAGGATGGTGAGTGTTCAATTCAATCCTAGTCAACAAGTAAAAGAATCAAAGGAGCCAGTAACCTCAAAGAATATTGTGGGGATGGTATCAGGTGTGATTGCAGCGATACTCACCATACTTTTGATTGTTTGTCTCGTGATGGGATACCGTTATCGAGCTGCAAGCATTGAGGGCGATTGGACAAGCCCAACCTTTAGTGAGAAAATGTTAGCCACTCTGAAAGACACTGCTACTACTAAGAATAAAGTTAGTAATGCTTTACCACAAGGTCAAAATCTTATCACCGATATCAATACAGCAATGAGTATTACTGACAATAAGGCTCACTTAAAAGTGAGCTTTGTTTACAATCGTAAAGGTCTTTATCAGGCTTACCAGAGTAGAGTTACTGAATTGAAAGGTCAGTACGGTGAGGAGTTCTCGGAGGTTTTTGATAGTTATTCATTGTCAGAAAAAGACTACTATAAACAGTTTGATGAGACAGTGAAGAAAGAACTTCCAAAGAGCTATACCTACGATGCCAAAACCGGTCGTGTCACAACAACTGCTTTTACGGGAGATATTAACCGTTGGGAGCAAACAATCACTGTGGATAAGGCTGGAGATTCAGATGCTTTTAAAAAAGGTGATGTCTTAGATTATACGCCTAACAATGAAGGCTTTACTATCAAGGCACACAGTGAATTCGGTGACATTAGTTTTACAAAAAATAAATAAAAAAGGAAATTAAAGGGGAATATAAATGACAAGAGCAGAATGGTTGGACTATTTTGAGACGGTAAACGGACGTAAGCCGAGTGTTCAGGAAATGGCGGATGCTTTGAAAGCTGGAGAGTTTGTTAATGAAGCACCAGCTAAAGCTGAAGATACAGCTACTACTGAACCTATTAAGGTTGAGGCAGAAATCGTCGAGACAAGCACTAGTCCTCTACCAACAGAAACGGCACCAGCGGTAACAACAACAGCACCTTCTATGGTTGCTTTTCCAGAAGGACAAGCAGCTATGGCAAATTTGGCTCCTAAAAAACCAATGGATCCCAAAAAGAAAAAACGCATCCTAGTCTCAGTTTTGTCAGCGGTAGTCCTCGTCTTCTTATGTATCGGTGGCTTTATGACTTACCGTTATGTGACAGGTAATATTGATGGCAAATGGTACAGTAGTTCTCTAGGTAGAGAGTATAGTTCAAGCATGTCTGAAAGTTTGACAGACTTGGATAGTAAGGAGCTTGAAAAGTACTTTACAGATACTGCTGTAACCATGAAGGTAAAAGGTAGCAATGCGAAGGTGACTGCTGGCTATACTTTTGACAAGAAAACTTACATCAAGGATTATCGTGAGAGGGTTCAGAAGTCCTTCTCAGCCTTTGGAGATTTATTTAAAGCCTTCTATGGAGATTCCTTTGAAAACTATTATAGTGAGGAAACTATAGAAAAAGAACTTGATGAAGCTCTTGAAAAAGCTGCAAAAGACAGCGGTCAAAAGTATGATTCGAAGACAGGCGAAACAACGACAACCCTTTTCAAAGGGAAGGTTAGTCGCTTGGGACATAAGATGACTGTTACTTCTGTCAACAAAGACGTTGATATTGATGGTCTCAATGTGAAAAAAGGCCAAGAGCTAAAAGTGACTAAAAAAGATAAGAAAGTAACGCTTAGTGGTGATGGCAAATCAAAAGATATTACTTTCTCAACTAAGAATGACACCAAAGATAAATTTTAAGATGACATCCGGAATAGCTATTCCGGATTTTTTCATGTCTTTGAGAGGAGAAAATAGGGTGATATCCGAATGATTTTCTCACAAGTCACAATACGTGTAGAAATATTCTGACAATTATGCTACAATAGAGCCACAGACTATCTAAAAAGAGGATTTACCATGACACTTGTATACCAATCAACACGTGACGAAAATAATAAAGTAACAGCTAGTCAAGCTATTCTTCAAGGTTTGGCAACAGATGGTGGCTTGTTCACACCGTTGTCAACGCCTGAGGTTGCTTTGGACTTTGATCAATTGAAAGACGCTTCTTATCAAGAAGTTGCTAAATTGGTCTTGTCAGCTTTCTTGGATGATTTTACTGAAGAGGAATTGGATTACTGTATCACAAATGCTTATGATGACAAGTTTGATACAGCTGCCATTGCACCAGTAGTTAAACTTAAGAACCACTACAATCTTGAGCTTTTCCATGGTTCTACTATTGCTTTCAAAGACATGGCCCTTTCAATCTTGCCTTATTTGCTAACAACATCAGCTAAAAAGCAAGGTGTTGATAATAAGATTGTCATCTTGACAGCGACATCAGGTGACACTGGTAAAGCTGCCATGGCTGGTTTTGCAGATGTTCCTGGAACTGAAATCATTGTCTTTTATCCAAAAGACGGTGTTTCAAAAATCCAAGAATTGCAAATGACCACTCAAACAGGAGCTAATACGCACGTTATTGCCATTGATGGTAACTTTGATGATGCTCAAACAGATGTGAAACGTATGTTTAATGATGTTGATTTGCGTGAGAAATTGTTGGCTCATCATACGCAATTCTCATCAGCTAACTCAATGAACGTTGGTCGTTTGGTACCGCAAGTGGTTTACTATGTATATGCCTATGCACAGTTGGTTAAGGCAGGTCATATCCAAAACGGAGATAAGGTGAACTTCACAGTACCAACAGGAAACTTTGGTAATATCTTGGCGGCTTATTATGCACGTCAGATTGGTGTTCCAGTTGGCAAATTAATCTGTGCTTCTAATGAAAATAACGTCCTTACAGACTTCTTCGCAACGGGTACTTATGACAAGAAACGTGACTTCAAGGTAACAACAAGCCCTTCTATGGATATCTTGGTATCTTCTAACTTGGAACGCTTGATTTTCCACCTTCTTGGTAATGATTCTACTAAGACTAAAGAGCTTATGGATGCACTTGTGACTAAGGGTGAGTATACTTTGGCTGATGCAGATAAAGATATTCTTGATTTGTTTGCAGCAGGTTTTGCAACTGAGGATGAAACAGCTGCTGAAATCAAGCGTGTCTATGATGAAGACAAGTATATCGAAGATCCTCATACAGCAGTTGCCTCAGCTGTTTACGAAGCATATGTTCAAAAGACAGATGACCACACACCAACAGTTATCGCTTCAACAGCTAGCCCATACAAATTCCCACGTGTGGCTGTTTCAGCTGTCACTGGTAAAGACAGTGGGGATGATTTCAAAGCAGTAGAAGATTTGCACCAACTTTCAGGTGTAGCTATCCCAGCGGCTGTAGATGGACTTGAACATGCAGAAGTTCGCCATAAAACAGTTGTTGCGGCAGCTGATATGCAAAAAGCAGTTGAAAGCTATCTTGGTGTATAAGAATAAAAAAATAGGAGCTGAGAAATCAGCCCTATTTTTATCAATATAGAAAAGAATATTATGACAGAAACAAAGAAAATTCTAAACATAGCCTTGCCTGCTATGGCCGAAAACCTTCTACAAATGTTGATGGGGGTTGTCGATTCTTACCTAGTGGCCCAGGTTGGTATTGTCGCTATATCGGGGGTTTCCGTAGCCAATAATATCATTACGATTTACCAAGCTATCTTTATTGCTCTAGGAGCCTCAAGTGCCAGTGTCATTGCCAGAAGTTTAGGAAAAGGTGATGTTAAAGCGACTAACCGAGACACTTGGGATGCTATTATTATTACCCTTGCTCTTAGTCTCATCCTTGGTCTACTTTCCATTTTTGGTGGTGGGGCTATTCTTAATCTTTTAGGTACTGAGCAATCTGTGACTCAGGCTGGTAGTCTTTACCTTGCTCTTGTCGGTGGAGGAGTGGTCTTCTTAGCCTTGATGACTACTTTTGGTAACATCCTACGAGCCAAGGGACGACCTCGTATTTCCATGGTTGTCAGTCTTTTGACCAATGTTCTTAATGCTATTTTATCTTCTTTAGCCATCTTTGTGGGACATTGGGGGATTATTGGGGTCGCAACAGCTACGGTTTTCTCTCGTCTGGTTGGGACAGTGATACTCTGGCAAGCGATGAAACTGGATGTGAAGCAGCTTGAAATTACCAAACCTTTTAATAGAGAGTTGTTGGGGATTGCCCTGCCAGCAGCAGGTGAACGACTGATGATGCGTGCTGGAGATGTGGTCATCGTGGCTATTATTGTTACCTTTGGTACAGCCGTTGTCGGTGGTAACGCCATTGGTGAAAACCTCACCCAGTTTAACTATATGCCTGGTATGGGAGTCGCAACGGCTACGGTTATCTTGGTTGCCAATAGTCTGGGTCGAGGGGATAAGACGCAGATGAAGCGTATTATACGAGAGTCTTATTGGATTTCCACCTTCTTGATGGTTCTGGTTTCAGGGAGTATCTTGCTCTTTGGCCAAGGATTATCGGGTCTCTTTACAGATAATAAAGCAGCTATTGCGGCTAGTCAGGTAGTTATTCTTTATTCTTTCCTTGGGAATCCTGTGACTTCGGGGACTCTAGTCTACACAGCAGTTTGGCAAGGTCTGGGTAAGGCTAAGATGCCTTTCTATGCGACGACTATTGGGATGTGGATTATCCGAATTTTCTCAGGATACTTCCTTGGGGTGAGTCTAGGACTGGGTCTTGCCGGAGTCTGGATTGCAACCGTTGTTGATAATGTATGGCGTGCGATCTTCCTCTACGTGATGTACCGTCGTTATCTCGTAAAGAGAAAGTTTTAAGGATAAATACTGAGGAGATACTCTTATTCAAAGGGTATCTTCTTCTTATTTTTTACAAGTAGGCTCGAATATGGTAAAATAAGCTGATAAAAACTTTTTGAGGTAGTAATTATGACTGTAAAAATCAATACAAAAGATGGTCAAATCGAATTGTCAGATGATGTCATCGCAACAGTAGTTGGCGGTTCAGCAACAGAAATTTTTGGCGTTGTCGGTATGGCAAGTAAGAGTGCTATCCGAGATAATTTTCAAGCACTTCTTGGAAAAGAAAACTACGCAAAAGGAGTTGTCGTGAAATCTACTGATGCAGGTATCACTGTTGATGTCTACACTGTTATGAGTTACGGTGTTAAGATTAGTGAGGTTTCAAAAAATATTCAAGAACGTGTGAAATTTAATCTTGAGAATCAACTCGGTATCAAGGCTGAAACAGTAAATGTTTACGTTCAAAATATTAAAGTCGTAGGAGAAAACTAGTGTCTAAAATTACAACAAGCTTGCTTCAGGAGATGGTCCAAGCGGCAGCAACACGTCTAGGTAAGCAAGCAGAATATGTGAATTCACTCAATGTCTTCCCAGTACCAGATGGAGATACTGGAACAAACATGGGAATGACTATGGATAACGGAGCCAAAGCTGTCGCAGATCAATCAGCTTCAACAGTTGGTGAAGTTGGTCAGATTTTGTCTAAGGGTCTTTTGATGGGTGCCCGTGGTAACTCAGGTGTTATCACGTCACAATTGTTCCGTGGATTTGGTCAAAGTATCAAGGACAAAACGGAACTTGACGGCCAAGATCTAGCTCATGCCTTCCAAGCAGGGGTTGAAGTTGCTTATAAAGCTGTTATGAAACCTGTTGAAGGAACAATCCTTACAGTATCACGTGGTGCAGCTTCAGCAGCGATTAAGAAAGCTGAATCTACAAATGATGCTGTTGAGGTTATGCGCGCAGCTCTTGACGGAGCTAAAGCTGCTTTGGCTAAGACACCAGAGATGCTTCCAGTTTTGAAAGAAGTTGGTGTGGTAGACTCAGGTGGTCAAGGTTTGGTCTTCATTTATGAGGGTTTCTTGTCAGCCCTCACAGGTGAGTATATCGCTTCAGAGGACTTCCAAGCGACACCTGCTACGATGACAGAGATGATCAATGCAGAACATCATAAGTCAGTTGCTGGTCATGTTGCAACAGAAGACATTACTTTTGGTTACTGTACGGAAATCATGATTGGTCTCAAACAAGGTCCAACTTATGTGAAGGACTTTGACTATGAAGAGTTCCAAAATTACTTGAGCAACCTTGGGGATTCTCTCCTTGTTGTTAATGACGATGAAATTGTCAAAGTTCACGTCCACACTGAGGATCCAGGTCTTGTCATGCAAGAAGGTCTTAAATATGGGGCTCTTGTCAAAGTTAAGGTTGACAACATGCGTAACCAACACGATGCACAAGTTCAAAAAGAAGAAGCTATCCAAGCTGCACCTTCTGTTCCTAAAGACTTTGCTCTTATTGCAGTTGTTGCTGGAGATGGGCTTGCAGATATCTTCAAATCACAAGGTGTTGACTATGTGATTTCAGGTGGTCAAACAATGAACCCATCAACAGAAGATATTGTTAAGGCTATTGAGCAGGTTAATGCTAAGAATGTTATCATCTTGCCAAACAATAAAAACATCTTTATGGCAGCACAATCAGCTGCTGAGGTAGTAGATGTCAATGCGGCAGTTGTTGAAACGCGTACAGTACCACAAGGCTTTACAAGCTTGCTTGCTTTTGATCCTAGCCAAAGTATCGAAGCGAATGTTGAAGCTATGACAGCTAGTCTTTCAGATGTAACAAGTGGTAGCGTGACCTTGGCGGTACGTGACACAACTATTGACGGACTTGAGATTCATGAAAATGATATCCTTGGTATGGTTGATGGTAAGATCCTTGTGTCTACACCAGATATGGATCAAGCCCTTCTTGACACTTTTGACAAGATGATTGACGAAGACAGTGAAATTGTTATGATTTATGTCGGCGAAGAAGGTAATCAAGAACAAGCTCAAGCACTTGCGGAAAAATTGGAAGAGGCTCACGAAGGTATCGAAGTTGAAATCTTCCAAGGAGACCAACCAGTTTATCCATACCTCTTTAGTGTTGAATAATATTGAAATAATCATTTAGGAAGTCTTAGAGCTTCCTTTTTGTTTTGTCGGTTTTGATACGGCTGGGACATCTTTTCGAAATTACAGAAATATTCTGAAAATTCCTTGACATTACTTTCCAAAGTGGTAACATATGTTGTAAGAAATTTTATAGATTGAAGGTAACATCATGAGAAGTGATATGATTAAAGTTGGTGTTGATAAGGCACCAGCACGCGGACTTTTGTATGCGACTGGGCAAGTTAAATCTGCCAAGGATATGCAAAAGCCTTTCATTGCTATTTGTAACTCTTATATTGATATTGTTCCAGGGCATGTTCACTTGCGTGAATTAGCAGATATTGCCAAGGAAGCTATCCGCGAGGCTGGCGGTATTCCTTTTGAGTTTAATACCATTGGTGTGGATGATGGGATTGCCATGGGGCATATTGGGATGCGTTACAGTCTTCCATCTCGTGAATTGATTGCCGATTCTGCAGAAACAGTTATTAATGCCCACTGGTTTGACGGGGTTTTCTATATTCCTAACTGTGATAAGATTACGCCAGGGATGATTTTGGCAGCCATGCGTACTAATGTGCCAGCAGTATTTTGTTCTGGTGGCCCTATGAAGGGTGGCGTTGACATGACTGGTCATCAAGCGACGCTATCAAGTTTGTTTGAAGCTGTAGGTACCTATCAGGCTGGAGATATGAGCAAGGAAGAGCTCGATTATTTGGAGAAAAATGCTTGTCCAACTTGTGGTTCATGTTCAGGAATGTTTACCGCTAACTCAATGAACTGTTTGATGGAAGTTTTGGGTCTTGCCCTTCCAGGTAACGGTACTATCCTAGCTGTCTCAGATGAACGTCGTGAATTGGTTCGTCAAGCAGCCACAAAATTGATGGATAACATCAAAAATAATGTTCGCCCACGTGATATTGTGACCAAAGAAGCTATCGATGATGCGTTTGCTCTTGATATGGCTATGGGTGGTTCAACCAATACTGTTCTCCATACCCTTGCTATTGCGCGTGAGGCTGGTATTGATTATGACCTTAAGGACATTAATGAAATTGCCAAGAAGACACCTTATCTCTCTAAAATTGCCCCTTCAAGTGTTTACACCATGCATGATGTGCATGAAGCTGGTGGTGTTCCAGCCATTATCAATCAGTTGATTAAAAAGGGAGCCATTAAGGGTGATCGTATTACAGTTACTGGTAAAACCTTGAAAGAAAATGTAGCTGGTGCTGAAATCAAAAATGAAGAAATTATCCATCCGATTGAGCATCCTATTTCACCAGTTGGTGGTTTGTCTATTCTTTACGGAAATATTGCTCAGGATGGAGCTGTTATCAAGGTTGGTGGTGTAGATCCATCTGTTAAAACTTTCCGCGGTAAAGCTATTTGTTGTGATTCACAAGATCAAGCCCTTGAGTTGATTGACAATGGAACAGTTAAGAAGGGACATGTCGTTGTCATTCGATACGAAGGTCCTCAGGGTGGTCCTGGTATGCCAGAAATGTTGGCACCAACTTCTAAGATTGTCGGACGCGGTCTTGGTAAGGATGTGGCACTGATTACGGATGGCCGTTTCTCAGGAGCTACTCGTGGTATTGCTATTGGTCACGTTTCTCCAGAAGCAGCAGAAGGTGGTAATATCGCCCTAATCGAAGATGGCGATGAAATCGTGATTGATCTTCCAAACCGTACTCTTGATCTGCTTGTCGATGATGTAACCCTTGAAGAACGTCGCAAACATTTGAAACCTTTCAAATCAAAAATTTCAAGTGGTTGGTTGCGTCGCTATACAGCCTTTGCTAAATCAGCCAATGTCGGCGGAACTTTGATGAGTGACGAAGAATTCGAAGAACGTAAAGCAGAACGTCAAGCACAAGAAAAAAACTAAGAACATTCTTTCCGAAGAGTTTGTGATATTTTTCTCTGAAACCCTTGCAAATTTGGTTAAAAATGTTATCATAGTATACAAGGTTTTGAATTTTTAGACAATTCGAAAAAAACAACTACTAAAGGAGGTCCATGTGAAGAAAATTGAACTTGAAGAAGCACGCTCTGGTGCTGATTTGATTCTTGATACACTTCTTGAACTTGGGATTTCAACTATCTTTGGATATCCTGGCGGAGCGGTTCTTCCTTTGTATGATGCTATTTACAAAAATGACAAGATTAATCATATCTTATCTCGTCATGAGCAAGGAAGTCTGCACGAAGCTGAAGGTTATGCCAAATCAACTGGTAAACTCGGTGTTGCTCTTGTAACGAGTGGTCCTGGTGCCACTAATGCTATTACAGGGATTGCAGATGCTATGAGTGATAGCGTACCTCTCCTAGTCTTTACTGGTCAGGTAGCAACATCAGGTATTGGTAAGGATGCCTTCCAAGAGGCTGACATTGTCGGAATTACCATGCCGATTACAAAATACAATTATCAGATTCGCGATACAGCTGATATTCCTCGTATTATTAGGGAAGCGGTTCATATTGCAACAACTGGTCGTCCTGGTCCGGTTGTTATCGACCTCCCTAAAGATGTCGTAGCTAAGGAAACAGCCTTCATCAACGATCCTGAAATTAATCTTCCAAGTTACCAACCGACGCTAAGACCAAACGAAATGCAAATCAAGAAAATCTTGAAGCAGTTGGGGAAAGCTAAGAAACCGGTTATTGTAGCTGGAGGTGGGGTGTCTTATTCTGAATCTGCTAAGGAGCTAGTTGCTTTTGCAGAACGCTACCAAATCCCAGTTGTCACAAGTCTTCTAGGACAAGGGACAATTGCTACTAGTCATCCCCTTTTCTTGGGTATGGGTGGTATGCACGGTTCATATGCGGCTAACATTGCTATGACGGATGCTGACTTTATGATTGCTATTGGTTGTCGTTTTGATGACCGTTTGACAGGTAATCCTAAAACATTTGCTAAGAATGCTAAGGTTGTCCATATTGATATAGATCCAGCTGAGATTGGTAAAATTATTGCAGTGGACCTTCCAGTTGTTGGTGATGCCAAGCAAGCTCTTGAAATGCTCTTAGCAGAACCAGTGGTTCAGAATAACACTGAAAAATGGATTGAAAAAGTCACAAAAGACAAAGAGCGTGTACGTTCTTACGATAAGAAAGAACGTATGGTACAGCCTCAGGCAGTTATCGAGCGTATCGGTGAATTGACTAAGGGTGATGCTGTTGTTGTTACTGACGTTGGTCAACATCAAATGTGGACAGCTCAGTATTATCCATACCAAAATGAGCGTCAACTGGTGACCTCAGGTGGTCTTGGAACAATGGGATTTGGTGTCCCAGCAGCAATTGGTGCCAAAATTGCTAATCCTGATAAAGAAGTTATCCTCTTTGTTGGTGATGGTGGTTTCCAAATGACGAACCAAGAATTGGCTATCTTAAATATTTACAAGGTGCCAATCAAGGTTGTTATGTTGAACAACCACTCACTTGGTATGGTACGTCAATGGCAAGAGTCCTTCTACGAAGGGCGTACATCAGAGTCAGTCTTTGATACCCTCCCAGATTTCCAATTGATGGCTCAAGCTTACGGCATTAAGTCCTACAAGTTTGATAATCCAGAGACAATTGATCAGGATTTGGAAGTTATCAAGGAAGACGTACCAATGTTCATCGAGGTGGATATCTCTCGTAAAGAGCATGTCTTGCCAATCGTTCCGGCTGGTAAGAGTAATCACGAAATGTTGGGGGTGAAGTTCAATGCGTAGAATGTTAACAGCTAAACTTCAGAACCGTTCGGGTGTCCTTAACCGCTTCACAGGTGTTCTTTCACGACGTCAAGTTAATATTGAAAGTATCTCTGTAGGGGCTTCTGAGGATCCTAACGTTTCACGTATTACGATTATTATTGATGTGAATTCTCAAAATGAAGTGGAACAAATCATCAAACAGCTTAATCGTCAGATTGATGTGATTCGTATCCGTGATATCACGGATCAGCCACACTTGGAACGTGAAGTTATCCTAGTTAAGGTGTCAGCACCAACCTCTAAGCGTGCTGAAATCTTGGCGATTATTCAACCTTTCCGTGCATCGGTGGTTGATGTGGCACCAAGCTCTATCACTATCCAGATGACTGGTGATGCTGAAAAGAGCGAGGCGCTTCTACGAGTTATTCGTCCTTACGGAATAAAGAATATCGCTCGTACGGGTGCTACTGGATTTACCCGTGATTAAAAAATCCAACCTAAATTTGTTAACCCAGCCTTAAAAAGGCAATAAAATATTTTTTTAGAAAAGAGACATATTACTATGGCAGTTCAAATGGAATATGAAAAAGACGTAAAAGTAGCAGCACTTGACGGTAAAAAAATCGCCGTTATCGGTTATGGTTCACAAGGTCATGCGCATGCACAAAACTTGCGTGATTCAGGTCACGATGTGATCATCGGTGTTCGTCCAGGTAAATCATTTGATAAAGCTAAAGAAGATGGTTTTGATACTTACACAGTAGCAGAAGCAACTAAATTGGCTGATATCATTATGGTTTTGGCACCAGATGAAATTCAAAAAGATATCTATAAAGATGAAATTGAGCCAAACTTGAGTGCAGGCAAAGCTCTTGGTTTTGCACACGGATTTAACATCCACTTCGAATTCATCAAGGTTCCTAAAGATGTTGATGTCTTTATGGTTGCTCCTAAAGGACCAGGTCACTTGGTACGCCGTACATATACAGAAGGCTTTGGTGTTCCTGCACTTTACGCAGTATACCAAGATGCTACAGGTAATGCTAAAGATATCGCTATGGACTGGGCTAAGGGTATTGGTTCTGCACGTGTTGGATTACTTGTAACAACATTTAAAGAAGAAACTGAAGAAGATTTGTTTGGTGAACAAGCGGTTCTTATGGGTGGGTTGACACACCTTATTGAAGCTGGTTTTGAAGTCTTGACTGAAGCAGGCTATGCACCACAATTAGCTTACTTTGAAGTGCTTCACGAAATGAAATTGATTGTTGACTTGATCTACGAAGGTGGATTCAAGAAAATGCGTCAATCATGTTCAAATACTGCAGAATTTGGTGACTTTGTAACTGGTCCACGTGTCATCGGTCCAGAAGTCAAAGAAAACATGAAAGCTGCCCTTGCTGATATCCAATCAGGTAAATTTGCACGTGAATTCGTTGAAGACCATGATGCTGGCTTCCCACGTTTGAAAGCTTACCGTAAAGAAGCTGAAGAGCTTGAAATTGAAAAGATTGGTGCTGAATTGCGTAAAGCAATGCCATTCGTTGGTCAAAACGACGATGACGCATTCAAAATCTATAACTAATGTGATAGTCTCAAAAACCAGTCTAGTACTGGTTTTTTGTGTTCTGAAGAGAGTAGTTGGGAATCCGACTGCTCTTTTTGGGTAAAAAAACTCACTCCATTAAGGAGTGAGAATAGCTATAAATTAGTAAGTCAAGACAAAGTTTTTCTTCTTACCACGACGGATAACAGTAATTTCATTATCAATTTTATCTGCATCTGAGAGGGTGTAATTCAAGTCTTGTACACGTTCACCATTGATGTAGATAGCACCGTTTTGGACATCTTCACGTGCTTGGCGTTTAGAAGGTGAAATCTTAGCATTGACGAGAAGTTCAACGATGTTCAGATTTTCATCTGCTGAGATCTCATAAGTTGGGACACCGTTAAGGGCAACTTTAAGGTCACGTGCTGAGAGAGCTTTAAGGTTACCAGCGAAGAGTTGTTCAGTGATGTGAACAGCTTGTTCGTAGGCTTCTTTACCGTGAACCAAAGTAACAACTTCGCGAGCCAAAACCTTTTGTGCTAAACGTTGGTGACGAGCTTGGTCAAATTCTTTACCGATTTCTTCGATTTCTTCAAGTGACAAGAAAGTGAAAATCTTCAAGAAGCGAACAGCATCATCATCCATAACGTTGAGCCAGAATTGGTACATTTCGTAAGGTGTTGTTTTAGTAGCATCAAGCCAGACAGCGTTACCTTCAGATTTACCGAATTTTTTACCAGTTGAATCTGTGATAAGTGGCACTGTAATGACGTGTCCAGATTTATCTGCTTTACGACGCAAGAGCTCAGTACCTGCTGTCATATTACCCCATTGGTCAGAACCACCAATTTGGAGGGTTACGCCGTACTTATCGTTGAGTTCATAGAAATCGTAACCTTGCATGATTTGGTAGGCAAACTCAGTGTAAGAGATACCTGTTTCAATACGTTTCTTAACAGATTCCTTACTCATCATGTAGTTAACTGTGAAGTATTTACCCACGTCACGCAAGAAATCGATGAAGCTGACTGAACCAAACCAATCATAGTTGTTAACCATAACGGCTTTGTTGTCACCATTTTCAAAATCAAGGAAACGAGAGAGCTGACCTTGGATTTTTTCAACCCAACCTTCAACGGTTTCTTTGGTTTGGAGGCTACGTTCAGCATCTTTAAATGATGGGTCACCAATCAAACCTGTTGCACCACCAACGAGGGCGTAAGGTTTGTGTCCAGCCAATTGAAGTCGGCGACTTGTAAGGATAGCTACAAGGTGTCCAAGGTGGAGACTGTCTGCTGTTGGGTCATAACCAGTGTAGTATGAGACTGGTCCCTCTTCAAAGGCTTTTACAAGGGCTTCTTCATCTGTGGTTTGAAAAATCAAGCCACGTGCTTTTAGTTCTTCAAAAATTGTCATGATATTCTCCAATAAAGTATATTCTGCACCATTATACCAAAAGAAAGTAGGCCTATGCAAGCTTTGTCAAAGTTTGTTATAATAGGCTTTGAGGTATTTCTATGAATTTTGAAAAAATAATAAATTATTTTAGACGATTAGGGCAGGCTATTCGCACAAAGTTTGCTGGTTCTAGGTCTAAAAGAGGGGATAAATCTTTTAATGAAAGGAAAGCTACAACTGATTCTAAGTGGAATCGTAAGCAAGTTAGAAAGTCGCCTGAGGACCGGATGACACTCTTAGACATGGGTGATGTTTTCTTAAAAACCTTAAAGCTTTTGTCTGATTTCTTTTATGTGGTTATTATCGTCCTTACCTTGTTCGGTGCAGGAATTGGTTTGGGTTATTTGGGGAGTCAAATTGAGTCTGTTCCGTCGATTAAGGACAAAACCTTGTTGAATCAGATTAGTGAGGTTAGTTTGGTATCTTCGATGAGCTATTCCGATTCCAAGAAGATTGCGGATATTGACACTGACTTGCTGAGAACACCTATTGAGAGTGATGCGATTTCTAACAATGTCAAGAATGCCATCATTGCGACTGAGGATGAAAATTTTAAGAAGCATAAGGGTGTTGTGCCAAAGGCAGTATTTAGGGCTTTGGTGTCATCAGTTTTGGGAGTTGGCTCTTCAAGTGGAGGTTCGACGCTAACACAGCAGTTAATAAAGCAACAGGTAACAGGGGATGCGCCAACCTTTAAACGTAAGGCGGCAGAGATTATCTATGCCTTACAATTGGAGCGTCGTGTTTCTAAAAATGAAATTTTAACCGATTATCTGAATGTTTCTCCTTTTGGACGTAATAACAAGGGGAAAAATATTGCTGGTATTGAGGAGGCTGCTCAAGGTATCTTTGGGGTATCTGCGGCAGATTTGACAGTTCCTCAGGCAGCCTATCTGGCAGGTTTGCCACAGAGCCCGATTGTCTACTCCCCTTATACAGCTGATGGACAATTAAAAAACGCAGAGGATCTTTCTTATGGCTTGGCACGTCAACAAGATGTACTCTACAATCTTTATCGCGGTGGCTATCTAGATAAGTCGCAGTACGAAAGCTATAAGAATTATGATATCACTAAAGATTTCAAGGCTGGTGAGAAGTCTGATGCCGTAAGTCATGACTATTTGTACTATTCTGTCATGTCTGAGGCTCAGGGTGTCATGTATGATTACCTCGTTAAACATGACAAGGTATCGAGTCAAGAGTTGAAAAATGATAAGACAAAGGAAAGCTATCGTGAGAGGGCTCTTCAAGAGCTCCAAACCGGTGGCTACAGCGTTAAGACAACTATTGACAATGCAGTTTATAATGCGATGCAAGATGCTGCGAGTCAATATGGTGGCCTCCTTGACCAAGGAGGTAATAGTGGAGTTGAAGTCGGAAATGTGCTCATGGATAATGCGACCGGAGCAATTCTAGGATTTGTTGGTGGTCGTAGTTACGAAAATAACCAAAATAACCATGCCTTTGATACGGCACGCTCCCCAGGTTCCTCTATTAAGCCTATTATCGCTTATGGAATTGCTATTGATCAAGGTTTGATGGGTAGCTCAAGTATCCTTTCTAACTACCCAACTAATTTTACGGGTGGAACGCCTATTCTCCATGATGGTGATAAGGGTACAGCTATGATGAACCTACAAGAGGCACTCAATACCTCATGGAACATTCCAGCCTTTTGGACTTATCAAATGCTTCAACGTCATGATGTTGATGTTGAGGGTTACATGACCAAGATGGGTTATAAGATTGCTAACTACAATATCGAAAGTTTACCTCTTGGCGGGGGAATTGAAACTACGGTTGCCCAGCAAGTAAATGCCTATCAAATGCTTTCCAATGGTGGCGTCTATGAGAAGGGCCATATGATTGATAGTATTACTGACCGGACTGGCGAAGTTATCTATCAGCATAAATCTGAAGGAGTTCAAGTTTTTTCAAGGGCTACGGCTAGTATCATGGATAACTTACTCAAAGAAGTGGTAGTTAAAGGAGCAACAACTCAATTTCATTCTGAATTGAAAAATGTCAATGGTGCAGCAGCCTCAGCGGACTGGATGGGTAAAACAGGAACGACAGATAACTTTGCGGATGCTTGGCTGATTGTGTCAACGCCTGGTATTACTCTTGGTGGTTGGGCCGGATATGATAATAATACACCAACCAATTCTAAAACGGGTTACATATATAATTCCCAATATATGGCTCGTTTGACTTCCGCTATCTATAATGCTAATCCAGGTATTTTTAAAACGGGAGATAAGTTTAATATCGATTCAAGTGCCATTAAGGCAAGTGTGCTTAAATCAACAGGTCTTAAACCAGCAACAGTGTCTGTCAATGGTCGTAATGTTTCTGTAAGTGGTGAAATGGTTGATACTTACTGGGCTAAAAATGGACCTGGAGATACGACTTACAAGTTTGCTATTGGTGGAACCGACAGTGACTATCAAAAAGCCTGGTCTAGCATTCTTGGAGGGCATTAGGAATTGCCAAGAAAACTTGCAAAAAAGTAAAAAATTAGGTATAATGTAGACAACTATTTGTCGTCTTACTTGGTTGAAATATTGTCCAATCAAGAGATACAGCAGTTAAATCAACGTTTTTTCGGTCAGATTTAGCTGCTATTTTTGTGCTTATTTTTAGGATTTCCAAGTGTTGTAACGCATATTTAAAGGTTCTAAAAATTCACAGATTAAGTTATCGCTTATCATTAATCAGTTAAGTGGATCTTAGTGTTTAATCACTTGTCAATGGGACAAGCAACTGAAAAAGGCAGAAGACAAATATTTAAAGTGCACGACTTGCAAAGCAGGTCTCGAATGTAGAAAAGGAGTAGAAGACTTGGCAGGACATGACGTTCAATACGGGAAACATCGTACCCGTCGTAGTTTTTCAAGAATCAAAGAAGTTCTTGATTTACCAAACTTGATTGAAATCCAAACGGATTCATTCAAAGAATTCTTGGATACTGGTCTTAAAGAGGTTTTTGAGGATGTACTTCCTATCTCAAACTTCACAGACACTATGGAATTGGAATTCGTTGGTTACGAATTGAAAGAGCCTAAGTATACACTTGAAGAAGCTCGTATCCACGATGCATCATACTCAGCACCTATCTTTGTGACTTTCCGTCTTATTAACAAAGAAACTGGTGAAATCAAAACTCAGGAAGTCTTCTTCGGAGATTTCCCTATTATGACTGAGATGGGTACTTTCATCATCAATGGTGGTGAACGTATTATTGTTTCTCAGTTGGTGCGCTCACCTGGTGTTTACTTTAACGATAAGGTTGATAAAAACGGCAAAGTGGGTTATGGATCAACAGTTATCCCTAACCGTGGGGCATGGCTTGAGCTCGAAACAGATTCAAAAGACATCGCCTACACTCGTATCGACCGTACACGTAAGATTCCATTCACAACGCTTGTGCGTGCGCTTGGATTCTCAGGTGATGACGAAATTGTTGATATCTTTGGTGATAGCGAGTTGGTTCGTAACACCATTGAAAAAGATATCCACAAAAACCCAGCAGATTCACGTACTGATGAAGCACTTAAAGAAATTTATGAACGTCTTCGTCCAGGTGAACCAAAAACTGCCGACAGCTCACGTAGCTTGCTTGTAGCTCGTTTCTTTGATCCACGTCGTTATGACTTGGCTGCTGTTGGTCGTTACAAAGTCAACAAAAAACTTAACATCAAGACACGTCTTTTGGGACAAACAATTGCTGAAAACTTGGTAGATCCTGAAACAGGTGAAATCCTTGTTGAAGCTGGTACTGAAATGACACGTGATGTGATTGATTCAATCGCAGAATACTTGGATGGTGATTTGAACAAATTTGTATACACACCAAACGATTATGCGGTGGTTACAGAACCTGTTGTTCTTCAAAAATTCAAGGTTGTTGCACCAAATGATCCAGATCGTGTGGTTACAATTGTTGGTAATGCCAACCCAGATGACAAAGTTCGTGCTTTGACAACAGCGGATATCTTAGCTGAAATGAGCTACTTCCTCAACCTTGCTGAAGGTATCGGTAAAGTAGACGATATCGACCACCTTGGTAACCGTCGTATCCGTGCCGTTGGTGAATTGCTTGCTAACCAATTCCGTATTGGTTTGGCTCGTATGGAACGTAACGTACGTGAGCGTATGTCAGTTCAAGATAACGAAGTCTTGACACCACAACAAATCATCAATATTCGCCCTGTAACTGCAGCTGTTAAAGAATTCTTTGGTTCTTCACAGTTGTCACAGTTCATGGACCAACACAACCCATTGTCAGAGTTGTCACACAAACGTCGTTTGTCAGCCTTGGGACCTGGTGGTTTGACACGTGACCGTGCCGGATATGAAGTTCGTGACGTGCACTATACGCACTACGGTCGTATGTGTCCAATTGAAACACCTGAAGGACCTAACATCGGTTTGATCAATAACTTGTCTTCGTACGGACACCTTAACAAGTATGGTTTCATTCAAACACCATATCGTAAGGTTGACCGTGCAACTGGTAAAGTAACCAACGAAGTAGTTTGGTTGACTGCCGACGAAGAAGATGAGTACACAGTTGCTCAGGCTAACTCTAAATTGAACGAAGATGGAACATTTGCAGAAGAAATCGTTATGGGTCGTCATCAAGGTAATAACCAAGAGTACCCATCACACCTTGTAGATTTCGTGGATGTTTCTCCTAAACAGGTAGTTGCCGTTGCGACAGCATGTATTCCTTTCTTGGAAAACGATGACTCTAACCGTGCCCTCATGGGTGCCAACATGCAACGTCAGGCTGTGCCTTTGATTGATCCTAAAGCACCTTATGTTGGTACTGGTATGGAATATCAAGCTGCCCACGATTCAGGAGCTGCAGTTATTGCTCAACACGACGGTAAAGTTGTCTACTCTGATGCTGATAAAGTTGAAGTTCGTCGTGAAGATGGTTCTCTTGATGTTTATACTATTCAAAAATTCCGTCGTTCAAACTCAGGTACTGCCTATAACCAACGTACTTTGGTTAAGGTTGGCGATATTGTTGAAAAAGGTGATTTTATCGCTGACGGTCCATCTATGGAAGGTGGAGAAATGGCCCTCGGTCAAAACCCTATTGTCGCATACATGACATGGGAAGGTTACAACTTCGAGGATGCCGTTATCATGAGTGAGCGTCTTGTGAAAGATGACGTTTATACATCTGTTCACTTGGAAGAATTCGAATCAGAAACACGTGATACAAAGCTTGGGCCTGAAGAAATCACACGTGAATTGCCAAACGTTGGTGAAGAAGCCCTCAAAGACCTTGACGAAATGGGTATTATCCGTATCGGTGCTGAGGTTAAAGAAGGTGACATTCTTGTTGGTAAGGTAACACCTAAGGGTGAAAAAGACCTTTCTGCTGAAGAACGTCTTCTCCACGCTATCTTTGGTGATAAATCTCGTGAAGTACGTGATACATCACTCCGTGTACCTCACGGTGGTGATGGTGTCGTTCGTGATGTTAAAATCTTCACACGTGCAAACGGTGATGAATTGCAATCAGGTGTTAACATGCTTGTTCGTGTTTACATCGCTCAAAAACGTAAGATCAAGGTCGGAGATAAGATGGCCGGTCGTCACGGTAACAAAGGGGTTGTTTCTCGTATTGTTCCTGTTGAAGACATGCCTTACCTTCCAGACGGTACACCAGTTGATATCATGTTGAACCATCTTGGGGTGCCATCACGTATGAACATCGGTCAGGTTATGGAACTTCACCTTGGTATGGCTGCTCGTAACTTGGGTATCCACATCGCAACACCAGTCTTTGACGGGGCAAGCTCAGAAGACCTCTGGGATACTGTTCGTGAAGCAGGTATGGATAGTGATGCTAAGACAATCCTTTACGATGGACGTACAGGTGAACCATTTGATAACCGTGTGTCAGTTGGTGTCATGTACATGATCAAACTTCACCACATGGTTGATGATAAACTTCACGCTCGTTCAGTAGGTCCTTACTCACTTGTTACCCAACAACCTCTTGGTGGTAAAGCACAATTTGGTGGACAACGTTTCGGTGAGATGGAGGTTTGGGCCCTTGAAGCTTATGGTGCATCAAATATCCTTCAAGAAATCTTGACTTACAAGTCAGATGACGTTAACGGACGTTTGAAAGCCTATGAAGCTATCACTAAAGGTAAACCAATTCCAAAACCAGGCGTTCCAGAATCATTCCGAGTACTTGTTAAAGAATTGCAATCACTTGGTCTTGATATGCGTGTCCTTGATGAGGATGACTACGAAGTTGAATTGCGTGATCTTGATGAAGGTGAAGATGACGATGTCATGCACGTCGATGATCTTGAAAAAGCACGTGTACAACAAGCCAAAGAAGCTGCTGAATTAGAAAAAGCTAAAGAAGAAGCTTCAGATAAAACAGAATAAATAAGCTTTAGAGAGGGAGTTCACTCTCTCTGCTAAGGTAGCTGATAAAGGTGAGAATAGCGCTGCTATTGTCAATAGAACAAAAGAAAGGTAATACTAGTGGTTGACGTAAATCGATTTAAAAGTATGCAAATCACACTAGCTTCACCAACTAAGGTCCGTTCATGGTCTTATGGTGAAGTTAAGAAACCTGAAACAATCAACTACCGTACGCTCAAACCAGAACGCGAAGGTCTCTTCGACGAAGTAATCTTTGGTCCTACTAAAGACTGGGAATGTGCGTGTGGGAAATACAAACGTATCCGTTATAAAGGTATCGTTTGTGACCGCTGTGGTGTTGAAGTAACACGTGCTAAGGTTCGTCGTGAACGTATGGGTCACATCGAGTTGAAAGCACCAGTATCACACATCTGGTACTTCAAGGGAATCCCTTCTCGTATGGGATTGACTTTGGACATGAGTCCTCGTGCGCTTGAAGAAGTTATCTACTTCGCAGCTTACGTGGTTATCGATCCAAAGGAAACACCACTTGAACCAAAATCTCTCTTGACAGAACGTGAATATCGTGAAAAATTGCAAGAGTATGGACATGGTTCATTTGTCGCTAAAATGGGTGCAGAAGCTATCCAAGACCTCTTGAAACAAGTGGATTTGGAAGCTGAAATTGCTGAACTCAAAGAAGAGTTGAAGACAGCAACTGGTCAAAAACGTGTTAAAGCTGTTCGTCGTTTGGACGTTCTTGATGCCTTCTATAAGTCTGGTAACAAACCAGAATGGATGGTTCTTAACATCTTGCCAGTATTGCCACCAGACCTTCGTCCAATGGTTCAATTGGATGGTGGACGTTTTGCGGCATCAGACTTGAACGATCTTTATCGTCGTGTTATCAACCGTAACAACCGTTTGGCTCGTTTGCTTGAATTGAATGCTCCAGGTATCATCGTGCAAAACGAAAAACGTATGTTGCAAGAAGCGGTAGATGCCCTTATCGATAATGGACGTCGTGGTCGTCCAATCACTGGACCAGGTAGTCGTCCACTTAAATCTTTGAGCCACATGCTTAAAGGTAAACAAGGTCGTTTCCGTCAAAACTTGCTTGGTAAACGTGTTGACTTCTCTGGACGTTCCGTTATCGCCGTTGGTCCAACACTTAAAATGTACCAATGTGGTGTGCCACGTTTGATGGCCATCGAACTTTTCAAACCATTTGTGATGCGTGAAATCGTTGCGCGTGAATACGCAGGTAACGTGAAAGCCGCTAAACGTATGGTTGAACGTGGTGATGAACGTATTTGGGATATTCTTGAAGATGTTATCAAGGAACACCCAGTACTTCTTAACCGCGCACCTACCCTCCACCGTTTGGGTATCCAGGCCTTTGAACCAGTATTGATTGATGGTAAGGCCCTTCGTCTTCACCCATTGGTATGTGAAGCCTACAATGCCGACTTTGACGGTGACCAAATGGCCATCCACGTTCCATTGTCTGAAGAAGCTCAAGCTGAAGCACGTTTGCTCCTTCTTGCGGCTGAACACATCCTTAACCCTAAAGACGGTAAACCGGTCGTAACGCCATCTCAGGATATGGTTCTTGGTAACTACTACTTGACTATGGAAGAAGAAGGCCGTGAGGGTGAAGGTATGGTCTTCAAGGATATTGATGAGGCAGTTATGGCTTATCGTAATGGTTATGTTCACTTGCATAGCCGTGTCGGTATCGCAGTAGACAGCATGCCTGATAAACCTTGGAAAGAAAACCAACTTCATAAGATTTTGGTTACAACTGTTGGTAAGATTCTCTTTAACTCAATCATCCCAGCAGAAATTCCATATCTTCAAGAAACAACAAATGAGAACTTGACAGATAGTACACCAGATAAGTACTTCCTTGAACCAGGTCAAGATATCCAAACAGTTATTGATAGTTTGGAAATTAATGCACCATTCAAGAAGAAAAATCTTGGTAACATCATCGCTGAAACCTTCAAACGTCTTCGTACGACTGAAACATCAGCCTTCCTTGACCGTTTGAAAGACCTTGGTTACTACCACTCAACACTTGCTGGTTTGACAGTGGGTATCGCCGATATCCCAGTTATCGATAACAAACAAGAAATTATCGATGCTGCTCACCACCGTGTTGAAGAAATTAACAAGGCCTTCCGTCGTGGTTTGATGACAGATGATGACCGTTATGTTGCTGTTACAACAACATGGCGTGAAGCGAAAGAAGCCCTTGAAAAACGTCTGATTGAAACACAAGATCCTAAGAACCCAATCGTTATGATGATGGACTCAGGAGCCCGTGGTAACATCTCTAACTTCTCTCAACTTGCCGGTATGCGTGGTTTGATGGCCGCTCCTAACGGACGTATCATGGAATTGCCTATCCTTTCAAACTTCCGTGAAGGTTTGAGCGTTTTGGAAATGTTCTTCTCTACTCACGGTGCGCGTAAAGGTATGACCGATACGGCCCTTAAGACAGCCGACTCAGGTTACCTTACTCGTCGTTTGGTTGACGTTGCCCAAGATGTTATTATTCGTGAGGATGACTGTGGAACAGACCGTGGTCTTCTCATCCGTGCGATTACTGATGGTAAAGAGGTTACGGAAACACTTGAAGAACGTCTTCAAGGTCGTTACACTAAGAAATCAGTTAAGAATCCTACAACAGGTGAAGTAATCGTAGGTCCAGATACTTTGATTACTGAAGACATGGCTGCTGCTATTGTCAATGCTGGTGTTGAAGAAGTAACTATCCGTTCAGTCTTTACATGTAACACACGTCACGGTGTCTGCCGTCACTGTTACGGTATCAACTTGGCAACAGGTGATGCGGTTGAAGTTGGTGAAGCAGTTGGTACTATCGCCGCTCAATCTATCGGGGAACCTGGTACACAGCTTACTATGCGTACCTTCCACACCGGTGGGGTAGCCTCAAATACCGATATCACACAGGGTCTTCCACGTATCCAGGAAATCTTTGAAGCACGTAATCCTAAAGGGGAAGCGGTTATCACTGAAGTTAAGGGTACTGTTATTGAAATCGAAGAAGATGCTGCAACACGTACTAAGAAAGTCTTCGTTCAAGGTAAGACTGGAATGGGTGAATACGTTGTTCCATTTACAGCTCGTATGAAAGTTGAAGTGGGTGACGAAGTACACCGTGGTGCGGCCTTGACAGAAGGTTCAATCCAACCTAAACGTCTCCTTGAAGTACGTGATACCTTGTCAGTTGAAACTTATCTTCTTGCAGAAGTACAAAAAGTTTACCGTAGCCAAGGGGTAGAAATCGGTGACAAACACGTCGAAGTAATGGTTCGTCAAATGCTTCGTAAAGTACGTGTTATGGATCCAGGTGATACAGATCTCCTTCCGGGTACACTTATGGACATTTCTGACTTCACAGATGCTAACAAGGATATTGTTATCTCTGGTGGTGTTCCTGCAACATCTCGTCCAGTCCTTCTTGGTATTACGAAAGCCTCACTTGAAACAAATTCATTCTTGTCAGCGGCTTCCTTCCAAGAAACAACACGTGTCCTTACAGATGCAGCTATCCGTGGTAAGAAAGACCATCTCCTTGGTCTTAAAGAAAATGTTATCATTGGTAAGACTATCCCTGCTGGTACAGGTATGGCTCGTTACCGTAACATTGAACCACTTTCAGTTAACGAAGTTGAAGTTATTGAAAACATTGCTGTTGATGAAGCAATTGTGGAATCATCTGAAGACTAAAACGAAAGCAAAAGAACTCACAATGAATTGTGGGTTCTTTTCGTATTTATATGACTAGAATTTCTTCTATTTTTGATAAATATAAAATATAAGACCATTTTTTTTATCTTTTCCAGAAAATTTTGTATAATAAGAACACCAAAGATGAAGTGAGAAAGAAAAATGTACCAAGTAGTTGAAATGAAAGGGGATTTGGAACCGTGGTGGTTCCTAGAAGGCTGGCAAGAGGATATCATCAGTACTAAGGAATTTGAAAATTTTTACGATGCCCTCAAGTACTATAAAAAACTTTGGTTTGCGATGGAAGAAACCTTGCCAAGTTATATCAGCCGTAGTAGTGTCATGACTGCTTTTTGGGATCAAGAGGATAAGCACTGGTGTGAGGAGTGTGATGAATACCTGCAGGTCTATCAATCAATTGCTCTTTTGGATGATTGGCAGGAAATTCCTAAGGAAAAATACCGTCCGGGATATGAAAAGCGAAATGACCTTCCAAATCATGCCCACTGTAAAATTAAACGTTAAATAAAGCAGAAGCTCGAAATTTTCGAGCTTTCAGATTGAAGACAAAGTCCTCAGAAGTTATACTTCTGGGGACTTTTCTTGCTTTGAAGGAGTATAATAAAAGAAAAAGGTATTTGATGAGGTGTTCCTATGTTTCACAAAGAAAATCCCGAATACAATCGACGTCAAGTAGGATTCTATACGCTTGACGAACTTGTGCCTAAAGACCATTTTCTAAGAAAAGTCGAGGAAACGATTGATTTCTCTTTTATTTATGATCTTGTCGAAGATAGTTATTCCTCGGATAATGGTCGCCCTAGTCTAGACCCCGTTTTATTAGTTAAAATTCCGTTGATTCAATGTTTTTATGGCATTCGTTCTATGCGCCAAACCATTAAAGATATTGAGGTGAATACAGCCTACCGTTGGTTTCTTGGCTTATCTCTGGACGATAAGGTACCACATTTTACAACTTACGGTAAGAACTATAGCCGACGCTTTGAAAACAAGGAAGTGTTAGCACACATTTTTAGTCATGTGCTTCATCATGTTTTGGAAGCGGGGCTCATTGATCTCTCAGAAATCTTCATTGATGGGACCCATATCAAGGCAGCTGCTAATAATCATAAGTACAAAAATGTTGTTATTGATCAAAAAGCTAAATTCATGAGTGAACAACTGGAGATTGAGATTAATTTAGATAGGAGAAAACACGCAAAAAAGCTCTTAAAGCCCGCCAAAAAAAGCGAGGCTAAACCTAAGAAACAATCAACGACGGACCCAGACAGTGGTTGGTTTCATAAGGGAGAACATAAGGAGGTCTTCGCTTACAATGCTCAAGTAGCTTGTGATAAACACGGCTGGGCTTTAGCTTATACGGTTGAAGCAGGAAACATCCATGATAGTCAGGCTTTCTCTGCTCTTTTTGTCAAACTAGAACCATTCTCACCTGAATTCATTATTGCGGATTCAGGCTATAAAACACCTAGTATTGCCAAGTTTCTTCTAGAAAAAGGGATTACACCAGTTTTCCCTTACACTAGACCAAGAGGTAAGAAAGATTTTTTACGTCCAAAAGACTTTGTCTATGACGAGCATTTTGATTGTTATCTTTGTCCTGAGAACCAGGTGTTAACTTATCGTACAACTACACGTGAAGGTTATCGAGAGTATAAAAGTAATCCTAAAATTTGTAAGACCTGTCCCTTGTTAGCTATTTGTACAGAAAGTCGCCAGAACCAAAAAGTTGTTGTGCGTCATATTTGGAAAGATGCCCTAGAAGTCTGTGAAGATATTCGCCATCAAAGTGGTATGAAAGAACGGTATCAACACCGGAAAGAAACGATAGAACGGTTATTCGGAACAGCTAAAGAATATCATAACTTACGTTATACCAGAGAAAAAGGAAAGTCCAAAATGGAGGATAAGGTTGGGCTTACTTTAGCGTGTCTAAATATCAAAAAATTGGTAAAAATGATGACAGGAAAGACCTATAATTTTACCCAAATATCTCAATATTATTGGATTATAGGAGAATTAGGTAAGAATATAAAAAAGACAAACATCAAAAACGATGTTTGTCTTCATTCTGGAAGCTCGAAATTTTCGAGCTTTTTTTCATTTTCTTAAACTTTTTACGAATAGGTCTATGAGGAGGTCCTTATGGTAACAGAATTTGCTAAGGAAATGATCAAAAATGCTGATAGTTGTGGGGCTCAAGACATCTATGTCATTCCACGTCAGGATAATTACGAGCTCTATATGCGAGTTGGCCAGGAGAGGAGATTAATTGATGTATATCGGCCTGATTTCATGGCTAGTCTTATTGGTCACTTTAAATTTGTAGCGGGAATGATGGTGGGTGAGAAGCGTAGGAGTCAACTAGGTTCCTGTGACTATGATTGTGGTGATGGTCAAAGAGTTTCTCTGCGTTTGTCTACCGTTGGGGATTATCGTGGCTTAGAAAGTTTAGTTATTCGTGTTCTACATTCCGAACGTCGAGAATTAGTGTACTGGAATCAAGGAATCCAGCCTATTATGGATGCTTTGGATTATCGTGGATTATATCTCTTTGCAGGTCCCGTTGGTTCTGGAAAGACTACGCTTATGCATGAGTTGGTTCAGGAGCGTTTTAAGGGGCAGCAGGTGATTTCGATTGAGGATCCTGTGGAAATTAAACAGGATAATGTTTTGCAACTTCAGGTGAATCAAGCAATTGACATGACCTATGATAATTTGATTAAGCTATCACTGCGTCACCGCCCGGATGTTTTGATTATTGGAGAAATTCGAGATAAGGAGACTGCTCGAGCGGTTATTAGAGCTAGTCTGACGGGAGTGACTGTTCTTTCAACTATTCACGCAAAGAGTGTGGCAGGTGTTTATGAGCGTCTTCTGGACCTTGGTGTAGATAAGTCTGAGTTGGATAATGCCCTTCAAGGGATTGCCTACATGCGTCTGATTAAGGGAGGAGGTGTGATTGATTTTGCCAGTGAAAATTTCCAAAGTCATTCGTCAACCAGTTGGAACCAGCAGTTGGAAGGCTTGGTTAAACAAGGATATCTCACTGAAGGGGATATCCAAGGGGAAAAAATTAAAGATTAATCAGCAACTCAAGGTTATCCAGCTTTTCAAACAACTTTTAAAGGCAGGGTTTACCTTGACTGAAATCGTAGCCTTTTTGGAGCGAAGTCACTTGTTGAAAGAATCGTCCTTGTCTCTTATGAAAGCGAGTTTAATGCGAGGTGACAGGTTGGACCAGATGTTTGCGTCAGTGGGCTTTTCGGACAATATTGTTACTCAGATTGCCCTTGCTGATAAGCACGGTAATCTTCTAGGGAGTTTAACTAAGATTGAAACCTACATGCTTCGTATGACCAAGGTTCGTAAGAAACTCATGGAGGTAGCGACCTACCCTATTCTACTTCTGGGTTTCCTGATTCTGATTATGTTGGGGCTCAAAAATTATCTTCTGCCTCAACTGTTAGAGGGGGATGGTAAGGAGAATTGGGCTGTACAGTTGGTTCAAATTTTTCCCCAGCTCTTTTTTGTGATTTTGTGCGGACTGCTTGTATTAAGCTTAATTCTCTATCTATGGGTGAAACGCCAGTCAGCCCTTGTCTTTTATCGACGAATGGCAAAAATCCCTTTTATAGGCCAAACTGTCAGGCTATATATGACCGCCTATTATGCTAGGGAATGGGGAAATCTCTTAGGGCAAGGTATTGACTTGCTAGACTTAGTTGCCCTAATGAAAGAGCAAAAATCAAAGCTCTTTCGTGAGCTGGGGGCTGATTTAGAAGAAGCCTTGATGCTAGGACAGAGTTTTCCTGACCGTATTGCTAGTCACCCTTTCTTCACTAAGGAACTATCCTTAATTATTGCTTATGGAGAGGCTAATGCTAGGTTGGGCTATGAGTTAGAAGTCTATGCTGAAGAGGTTTGGCAGACTTTCTTCAACCGTCTTAATAAGGCAACAACCTTTGTGCAACCCCTCATTTTTGTTATTGTTGCTGTCGTGATTGTAATGATCTATGCAGCCATGCTATTACCAATGTATCAAAATATGGAAGGAATGATGTCATGAAAATGATGTTGAAAAAATTGAATGCCGTTAAACTACGAGCTTTTACACTGATTGAAATGCTGGTCGTGCTTCTCATTATCAGTATTCTCCTTTTGCTCTTTGTACCTAACTTGAGCAAGCAGAAGGATTCTGTTAAAGAGACTGGAAATGCGGCTGTGGTCAAGGTCGTGGATTCTCAAGCAGAACTTTATGAAATGAAGAATAATAAGACAGCTAGCTTAGCTGCTCTTGTTTCAGAAGGTCAAATCACGCAAAAACAGGCAGATTCATACAATGATTATTATGCGAAACATGGTGGCGAAAGCCGCTCAGTGGCCAATTAGAGCCTTTACCTTGTTGGAGAGTCTGGTGACTCTAGCAGTGGTTGCCTTTCTCACTCTGAGTTTATCAGGCTCAGTCACAGGTATTTTTCAGCAGGTTGAGACTAATCTTTTTTATCTGCGCTTTGAGTACCTATACCGAGATAGTCAGCGCTTGGCAGCGGCGGAAGGGTCCAATGTTGAATTGCAGTTGTCCAAGGATAAAATCAGTAACGGAAAATCCAGTCTGGTGATTCCTAAAAATATACATCTGGATAAGGGGCAGACGCTAGTGTTTGATGCCAAAGGAGGCAACTCTAGCCTCACAAAGATTCGTTTTTCAAGTGATAAGGAGGTGGTGACCTATCAGCTTAACATGGGCAGCGGTAAATATAAAAAGACGGTCTCTTAGAGGCTATATTCTTATCGAAAGCTTGGTAGCAATGGCTGTCTTAGTACTTGTCAGTGGTCTTATCTTGAATCAGATCAATACCAATCGTAGACTAATGGCTGAGAATCTCCATCAACAAGAGGTCTTGAGTGTGGCAACCATGGCTGTTCAGACCAAACAGGATCAGTTGACCTTAAATGGTATCACAGTGACAGTAAAACGTAGCAAGCAAGGTATCGCGGTTTATGAATCGGGAAAGGAGATTATTCATGTCTCTAAATAGTAAGGTTCGCGCCTTTACCCTCTTGGAATGTCTAGTGGCCTTGTTGGTGATTGCTGGTTCAGTCCAAGTTTATCAAGGTCTGACTACAGTATTGGTGAGCAATGTTAAGCAGGTCAAGCAACAAGAAAACCAAGACTGGCTTCTATTTGTCCAACAAATGGAGGCAGAATTAGAAGGTTGTCAGTTGGTAAAGGTAGAGGGGAACAAACTCTATGTCAAGCAAGATAATCAAGACCTGGCTTTTGGACTCTCAAGTGCGACTGATTTTCGAAAAACAAATGCTGACGGTCGAGGCTACCAACCAATGCTTTTCAATGTAAAATCTAGTACGATTAGTCAAAATAACCAGATAGTCACCATCCAAGTGACTCTAAAAAACGGGCTACAAAGGAGTTTTGTTTATGCTTTTGAAAAAACAGGTTAGGGGAGGCGTTCTCCTCTACGCTCTTTTTATGGCTGGCATTTTCACACTTCTTCTTCATGTTTATCTGGAGCGGGTGGTTGCTAGCTCTAGACAAAACCAAGCGCAAATGACTTCCAGTCAAAGTCGTCTCATGGCAGAAATAACCATGGACTTGGCGGACAAGGAAGCTGGTGCTTTTAGTTTTTCTCAGGGAACTACGACCTACGAGGTTAAGGATAAACAAGTGATTGTTAGAGTTGCCAGTAAAGGCCAAATCAAGACCTATCGTTATGTGAAGAAGCAGGAGAAGAAATAGAAATTCTCTTCCCTTTTTGATATGATAGAAGGACGGAGGAAATCATGAATTTTGAAGCAATTGAGACAGCTTTTGAGCTGTTGTTAGAAAATGTCCAAACCATTGAAAATGATCTTGGAACCCATGCTTACGATGCACTTATTGAGCAAAATTCCTATTATTTGGGGGCTGAGGTAGCTAATGAAGTCATCATCAAAAACAACGAGAAATTACGTGCTCTTGATCTAAGTAAAGAGGAGTGGCGTCGTGCTTTTCAGTTCTTGTTTATCAAACTAGGGCAATTGGAAGCTTTACAAGCCAATCACCAATTTACACCAGATGCTATTGGATTTATCATTCTTTACCTACTCGAAGGTTTGACCAAGGACGACCAATTAGATATTTTAGAGATTGGTTCAGGGACAGGAAACTTAGCTGAAACCCTTCTAAATAATAGTCAGAAAACCCTTAATTATATGGGAATGGAAGTTGACGATCTCCTTATCGATTTGTCAGCTAGTATTGCTGATGTGGTGAATTCAAGTGCAGTTTACATCCAAGAAGATGCTGTTCGACCACACATTCTCAAAGAGAGTGATGTTATTATCAGTGACCTACCTGTTGGATATTACCCAAATGATGAGATTGCGAGTCGTTTCAAGGTTGCAGCAACTGGTGAACACACCTATGCCCATCACCTTCTCATGGAGCAATCACTCAAGTACCTGAAGAAAGATGGTATTGCTATTCTTTTGGCACCAACTAATCTTTTGACAAGCCCACAAAGTGACTTGCTTAAGAAATGGCTATCAGGATATGCTGATATTATTGCCGTTATCACTCTTCCAGAAGCAGCTTTTGGCAATAAACATAACATGAAGTCTATCTTCGTGCTTAAAAAACAAACTGAAAATGCTCCAGAGACCTTCGTTTATCCACTTAGCGATTTGCAAAACCCAGAGATCCTCAAGGATTTCACAGATAATTTCCAAAAATGGAAATCAGATAATTCCATTTTCTAGCAAAACATGTTAGAATAGGACTATATTATTGAAAGCGTTTTACAAAGAGGTGGCTTATGACAAAAACAATAGCAATTAATGCAGGAAGCTCAAGCTTGAAATGGCAACTATATGAGATGCCAGATGAAGTTGTTCTTGCTAAGGGTTTGATTGAACGTATCGGCTTGAAAGATTCTGTTTCAACAGTAAAATTTGATGACCGTTCAGAATCGCAAACCCTAGATATTGCTGACCATGTTCAGGCAGTAAAAATCTTGCTTGATGATTTGATTCGTTTTGATATTATCAAGAGTTATGATGAAATTACAGGTGTTGGTCACCGTGTGGTTGCTGGTGGAGAATATTTCAAAGAATCAAGCTTGGTGGATGAAGATGCCTTGGCTAAGATTGAAGAATTGTCAGCCTTAGCACCTTTGCACAATCCAGGTGCAGCTTCAGGGATTCGGGCCTTTAAGGAGCTCCTCCCAGATATTACGAGTGTTGCTGTTTTTGATACAGCCTTCCATACGTCTATGCCGGAAGTGGCCTACCGTTATCCAGTGCCTAATCGTTACTATACAGACTACCAAGTCCGTAAGTATGGAGCACACGGAACTAGCCACCAATATGTTTCTCAAGAAGCAGCTAAGTTGTTAGGTAAGCCAATTGAAGAAACTAAGATTATCACAGCCCATGTGGGAAATGGTGTTTCAATTACTGCCGTTGATGGTGGTAAATCAGTAGACACGTCAATGGGGTTGACACCACTTGGTGGCGTTATGATGGGAACACGTACTGGGGATCTTGACCCTGCGATTATTCCATTTGTTATCGACCGTGAGCCTGAAATGGCAGATGCTGAGCGTATCCGTCACGTCTTTAATAAGGAATCAGGTCTTCTTGGTATTTCTGAAAAATCAAGTGATATGCGTGATATCATTGCTGGTAAGAATGCTGGCGATGAAAAATGTGTGTTAGCCTATAATCTTTATGTGGATCGTTTGCGTAAATACATTGCTCAATACTTCGGTGTGTTGAACGGAGCGGATGCTATCGTCTTTACAGCAGGTATTGGTGAAAACTCTGCAGAAGTTCGTGCTTCAGTCTTGGATGGTCTCACTTGGTTTGGTATTGAAGTGGATCCTGAAAAGAATGTCTTTGGACATGTAGGCGACATTACAACAGCAGAGTCAGCTGTTAAAGTATTTGTTATTCCAACAGATGAAGAGTTGGTGATTGCGCGTGATGTTGAGCGCCTTAAAACTAAATAAGTTATCAAAAATTTGATAAGACCAGAAAAGTTGGCCGAGTGATTGGCTAGCTTTTTTGAATGCTCTGAAAGCATCATTTGTCGATGTCTATATATGTGTAATTCAATAAGTAAAGAAAACTTTACAAAAAATGTAAAAAAGACTTTACAAAATATGTAAAGTAGACTATACTATAAATGTAAAGTTAACTTAACAAAGAAAAGTAAGGAGTTTAACTATTTGAAAATAAACGATAAGGTTGAGGTACCACATGGAAACAAAAATTCAGGAACTTCGCAAGGCTAATAAGATTAGTCAGGCAGAGTTAGCAGATGAAATGGGAGTCACGAGACAGACCATCATTTCACTCGAAAAAGGTCGCTATAATGCGTCGTTGGAACTAGCTTTTAAAATTGCTAGATATTTTGGAAAGACTATTGAAGAAGTCTTTATTTTTGAGGAAGATTAAGGAGAAAAGATATGTTTAAACAAGTCATGAAGAAAATTGGTGTTATTGTTTTAGCGCTCACTCTACTAATCTTAGATTTAACACTATTAGGTGCTTTCCCGCTACTTACTCAGGATGGTAAGTTTTCACTTGTGGAGCAAATAGGTTACGGTATTTGGGCATTAGGGAGTTTGACTATTTTTATCGTGATTGCTTATAGATTTAAACTTTTATCGCTTAAAGAGATTAATTGGAGACGTCTCGTTGCGATTGCTTCTCTTAATCTCGTCATCTTTTTCCTAGGTGATCTTCTAGGGTATTTTATTGGTCAGTTAACACACAATGCGACTATGGAAAATCAAGATGCTTTAAATAAGATATTTATTCACGTACCATTCTATCTTCACCTAGTAGTCGTCGGTTTTATTATTCCGATTATGGAAGAAATCATTTTTAGGGGACTCTTAGCCAAGGTGCTCTTTGGAAAATACTTTAAGACGGGTCTTGTTATTTCCAGTCTTCTCTTTATGGCTGGTCACTCAGCATTTACGCTTCAGACAATTGTCATCTATGGTGTTATGTCAGCTGGTCTTGCGATAACATATTATAAGACTAAGCGTATCGAGTACAGTATGGGTGTTCATATCTTAAACAATAGCATAAGTGTACTACTCAGTCTTTTCGTTTAAGGTGAATGATTAAAGTTATCATTGAAAAAATGTATATTGCTCTTTTAAAGGATAATGAAGGGAGAATTAGGATATGTTAATAAAAATGTTATTAGGAAAGAGAAAAACAGAGGATGAGTTTAAGAAATACATTACACGAGTAGCATGTTCTCTTTTTTGCTTGGGTGTTTTGGGATTGTTTGTTGTTCGCTCTAACAGTCTTAGTGATTATGCTCTAGGCTTAGTTTTGGGACTTACCCTTGGGGTTTATGCCTTGTCAATCTATTATTTTGCGACACTTACCCATCCTAAACGCCTTCATCGGATGTATATTGCAGCTTACGATGAGCGAAATAAACAGATTTTAATGGCGTCAGCAGTTGCAACTCTGATTCTAGAGTTTTTGCTTATCTTTGCTTTAATCGCCCTATATGCCTTTGTCAATATTCAGTTGCCCTATGTTGCAGTCTTATCTGTCTTGCTCTATGGCTTAGTATTGGGATTTGCCCTTATTCGTATCATTCTATCTAAAATAGGGTGAGAGCCCATATTATCATGAAAAATTCACCTTTCGTGCTCTTATTATCTTGTCAAATAAGTTTTATTGTATTATAACAAAGATACAAATAAATGATGAAAAGAGGTGGCTTCTCATGAACAAAGGGTCAATTCTCAAACGCTTTCTCTATTTTTTACTAGCTTTCCTAATACTAATTATTGATCAAGTTCCAACCATCTATTTAGGTGTCAAAGATACAAGGTTAGTCTGTCTCTTAATTTTTGTCTTGCTTCTCATGAGCGCAGGAGCTCTTTTCTTAGGAAAACGTCTTGGGCTTTTCGAAGGCTTTAAGGCACTCTCTTCCCTGAAGGCCTGGGGGATGATTGGCTTGACCTACCTAGGTATTTATATCGTTACTAGGATTGGTTCTATGGTCATGATGATGGAAGGTGTTAGTAATAGCACCAATCAGGCAGCCATAGAAAATGCCCATATGAATCCCTTCCTTCTCATAACGTTTACGGTAATTATGGCACCGATTGTGGAAGAGCTGGTTTTTCGAGGGCTCCTCATGGGACGTGTCTTTACCCCCGATTCTATTGTTGGCTTGATTGTTAGTAGTTTACTTTTTGGTCTTGTTCATATGCCGAATAGTATTGGTGTTTGGATTATATATGCAGGTATGGGGTTCGCCCTTGGGATAGCATATCGTAAGTTTCAAAAGTTAGAGTACTGTATCATGGCGCATATCATTAACAATAGTATTGCGGTTTCAATGTTGTTACTCTTGCAATTTTTAGCGCCATATATCAAATAAAGCTCGGAAGATTCCGAGCTTTTTTCTTATAGTTTTTTAGCTTTAGCAATGGTTGTATCAATACTTGAAACCACACTATGGGTGAGGCCTGTACGCTCAAGGTCCATGAGACCAGCGATAGTGGTCCCACCAGGGCTACAGACCTTGTCAATAAGATCATGTGGGCTGTCGCTACCAAGACTGAGATTTTCAGCGGTAGCTAGAACCGTCTGTGTGGCAATGGTCAGAGCGACCTGCTTACTTAGGCCATTTTTGACGCCAGCCTTAGCCAGAGACTCGATAAAGAGGGCAATGTAGGCCGGACTAGAGCCAGCTAGGGCAGTGAAGGTATCAAAGTCCTTCTCAGCCAATTCAACAGTGGTTCCAAAACTGTCTGTGATTTCCTTGGCAACTGCCAAAAGGTCCTCGGATACCTTATCGTTGGTACAAAGACCAGTAGTGCTCTTGAGAATCTGAGCGTTAAGGTTAGGCATGATACGAATGAGAGGAAGGTCTGGACTGGTAAGTGAAGCGAGGCGTTCCAAGGTTACTCCAGCAGCCATACTTATGATAGGTTGATGAAAATTGAGACCGGCTAGTACCTTGTCAAACATTTGAGGTTTGATACCAAGGATGACCAGGTCAGCATTATCCAACAATTCCTGATGGGAAGCAGCCGCTTCAACCTCTAGTTCCTCTGCAAGCTGGCGTGAACGAGCCAAGGAAGACCCTGAAATAATGATACGATGTGAGCTTGTATTTAGGCCGTTGATAATGGCTGTTGCCATTTTTCCGACACCGATAAAACCTATAATCATGGGTTACTCCTTATCTTAGTAGTTTTTAATTAAATCTACTGTTGAGCGATCCAACTTCTTAACAATAGCTTGTAAGAAGGCCTGTGCTTCTAGGAAGTCATCCATCGCATAAAGGGTTTGGTGCGAGTGAATGTAGCGGGCACAAACACCGATAGTTGTTGATGGAACACCAGCATTCTGCAAGTGAGCGGCACCAGCATCTGTTCCGCCCGCAGCACAGTAGTATTGGTATTTGATACCCGCTTCTTCAGCTGTAGTCAAAAGGAAATCTTTCATATTTGGCAACATGATGTGACCTGGATCGAAGAAACGAATAAGGGTACCATCGCCTACCTTACCTTGATTACCATAGATATCCCCTGCAGGAGAACAGTCCACTGCAAAGAAAACTTCAGGATCAAATTTAGTGGTAGAGACATGGGCACCACGTAAACCAACTTCTTCTTGAACATTGGCACCAGCAATTAGAGTATTGTTGAGTTCTTGATTCTTAACGTTTTCCAAGAGTTCACGAATCATGAGAACACCATAACGGTTATCCCAAGCTTTAGAAATGACATTCTTTTGATTGGCTGTTAGAATTGTTTCTGATTCAGGAATGATGACATCACCTGGGAAAACACCGTAGGCATTTGCTTCTTCTTGGTTAGCAAAACCAGCATCAAAGACGATATCAGAAACACTAGGAAGACTTGAAGCTCCGCCACTAGCACGTAAGAAATGAGGTGGCACTGAACCTGAGATGACAGGATAGACACGACCGTCACGAGTGTGTAGGGTGAAGCGTTGTGAGCTGACAACCAGTGGGTTCCAACCACCAAGTTCGACGACACGGAAAGTCCCGTCTGCTTTGATTTCCTTAATCATAAACCCAACTTCATCCATGTGGGCAGCCACAAGCACCTTAGGGGCATTTTCTGCTTGGCTATGCTTGATACCGAAAATACCACCGAGACCATCTGTTTGGACCTCATCTACAAGTGGGGTGATGTTTTTGCGAAGGTAGTCGCGTACAGGAGCTTCAAAGCCTGAAGTAGCACTGAGCTCGGTTACTTCTTTAATTTTGTCAAATAGGGTAGTCATAAAATCCTCCTTGAGTAGTACTTGCTACTATTTTAGCACGATTCTCAAGAGATAGGTAGCCTCTCCCCATTCGTCTAAAATTATGGTAAAATGTTTCTTATGAAACGTAAAACATTGGCCTTGTTTGCTGGAGGCGTAGGAGCTTTAGGTCTCTTGGCAATGGCAGAGAAGTATAGACAGTCACGTGCAGAAATGAAGAAGGCTGCATTAATCCAAGATATTAGACAAGAATTATCTCACTTGGGGACTATCGCAGTCCTTTATACAAATCCCACTGATAAGGAAAATCCAGGACTTACAGGAGGTATCGTCTTAGAGGATGGACGTTCCTATAGCTTTGTTTATGCAGAGGATATCTTGACCTATGAGGAGGAGCAGGCATGATTATTCCTAAGAATCTTGAAGAATTGGCAAGCTATGTTGAAAGTGATCAAAAGGTGGTTTTCTTTTTCACTGCCGATTGGTGTCCAGACTGCCAGTTCATCTATCCCGTTATGCCTGAAATTGAAGCCCTCCATCCAGATATGACCTTTGTGCGTGTCAACCGTGATGATTATATGGCTTTGGCGCAAACTTGGAATATTTTTGGTATCCCAAGTTTTGTCGTGACTCAGAAAGGTCAAGAATTGGGACGCTTGGTCAATAAAGCTCGTAAAACCAAAGAAGAAATCACTGCCTTTTTGTCGGAGATTTAAAAGATGAAAATCAATCACTTTCCTAATATCTCTCTTGATATTTCAGAAACTAAAGAAAAGTATCTGACAGAAAAAAATGAGGAGATCATCGAAGAATTATGCCAAATTTTAGTAGAGCATTCCAAAATTGAAAGTGATATCTTCCTAAAACACCAAGAAATAAACACCTACAAAAAGGAAAATAATCTTCCTACACATCAAACTATTCCTGGAGAAATGGAGTTATTTGATGAATTTAAAGAGAAGTTGACTCCTTTAGCTCAAAAACACTTGACTGATAACTGTTATAAAAGAGGTTTTTCAGCTTCTTTTGGTTCTCCAGGCACCTATGATTTTGTGTTAGAGCCCTGTCGAGCTAAGTTTATTATGAAGAGTAAGGCTAAGATGTTTCTCGAATTTTCTTATGGGAATGACTTTTGGTACCATAAACAATTTATCATAAAATTAACAGAGAGTGACTGGAAAATTGACAAGATTAGTTATCGCTATGGTAGTAATGACGATTCTTGGCATGTCAGTCGATTTTAAAATCTATAAAAGAACTATTGAAGGAGAACCCATGATTTTTGCATACAATAAGGAACAAGTTGGTGACGTTTTGTTGGTTATCTTGGAAGATACTAAGGACATCAAACGTAGCGTAGAACGTAAAGGTAAAGTGGCGCGTGTCACAGCTGATGAAACAGGCAAGACTCTTGCTTGGAATATTTTTGAAGCGTCAAGCCTCATTGATATCGAAGGTAACGGTCAAGTTTTCTTGTCAGACCAAGATGTAGCTGTTTTGAACGAGGAATTGGCTAAAGAGGGCTTTGAAGAGCGTTTGGAAAACACACAAGGACCAGTCTTTGTGGTTGGACAAATTGATGAAATGGTTGCACATCCAGACAGTGACCACCTTAACATCTGCCAAGTGAACATCGGTGATAAGAAGGTCCAAATCGTTGCAGGAGCACCAAACGCAGCCCTTGGTCTTAAAACTATCGTAGCTCTTCCTGGTGCTATGATGCCTAGCGGTGCCCTTATCTTCCCAGGAAAACTTCGTGGTGAAGATAGTTATGGTATGATGTGTGCCCCACGTGAGTTGGCACTTCCAAATGCCCCACAAAAACGTGGTATTATTGAACTTGATGATTCAGCAGTAGTCGGAGAGGCTTTTGATCCAGCCAAACACTGGAAAGGGTAAATAAGACAAGAAGCGGTAAGTAAGCCGCTTTTTTTTCAGGAGAGCTCGTCTTGGCAAATGGTTCAAAATTTTCGAGAACCTCTTTATGCTTACCAAGTTCATCATCAAAATATAATAGTATTGCTCTCAATCTCTATTATTTGCCAAAACAACTTTATCCGAGCAATTATCTAAAAAATGTGGCTTCAAGTTTATTAATCAAGTTGTGTTTTATTTATCTGTCAGACTCAGATTTGGTGATGATTATAAAAGAAAGGAAAGTTCAATGGCTTACAACAAACATAAGGGAGTCCTTGTTTTTATGATTCTCTATACAGTCCTCTTTGTTTTTGACGGTATACGAGTATTTGATGCTCCCTTACCTTCTTCTTTAACGACCTATTTAGTTTATACCATCATGTTTTTGTATGGTTGCTTCTTATTTAAGTCTGAATTGCTCAAAAAGTGGGAAGAGGTCAGAAGTTCTAAAAGAAAATTTTTCTTGGGGGTTTTAAAAGGCTGGCTCTTACTTGTCCTGGTGACCATTTTCTTTGGACTACTATCGGCAATATTGAGGCAGGTTTTGGGACTAAGTGAACAAGGACTAAACGAGGCTAATATACAAAGTACCTTTAAAGAACAACCACTACTGATAGCAGTTTTCGCCTGTATCATTGGACCTTTGGTGGAAGAACTCTTTTTCCGTCAAATTTTATTGCATTGTTTACAGAGACATTTGCCAAGCTGGCTAAGCATTTGTGTGGTAGGATTTGTTTTCGCCTTGACCCATATGCACAGTTTGTCTTTATCAGAGTGGGTCAGTGCAGTTGGTTACTTAGGTGGCGGAGTAACCCTTTCAATTATTTATGTGAATGAAAAGGGAAATATTTACTATCCCTTGATGGTTCATGTGCTAGGAAATATTTTATCTTTTATAGTATTGGTCATTGGTAGTATGCAATAAGTGAATTCCAAACTATTTCAGCTTACAAAGAAAAAGGCAAAGGACTCTCGTCTCTCTTCTATCAATAGAAGAACTTCAAAACGGAGTGTTAAAATTATTTTAAGTGGTAACTCTGGGTCAGCAGAGGATGATTTGAGTAAGTAAACTAATGACAAGTTTGTATGGCGATAACTGTTCTTTGAATCGACAGCTCATACCAAGCTTCCTACTTCCTTTGCTAGTAGCTCAGCTCATCTTCAGATGTCTAATATTTAGTGACAAGTACATTTATTGAAGAACTCATCCTGCTTTTCACCCGAATAGATTTTACTTTTTTCTATTTAATTGAAGTCAATAATGTGATATATATATTATTTTTATTCTTGCTTTTTCAAAATCTGTCACTTTTTTTACTTCCGCTTACGAATAGATAGGTGGAGGTAAAAAAATGTATAACAAAGTTATTTTAATTGGACGTTTGACGGCGACTCCTGAAATGGTAAAAACTGCTAGCGATAGGTCTTTTACACGTGTTACAGTTGCGGTTAATCGTCGCTATAAGACGCAAAATGGTGAGCGTGAGGCTGATTTTATTACAGTGGTTGTCTGGGGGCGTTTGGCTGAGACCTTAGCATCTTATGCTAGCAAGGGGAGTTTAATTTCTCTTGATGGTGAGCTTCGTACCCGTAAGTACGATAAGGATGGTAAAACTCATTACGTTACTGAAGTGCTTTGTTCCTCTTTCCAACTTCTGGAGAGTCGTGCTCAGCGTGCTGTTAGGGAAAATAATCCTGATAATGACTTGGCTGACCTCGTCTTGGAAGAAGAGCTTCCCTTCTAGTTTATCCTTTGACTAGCTATCTAGGTCTCCTATCTTTGAAGCAACCTCTATAAAAAATCATTATCTTGTTCCATACCTTGTTTTGAAGAATTGTTGGAGATAAAATATTAAACACTTGTTAGACTAATAAACAGTAAAATTAGATAAGACTTAGGATGATAGGTGTTTAATAGTGTAGATAGACTAGAAAAAATAGTTTAGGAAGCCATAAAACGTTGATATATCAACGTTTTAAATGTTAAGCAAAATATTCAAAAGAATGCATACAATTAACAGTTGTTTCTAATCTATATTATTGTTTTATTACCGATTTTTAAATTAAATGATAGAGGTTTCATGATAAACTATAGATGGGTAAGGAAAAAGCTATAAAAGTTACTTTTATAGTAGGCATTATTTGTTTGGAAGGAAAGTGTGAAATATCACAACTATAACGCTATCCTTGCAATTGTTTGAGACAGTTGCATTTTTGTTTATCGTTGTGAGGCCTTAGGCCTGTATAATGATTTCACAGACAATTGACTATGACACTCCGACTGACATATGAATTAGGATGTTAAGCGGTCGTTGACTTTTCGTCTAGCCTTGGGGGAACACATTGGTGTGATTCCTAAGACTCACCAGACTAATGTGTTTGAAGCTAGGATGATTCGTCTTAGCTTTTTTTGTGTCCTTTAAAATGGAGGTCTTCGGTATTTCTTTTCTTATGCTATAATAGAAGGACTAAGTGAGATATTGTCTCGCAAATCTTGGAACGGGAGTGACACTAATGCTTGACTTTACCCAAGAAGAGAAAGACTTTTTTATGTCTGAAGCTCTTAAGGAGGCCGAAAAATCTCTAGATAAAGCAGAGATTCCAATTGGCTGTGTCATCGTTAAAAATGGCGAAGTCATAGGCCGTGGGCACAATGCACGTGAGGAGCTCAATCAAGCTATCATGCATGCGGAGGTCATGGCTATTCAAGAGGCTAATAGGACTGTAGGCAATTGGCGTTTGTTAGATTGTACCCTCTTTGTAACCATCGAACCCTGTGTCATGTGTAGTGGGGCAATTGGCTTGGCTCGTATTCCTAAAGTTATCTATGGAGCAAGCAATCAAAAGTTTGGTGGTGCGGGTAGCCTTTACGATATCCTAAGAGATGAGCGTCTCAACCATCGCGTAGAAGTAGAGACTGGTGTCATGGAGGAAGAGTGTGCTAAGATTATGCAAGACTTTTTCCGTCAGAGTCGTGAACGCAAAAAAGAAGCCAAACGATTGGCTAAATTGGAAACAAGGCAAGAGATGTAAACAAAAGTGCAAGTCCAAAGGGACTTGCACTTTTTAATGGAAGATGATTTTTTTGTTTTCCTGAAGGCAATTTAGGTCACTCTTTCTATGCTTTATTTTTTTCTTTCTCACTTGTTAAAAGAAAAATAGGCATAAAGAGAATCAGAGTACCAAAAGCGGACTTCAAATTAGTATCAATAATTGGTGTTCCTAATCGTACATAAAAGATAAGGTTGATTAGGAGTATCAGAAGTAGGCTACTGATAATTCCAGCTAAAGCTATTTTTACGAGTAAATAGTTATTCATTTTAGGTGATTGATTAGCAGTAGTATTATTTGTTTGATTGTTTATATGTTTCATGAGTTATCATCCTCAAAATCTTTGAGATGTCAGCCGAGTTCTGTTAGTTAGTGGGTGAGGTTATAGAAAGACTTACCTGCAGCATAGCTAAGGTCATAAGTCAGTTTTGCAGCAGCAATGCCAACAGAAATAGCGGCCCAAGGAACCACTCCACCTGATACAGTTTCAAGTTCTTGAGTAGTCATGTTTTTACGATTGTTAATGGTCTTAGTCATTGTTCATATGTCCTTTCTTTTATCTCGCAGAGTCCATGTAGCCATTGTAGGCTCCAAGGCATACCATAGTTCCAATAGGTCCTGAAGCTAGGCAGAGCCCTCCAATGGCAAGGTTAGTCTTCCATCCGCCTCCTGTTACTGAGGCTAGGTCAGCTGCCTTCATTTCTTTGTTAATCATTGTCATTCTCCTTTTTTTATTTTTGGTGAGTTTTTAAATCTCATACCCTCTCACCACGAGTTAAGAGATATGTTAAATATGACTTCTCCTTTCAATAAAGTCAGCCATGTCACTAGCTTTTGGTGCTTTACTCAAGCTATGGATTTATTATAAGGTGTCGAGAAATAAAAAAGTAGTGACATAAATGTCACCATGGTAAGTCTTATGTTTTATCGAAGGTTATACTGACAGAAGAAGATAATAGGGATTGATAGGGGTAGGTCTAGCTAGTCTTATCATAAGTTCTCTACTTGCAATCACTTCAATTTATGGTATAATATTTTTCGGAGCAACATCTGTGCGTGAAGCGGGTCAGGGGAGGAATCCAGCAGCCCTAAGCGATTTCAGGTGTGTGCTCTTTTTTTGTGTTAAGGAGGATTTATGGCCAAATTTAGTGTTTTTAAAGATCAAGAGAGTCTTTTTGCTTGTCCTATCTGTCAGGCGCCAATGCATTTGGATTTGTCTAGCTTGGTTTGTCAGAATAGGCATACCTTTAATATCGCCAAGCAGGGCTTTGTTAATTTTTTGAGACAGACCAAGGGAGATAAGCACTATGATATGGCTTCTTTTGAAAAGAGGAGTCAGATTCTTGCGGCAGGCTATTACGATCCTATTCTGGAGGTGATTTCAGAGCACTTGCGTGACCTTCCTAAACACTCGCACGTTCTAGATGTTGCCTGTGGTGAAGGCTATTATAGCCGTCAGTTGGCTCAAGAGTTTGACAAGGATTTCATGGCCTTTGACTTGTCTAAGGATTCAATCCTTCTTGCGGCACGTCAAAATCCTCAGAAAAACGTAGCTTGGTTTGTTGGCGATTTGGCTCAATTGCCTTTACGTGAACATAGTATTGATGTGATTTTAGATATTTTTTCACCAGCTAATTATCAAGAATTTGGACGACTTTTGTCTGATTATGGCTTGGTTTTTAAGGTTATTCCTCATGAGGATCATCTTAAAGAGTTTCGCCAATTGTTACCGGAGGCGCAGGCTTATTCGAACCAGGATGTTCTGGAACATTTTCAAGAGTCCTGTGACCTTTTGGAGCGTGTGACGATTGCTAAGACTTGGTCTATGCCATCAGAGCATGTTCAAACATTTGCCGAGATGACACCTCTTTTTTTCCATGCCAATAAGGATACTTTGGACTTGACTTCAGTGACGCAATTAACCGTTGCGGGAGAACTGCTGATTGGCCGTATTAGAGATGATAAGCAATCCTAACAATCGTTGGGATTTTTTTGATGGGAAAATGTCTCAGTTAGCTTGTTTGGTCTTCCTAAAAGGTGTATGATGAGAGCAATAAGTAGGAAAGTTTCAGTAATGGGTAAAAAGCGATGAAAAACAGAGCCTATAAGAACTACATTTTTGATTTTTATGGTACCTTGGTTGATATCCTAACCGATGAGAAGGATCCTGTGTTATGGGATAAACTAGGCCAACTATATCAGGCTTATGGAGCGGCTTATGAGGGTGATGCTCTTAAAAAGGCTTATGCTAAGCACGTGGATCAGGCCCGTAAGGAGTTAATAGAGCTCAAAGGAGTTGCTTATCCAGAAATTGATTTAGCCCACATTTTTAACCAGCTTTATGTAGATGCTCGGCCTCAGTCTAGTAATTCTAATCAGCCGGAAGATTGGGGACAATTGATAGCAATGGTCTTTCGCGTCTTATCTCGCAAACATGTGACGGCTTATCCCCATACCAAGGAGGTGCTAGCCTTTCTAAAAGAACAGGGCTGTCGGATTTATCTCTTGTCTAATGCTCAAGCAGCCTTTACTAACGCTGAGATTGACCTAATGGCGTTAAGATCTTATTTTGATGCTATTTACTTGTCTTCGGATGCCGGTATCTGTAAGCCTCAACCTGAATTTTTAAAGCAAGTTTTGGATGATTATGGGTTAAACCCGTCTGAGACTGTCATGGTTGGAAATGACTTGACGACTGATATTGCTGTGGCTGAAGCAGTTGGGATCGATGGTATCTTGCTCAATACCTTCCCTTATTCCCGTCGAGAACTGGAGAATTCCCCAATCAAGCCAGACCGAGTGATTACTGATATAGAGGCTCTAAAGACCAATTTTACATAAAAATACACTGTATTTGGCAAAAGCAAAGACAATTATCAGAATTTTTGGTATAATAATTCCTAACTTTATGTGAATGGAGAATCTCATGACTGCACAAAAAATGTCTGCACAAGAAATTATCGCTTTTATCGGTAATGCTGAAAAGAAAACGAATGTTAAAGTAACTTTTGAAGGGGAATTGGCAACTGCTGTTCCAGCTTCTGTCACTAAACTTGGTAACGTTCTTTTCGGAGACTGGAAAGATATTGAACCACTTCTTGCTAACTTGACTGAAAACAAGGACTATGTTGTGGAACAAGATGGTCGTAACTCAGCTGTTCCCTTGCTTGATAAACGTCACCTTAATGCACGTATCGAACCAGGTGCCATTATCCGTGACCAAGTAACTATCGAAGACAATGCTGTCGTTATGATGGGTGCTGTAATCAATATCGGTGCTGAAATTGGTGCTGGTACTATGATTGATATGGGTGCTATCCTTGGTGGTCGTGCTACTGTTGGTAAAAACAGCCACATCGGTGCGGGTGCAGTCCTTGCTGGAGTGATTGAACCAGCTTCAGCAGACCCAGTTCGTATCGGTGACAACGTTCTTGTTGGTGCCAATGCTGTTGTTATTGAAGGTGTTCAAGTTGGTAACGGTTCAGTCGTTGCTGCTGGAGCTATCGTTACTCAAGATGTTCCTGAAAATGTGGTTGTGGCTGGTGTTCCAGCTCGTATCATCAAGGAAATTGATGAGAAAACACAACAAAAAACAGCACTCGAAGATGCTTTGCGTAACTTGTAACATATTGATAGTAGAGGCCTGTAAGGCCTCTATTTCTAGATTCTCTATAAAATAAGACAAATAAAAAGGATAAAAACATGACACTTGATTTAATTAAAATCAGACGAGACCTTCACCAAATTCCTGAAATTGGTTTGGAAGAATTTAAAACTCAGGCTTATCTCTTAGAGCGTATTGCTGAAATGACTGAAGGTAAGGATTTTGTGGAGAAACGTACTTGGCGTACAGGGATTCTTGTCTATCTTCACGGGCATGCTCCTGAAAAGACTATTGGTTGGCGTACAGATATTGATGGTCTTCCAATCGTAGAGGAAACAGGTCTTGACTTCAAGTCTACTCATGAACGTCGTATGCATGCTTGTGGACACGATATGCACATGACCACAGCGCTTGGTCTCTTGGATCAGATGCTTCAAGTACAGCCTAAAAATAACATGCTCTTCCTCTTCCAGCCGGCTGAAGAAAATGAAGCTGGTGGTATGCTTATGTATGAGGATGGTGCCTTTGGAGATTGGTTGCCAGATGAGTTCTATGGCCTTCACGTCCGTCCAGATTTCAAGGTAGGTGATATTGCGACTAACACAAGCACCCTTTTTGCTGGGACTTGTGAAGTCCTCGTTACTTTCAAGGGGAAAGGTGGACATGCAGCCTTTCCACATGAGGCCAATGATGCCCTTGTAGCAGCTTCTTACTTTATTACTCAGGTGCAAACGATTGTTAGTCGTAATGTTGACCCTATCCAGGGTGGGGTAGTTACCTTTGGTTCGTTCCATGCAGGAACTACTAATAATGTTATCGCTGAAACTGCAGAGGTTTATGGAACTATTCGTACCCTTACTCAGGAAATGAGTCTCCTTATCCAGAAGCGCGTGCGTCAGATTGCAGAAGGCGTGGCAGCTAGCTTTGGTATGGAAGTGGATATCATGTTGAAACAAGGTGGTTATCTTCCTGTGGAAAATAATCCAGCCTTGGCTAAAGAGTTAATGAGCTTCTTTGATGCTAGCCCAGAGGTCAACTTGATTGATTGTCCACCAGCTATGACTGGAGAGGATTTTGGTTATTTGCTTAGTAAGGTTCCAGGTGTCATGTTCTGGTTGGGAATTGACACGCCATATGCACTTCACCATCCTAAGATGAGTCCAAATGAAGATGCCCTCGCTTTTGCAGTGACTGAAATTGGAAAATTCCTTAAACACAAGGCAGAAGCCTAACCATAGTTGATACAGCTAAAAAATCTACCAAGTCTGACTTTTGGTAGCTTTTTTGATATGATAAACCTATGAAAAATGAACTTAGAAAAACAGTCTTGGCTCAGTTAACTTCACAAGATCCTGAGACTAAGGCTAAGATAGATCAATATCTTTTGGAGCAATTGATTGCCTTACCTGCTTATAAAGATGCCCAGGTGATTGCGACTTATTTGTCTTTTCCTCATGAATATGATACCAGTCTTTTAATCAATCAGGCTTTAAAGGATGGTAAACGACTGTTGATTCCTAAAACATATAAACAAGGTCGAATGATTTTTGTGGATTATGATCCAGATAATCTTGTTGCAACCTCTTTTGGCTTGATGGAACCTGCGTCTGATTTGGCTGTGGATAAATCAGAGATTGATTTGATTCATGTGCCAGGAGTAGTTTTCAATGATGAAGGCTATCGTATTGGTTACGGAGCAGGTTACTATGACCGCTTTTTGTCTGACTTTGAAGGGGAGACCGTTAGTACGGTTTATCCTTGCCAGAAACATGATTTTCAACCAGACAGCTATGATATTCCTGTTAAGGAGGTCGTCACATGCAAATAAATGAGTGGAAGAAATACCCAGCAACCTATCTATTGTTGGGGCTTACGACGTTGACTTTTATCTGTCAATATCTTTTAAACGGCTTTCAAGCGACCTCACCTTTGAGCCTCTTTAAGATGGGGGCTATGTACGGTGCTTTTGTTCAGTACAGCCCACTGAACCTCTGGCGTCTTGTAACACCGATTTTTGTGCATATAGGTGTTGAGCATTTTCTATTTAATATGCTTGCCCTTTACTTTATGGGGAAAATGGCTGAGCATATTTTTGGGACTCTACGTTTTCTAGGGCTCTATTTGTTAGCTGGTGTTATGGGAAATGCCTTTACCTTACTTTTTACGCCTAATGTTATTGCAGCTGGTGCTTCGACATCCTTGTTTGGACTTTTTGCGGCTGTTGTGATTCTTGGCTACTATAGTCATAGTCCTTTGCTTAATCAGTTAGGTCGCAATTACTTGGCTTTGATTGTCATAAACTTAATCTTCAACCTGTTTACACCTAGTGTTGGGATTACAGGCCATCTTGGTGGTTTAGTTGGAGGTGCTCTTGCAGCTATCTTTTTGGCTAACAAGGTTGAAAGTCGCTTATTTAGTAAAGGTTGGCGTTTTACAGCTCTTTTAACCTACATTTTACTATTGCTGATTCTTCTAGGATTCACTTATTTTTAAGTCATATGAAAAATCCATCGAATGTCATGTTCGATGGATTTTATATTAGTCTTTTTTAGCTGGTTTGCCTTCAAGTTTGTGACCCAAGTCAATGAGGTATTGCTTGAGGTCATCTTTAATTTGAGGATGTTTAAGCGCATAATCGATAGACGTTTTCATGAATCCGAATTTGTCACCGACATCATAACGGTCTCCAGTAAATTCGCGAGCAAAGACGCGTTGTGTCTTGTTAAGCGTATCGATAGCATCAGTCAATTGGACTTCGTTTCCAGCACCTGGTTCTTGAGTTTCCAAAATACCGAAAATTTCAGGTGTTAGAAGGTAACGTCCGATGATAGCAAGATCACTTGGTGCATCCTCTGGATTTGGTTTTTCAACGAAAGTTTCAACGCTATAACGTCCATTTTCGCCTTCGCCTTGAGGGGCGATGACACCATAAGAAGAAACTTCTTCGTGTGGTACAGGCATAACTGCAATGGTTGATGCGTGTGTTTCCTCATAATCGTTAATGAGCTGTTTAGTCAATGGTACAGCTTTATCGTTAGTGATATCCATAAGGTCATCACCAAGCATAACAACAAATGGCTCATTCCCGACAAATGCTTTAGCTTGAAGAACAGCATCTCCAAGGCCACGTGGGTGGCTTTGGCGGATAAAGTGGAGGTTAATAGCAGTAGTGTCATTAACCAATTTCAACAGGTCTGTCTTACCTTTTTGTTCCAAGTTATATTCTAACTCGAAGTTTGAATCAAAGTGGTCTTCGATAGAACGTTTTGATTTACCAGTCACCACCAAGATATCTTCGATACCTGATTTGAGGGCTTCTTCAACGATAAATTGAATAGTTGGTTTGTCAACGATTGGCAACATTTCTTTGGCCAAAGCTTTAGTAGCTGGTAAAAAGCGTGTTCCGAGTCCTGCAGCGGGGATGATAGCTTTTCTAACTTTTTGATTCTTCATGAGAACTCCTTAGATTTTATTTTTTATCCCATTCATTTTCAGAGCGCAATTCATTGGACATCATATTGAGAATAGATTCCTTAATATCAGCACCCTCATAGATAGACTTGTAGATTGCTGTTGTAATTGGCATGTAGACGCCGAGTTCTTGGGCGATTTCGTAGGCAACCTTTGTGGTTGAAATACCTTCGATAACCATTCCCATGTTACGTTCAATGTCTTCTAGTTTTTCTCCACGACCGAGCGCATCCCCAGCACGCCAGTTACGTGAATGGATAGAAGTTCCTGTAACAATAAGGTCACCAACCCCAGATAGACCGCTGTAAGTCAAAGGATCAGCTCCAAGTTTCACACCAAGACGAGTAATTTCCGCAAGTCCACGAGTAATAACGGCTGCCTTGGCATTGTCCCCATATCCCATACCGTGGAGGGCACCAGCACCTACCGCAATAATGTTTTTAAGAGCACCAGCTGTTTCAACACCAATCACATCTGAATTGGTGTAGAGGCGGAAGTAGCTATTACTGAAAATACCTTGGACATAGCGTGCCGCTTCAAGATCCTTAGATGCTGCTGTAATCAGGGTGATATCGCGAACGATAGTTTCTTCAGCGTGGCTTGGACCAGATACGACAACAATCTCACTACGAAGTTCCTTAGGAATCTCTTCTTCAAGGATTGTTGAAAGACGTTCGTGTGTTCCAGGTTCCAAACCTTTTGAAGCATGCATGACAACAACTTCGTGGTCCAAAAGTTCAGCAACTTGCTTAGCAACTAAGCGAGTAACCTTGGTTGGAACAACAAAGAGAACAGCGTCGACACTATCTAGGGCTTCAGACAGCTCCTTGTAGGCTCTAATGTTTTCATCCAAAACCACATCCTTGAAGTAGCGGGTATTGGTGTGTTTCTCGTTAATTTCATCAATTTGTTCAGGGATATTTCCCCAAATACGAACCTCGTGTCCGTTGTCGTTGAGTACCTGAGCAAGGGCAGTTCCCCATGAACCAGGGCCCAAGACAGCGATTTTTTGTTTTTTCATCATTAGGTCTCCCTTTAGGTCCTTTCTAACAAAGTAGAAAAAGACTGTATTCTTTCTCATTATAACATAAGAAAAGCATGTTTGTCTTGTACTCTCTGTTAGGAGGGCTGATGGCTATTTATTTTTTTTAGCCAATTTTGGGCAATGTAGCCTCCAATGAGAGCAGCCATGAGCGTTCCTCCAATCAGGATTAAGGCATGACTGGCTGTAAAGGGAACCATAACTTGATTTACATAATCTTGAGTTTTCCCTTTGGCTAGGAGCTGTGCGATATAGGCTTTGGGTGCAAGCCACATGGTGATAATGGGTGCTAAGTTTCCTAGGGAAAAGATCATATAGGAAAGTAGATTAAGTTTATTATTCTCATAGTTCCCTTTCTTAGCTAGAAAGTCAGCGACAAGGCCAGCTAGAAAGCTAGGAAGAAAGGCTAGAACAAAGTGTCCAGAGGCAAAGAAGAAGAGGGACATAAAGATACCCAGACAGGTAATTGCTCCAAATTGTTTTGTCTTTCTGATAAGCCCCAAGTAGACCCAGCCTGCAAAGATAGCCGCTAAAGCAGGCGTATGATACATATTTTTGACTTTGAAAAAGATTAAATCAATAGTCACTGCAAGGGCTAGGCAAATAAAATACAGTAGAATAGCTAGGCTGGTTTGTTTGATGAATGTTTTTTGACGCATGTGGTCTCCTAATCAATGTGAGGTGTTTTAGTTTTATTGAGCCAAGAGTATGCCAAACCAATGAAAATACCTCCACCAATCCAGTTACCGAAGAAAACGACTATCCACTGACGTAGAATATTTGCCAAAGTGAAATTATCTACAGCGTCACGCACACCGTTGAAACCGAGCAACATGAAAGAGGCAAAGTTAGCAATCAAGTGTTCATTAATTAAAAATACAAACATGAAGATGGCTGATAGCGCAATGAAAATCTTAGCAGATTCTTCTTTGAGGAGCATGTAGCCCAAGATGGCAATATTAACGAACATATTCGCTGTAATACCTTCTGTAAAGTTCATCCAATCTGTTTTTCCAAGCTTGGTTGAGACAGCAGTAACTAAGAAACTCTTGTCAGTCAAATGTTGGAAAGAGAAGGATTGGTTGAAGAACCAGGGCAAGATAAGGGCGCCGACAAAATTAAAGAAGGTACAGTAGAGGAGGATGGTACACACCTTGCTCCATTTGATTTTACCATAATAGGCACCACTGGTCAGGAACATCATGTTTGAAGTAGCCAACTCTCCATTGAATATGAGAACGAAGACCAGTCCGATGGCAAAGATAAAGGCAAAGACAAAACGAGAAAGGGCTGGAATACCTGTTGCGATAACATCCGCACCAATAATTCCTACAGCAGTCGACATGGTAAGATAAGCTCCTGCAAGCATAGAACGCAAGGCATAGCGCCCCAGACTTTCGTCAAAGAGAGCTTCTTTTTTAGCACAAGCAGCGAATACTTTTTCTTGAAATTGAGACATAGGTTTACCTCTAAAATATGTGGCATGGAGCATGGCAAATGCGCAAGCTCGAGTGAAACTTAATCTAGGATGACCATGAAAAAAAGTCAGGACAGTTGTCCCAACTTTTCCAAGTCTTAATATGAGGATGCTCCAGATGTGGCATCTGCGGCTGGGGCTGCGTCGCCACCATGACCACCCGCATCTGATGCACCAGATGTGGCGTCGCTACCGCCATGACTAGCTGCAGCTGGTGCAAAAGGACCGCTTCCTCCGACAAGGCGTTGACCAGTTGTTTCGAGATACCAGTCAAGCCATGGTTTAAAGTTAAAGACGATTTCATTGATTCCTGCATAAGAACCATCATCATAGTACATAGCCTGATAGTTATGCGTATTGATAACTCCTTCAGGTGACCCTGGAACAATCGTACGAACATATTCTTGGTTACCATTACGCAGTGTACCAATAACCCATTCCACATTTTTCATACGAGCTGGTGGAAGTGAGCCGTGAACAGTTGACATACGGCTACCAGATTGAGGTGGTACACGTTTGGCGAACATAGTATCAGGATCTTGATGGGCGTTATTGTAGTAGAGGAACTGGTTGTTGTCATCGGCATAGGTCAATTCAAATGGCATAGCCTTGAGGAACATGTCAATTTGATTAACCGTCAAAATACCGTGGTCCAATTTCACGTAGGTATCACCAGATACCGCACCAGTGATTTCAGCTACTTTTTCTACCCACTCTGGATCGTCAGGATCAACTTCGGTAACAGTTGTAGCGATTGGGTTGTTACAATCCAAGTCTTCAGGTTCAATTGGTTTTGGTTTTTTCAATTTAGAAACCACTCCTACATATTGGATGAAATTGTCTAAGCATTGTTCAAGGAAATTAATAGTACCTTCGTTAGTAATGTTCCCCTCAAGGTCAAAAGCTTCTTTAGCCTTTCCAAGCAAGAATTCATTACCTGGAAGTGTATAAGCATTAACACCAGGCGCTTCAAGGATTTTACGCAAATGCACTTGGGCACGTGAAGTCCCTTGATCGTAGTAAGAAGCACCAACAATCATTACAGGCTTGTTTTCAAAAGGGTGCACTTCGAATGATAGCCACTCTAATACTGATTTAAGTGCTGCAGAGATAGTGTGGTTGTGCTCAGGTGTTGCAATGATGACACCGTCAGCGCGTGTAATTTTGTTATTAAGTAAGCGAAGTTGGAAACTTTCATTCCATTTTTCATCTTGGTTAAACATAGGAACGTCATCAATTTCCAAAACTTCAAGTTCAAATTTAATTTTAAAATGTCTTCTGATAAATTCGAGCAGTTTACGGTTATATGATTGATCATAATTTGCTCCAACGAGTCCAACAAATTTCATAGTTTCTATTCTCCTGTCTTATAGGCTTTCCCAGTCGAAGTCTTCAGCTTCTTTATGTAATAACTCTGTAGCATGTGAGAGTTTACCAGTAATTTTGACGTAGAGACGGAAGTCATCGAAAATAGCATCTAATTTTTTGATGACATCGAGGTCAACTAAATCACCATTGCTATCAAAAGCTTGAAGGGAATGTGAAAGCAAGAATTCGTCTGGAAGCACATTAGCTTTGATTTCTGGAGCATTCAAAATTTGACGAAGTTGTAGCTGTGCACGAGAAGCTCCTAGAGTTCCATAAGATGCTCCTGTAATCATAACAGGCTTATTCAAAAGAGGGAAAACACCGTATGAGACCCAAGCTAAAGCATTCATGAGAACAGCTGGAATTGAGTGGTCATACTCAGGTGTTCCAATAATAACCCCATCAGCCTCATCGATTTTTTTAACGATTTCAAGGACACTTTCTGGCAATTGTTTGTTAGCGGGTTTGTTAAAGACAGGGAGGTCTTTGATTTCAACAAGTTCGATGTCTGCCTTATCTGCAAAATGTTTCTGAATATATTGCAATAATTGTCTATTAGTTGAACGTTTTGAATTCGTACCAACAAGTCCGATGAATTTCATGGCAATTCTCCTTAAAAGTATTATATCTATTATTATGTTAGCGTTTTCCTAGTTAAAAGTCAATCTTCGTTTAATGAGAAAGTGATTAGACTATTACCTTTGTCATCTTATTTCGAATAGATTATAATGGGATAGATTTAAAAGTCTGAAGCTAGCATGGCTAGTTTTACAAGAATTAATTTATAGATGTATCGAAAGGAAAAATAATGACAAAAATTCGTGGATTTGAACTTGTATCAACCTATACCAATCAGGACTTGCTTCCAAAACGGGAGACAGCCCATGCAGCTGGCTACGACTTAAAGGTGGCAGAGCGCACAGTGATTGCACCAGGAGAAATCGTCCTCGTCCCAACTGGGGTCAAGGCTTATATGCAAGCGGGTGAGGTGCTTTATCTTTATGATCGTTCTTCTAATCCTCGCAAAAAAGGTCTGGTCTTGATCAACTCTGTGGGGGTTATTGATGGCGATTACTATGGAAATCCAGGGAATGAGGGTCACATCTTCGCCCAGATGAAAAATATTACGGATCAGCCCGTGACTCTTGAAGTTGGCGAACGTATCGTTCAAGGTGTCTTTATGCCCTTCTTAATTGTAGATGGAGATGAAGCTGACGGTGTTCGTACAGGTGGTTTCGGATCGACAGGGAAATAGAGAAAGAATATGGCAGACTATTTATTAGTTGTAGATATGCAGTCAGATTATGTTGCTGTAGGAAAAGCATATCATGAAGAACGGACTGCAGCTGTAAATGACAAAATTGCTAGCTATCCCAGCGACCGGGTTATCTATATTCTCAATCGTTTTTTCTGGGAGAGAAAAGATAGAAAGAAGAAATTTGCGACCGGCTTGCTGCTTGTATCTTCTCGTATCTTTGAGAAGCGTCGGGCTTCTTGCTTTACTAATCCAGATTTAAAAGATTTTTTAGAGGGAAATGGTACAAAAAGCATAGAGTTTATAGGGGTAGATGGCAATGGCTGTGTTAAGGCTTCCGTTTTGGCGGCTATCAAGGAGAACTATCAGGTTTCCGTAGATTTGTCTGCTATCGGAGTTGCCAACCAGAAGAGATTTCAAAAAACATTGCATAAGTGGCACTCTGCTGGAGTAAGCGTAGAAGGAGAATTATCATAGCTAAGAAAAAATCAACTTTTGTTTGTCGAGAATGTGGCTACAATTCACCCAAATATCTAGGGCGTTGTCCCAACTGTTCTTCCTGGTCCTCTTTTGAGGAGGAAGTTGAGGTGCAGGAGGTGAAAAATGCTCGTGTCAGTTTGACGGGTGAAAAGTCCAAACCTACTAAATTAAAAGAAGTCTCTTCAATTAATTATGCCCGCATAAAGACTGACATGGACGAGTTTAACCGTGTTTTAGGTGGCGGTGTGGTTCCGGGTAGTCTGGTTCTTATTGGAGGAGATCCAGGGATAGGGAAATCGACTCTTCTCTTACAAGTGTCAACACAGCTGGCTAACAAGGGAACTGTCCTCTATGTTTCTGGGGAAGAATCTGCCGAGCAAATCAAATTGCGGAGCGAACGTTTAGGTGATATTGATAACGAATTTTATCTTTATGCTGAGACTAATATGCAAGCCGTTCGCAGCCAAGTAGAGGCCATAAAACCCGATTTCCTCATTATCGACTCTATTCAGACCATCATGAGTCCAGAGATTTCTGGCGTTCAAGGTTCTGTATCTCAGGTTCGTGAAGTCACTGCTGAACTCATGCAGATTGCCAAAACCAATAACATTGCCACATTTATTGTTGGGCATGTGACCAAGGAGGGACAGCTGGCTGGGCCACGTATGTTGGAACACATGGTGGATACTGTGCTTTATTTTGAGGGGGAACGTCATCATACCTTCCGTATTTTACGAGCAGTCAAAAACCGTTTTGGTTCAACCAATGAGATTGGGATTTTTGAGATGCAGTCTGGTGGTTTGGTAGAGGTGCTAAATCCTAGCCAGGTTTTCTTAGAGGAACGCCTAGACGGTGCTACAGGTTCTGCCATTGTTGTGACAATGGAAGGTAGCAGACCTATCTTAGCTGAAGTTCAAGCCTTGGTGACACCAACCGTCTTTGGTAATGCCAAGCGGACAACGACGGGACTGGACTTTAACCGTGTCAGCCTCATTATGGCTGTTTTAGAGAAACGTTGTGGCCTTCTTCTCCAAAATCAAGATGCCTATCTCAAATCGGCTGGTGGTGTCAAATTGGACGAGCCAGCTATTGACCTCGCTGTAGCCGTTGCGATTGCTTCTAGTTACAAGGAGCTTCCAACTAATCCACAAGAAGCTTTTATAGGAGAAATTGGGTTGACTGGAGAGATTCGCCGAGTAACTCGCATTGAACAGCGTATTAATGAAGCTGCTAAATTAGGTTTTACTAAGATTTATGCTCCAAAGAATTCGCTTCATGGCATGAAGATTCCAGAAGGTATCCAGGTCATTGGGGTCACGACGGTAGGAGAAGTACTCAAAAAAGTCTTTTCTTAAAAAGAGGCCTCAAAACAAGTATTTGGAAGCGCTTGCAAAAATACCTGTTCGATGCTATACTTTTCTTAAGAATAGGGAGGTATTTATTATGCAATTTTTTACAGACAGCAACATGCAGTTCCCTTTAGTAGAGTTATCTCTTAATCAAGGTGAAACAGTCTTTATCCAGCGTGGCAGTATGGTATATCACACACCGAATGTGACACTGAGTACCAAATTAAATGCCAGTGGATCAGGTTTAGGTCGCTTTGTAAAAGCAGTTGGGCGTTCAATGGTTTCGGGCGAAAGTAGCTTTATTACTCAGGTTGTCTCGCAGTCCAATAATGGCTATATAGCCTTGGCCCCTGATTCTCCAGGTCAAGTGATTCCACTTTATTTAGGTGAAAAACAGTACCGACTCAACGACGGTGCCTTTCTAGCACTTGATGGCACAGCTTACTATACAATGGAGCTCCAGTCTGTTGGTAAGGCTCTTTTTGGTGGTCAGGGTGGTTTCTTTGTAATGACTACCCAAGGCCAAGGAACTCTCTTGGCAAATGCTTACGGCTCTATTAAAAAAATTGAGCTAAACAATCAAGAAGTGACTATTGATAATGCTCATGTCGTTGCCTGGAGTCAGACACTTGATTATAATATTCACCTGGAAAATGGTTTCTGGCAGTCTATTGGGACAGGAGAGGGTGTTGTTAATACCTTTAGAGGAACAGGTGAAATTTATGTTCAAAGTCTCAATCTTCAAACCTTTGCAGGCTTGCTTAATAGATACTTGCCAAAACGTTCATAATATAAATTGAAGGAGGATGGATGCTTGTTAGCATTTATTCTCCTTTTTTATGTTGCGGACTCAATAGCTGACAAGTTAATAAAAAGATGATAAGATAGTGTGTAAATAATTTGATAGTCAAATTATTTTCTTCATTAGAAAGTGAGTTATTATGTCTTATTTTGAAAACTTTCTCAATGCCAACAAAGCCTATGTTGACCTCCACGGGACAGCCCATCTTCCCTTGAAACCAAAGACTAAGGTGGCTATTGTGACTTGTATGGATTCACGCCTTCACGTTGCTCAGGCCTTGGGGTTGGCCCTAGGTGACGCTCATATTTTGCGTAATGCGGGTGGTCGTGTGACGGAAGATATGATTCGTTCTTTGGTCATTTCTCAACAACAGATGGGGACACGAGAAATCGTAGTTCTTCACCATACAGATTGTGGTGCTCAGACCTTTAAGAACGATGAGTTTACCGCCTATCTCAATAAAGAACTTGGTGTTGATGTTTCTGATCAAGATTTTCTTCCATTCACAGATGTAGAAGAGAGTGTTCGTGAAGATATGGCCATTCTTCGTCAGTCACCGCTTATCCCTGAGGATGTTATCATCTCCGGTGCGGTTTATGATGTAGATACTGGTCGAATGACTCAAGTTCAACCCTAATACCGAAAAGTTAAGCAGGCAAGGTTGCCTGCTTTTTTCATGGTTTGACATAAAAAACTCAGCACACAATAAATCTGCTGAGTTAATCTAGTTCTTAAGAAACAATAAAAATGAGAATCACGGTCCCCAAATAGAAAAGACTGGTGATAAAAAAGCTGATACGCCAGAACAACTTAAGAAAACGTTTAAATTTAAAGGATTGTGTTTTTCTCAGCATTTGAATCGTGATAATTATAGCCGCCAAGGATAATAAAATGGTGATGTAAGGCAAAAAGCTATGGGTAAAGAAACGGGCTGACACAGCAACTAGCTCAATAAAATAAAGAGGGAAGGTAAGGTCAGCAAAATTAAGCCCGAGGTATTTTAAACTGAAGAAGCGGTGGATAATAAAAGCAAAGATAGGTGTTAGAATCAAAAATGCTATAGCAAAGAATTTATATAGAATCATAAGTCTATTTTACCTCGAAAAGCCCTTTATGTAAATTTTTTCCTAAACTTAATAAGAAATTCTTGCATCTAAAAAGAATTTCTGTATAATAGATAAGGTATGTAAAAACATACTTGTGGGAGGTAACAAAACTTACTTACCGCCAAAACCACAATAGGAGGAAATTACAAAATGGCTAAAAAAGTCGAAAACATCGTAAAACTTCAGATTCCTGCTGGTAAAGCGACTCCAGCTCCACCAGTTGGACCAGCTCTTGGTCAAGCCGGAATCAACATCATGGGATTCACTAAAGAGTTTAACGCTCGTACAGCTGACCAAGCTGGTATGATCATCCCAGTTGTTATCTCTGTGTATGAAGATAAATCATTTGATTTCATCACTAAAACACCACCAGCTGCTGTTCTTTTGAAAAAAGCTGCAGGTGTTGAAAAAGGTTCAGGTACTCCAAACTCAGTTAAAGTTGCTTCAGTAACTCGTGCACAAGTACAAGAAATTGCTGAAACTAAAATGCCTGACTTGAACGCTGCAAACATCGAATCAGCTATGCGTATGATCGAAGGTACTGCACGTTCAATGGGATTCACTGTTACTGACTAATTCAGTTAACAAGAAAACCACAGACGTCGTCTCACTTCGCTGAGTGACGTGGAAGATGAAAGTCGTTATGACCACATTACACAAGGAGAAATAATTAACATGGCTAAAAAAAGCAAACAAATGCGTGCTGCTCTTGAAAAGATCGACAGCACAAAAGCTTACAGCGTAGAAGAAGCTGTAGCTCTTGCACAAGAAACTAACTTCGCAAAATTCGATGCTACTGTTGAAGTATCATACAACCTTAACATCGACGTTAAGAAAGCTGACCAACAAATCCGTGGAGCAATGGTATTGCCAAACGGTACTGGTAAAACTCAACGCGTTCTTGTATTTGCTCGTGGTGCTAAAGCTGAAGAAGCTAAAGCAGCAGGTGCTGACTTCGTTGGTGAAGACGAACTCGTTGCTAAAATCAACGGTGGATGGCTTGACTTTGACGTTGTTGTTGCAACACCAGACATGATGGCAATCGTTGGTCGTCTTGGACGTGTCCTTGGACCACGTAACTTGATGCCAAACCCTAAAACTGGTACTGTAACTATGGACGTTGCTAAAGCAGTTGAAGAGTCTAAAGGTGGTAAAATCACTTACCGTGCTGATAAAGCAGGTAACGTACAAGCTATCATCGGTAAAGTTTCATTCGAAACTGAAAAATTGGTTGAAAACTTCAAAGCATTTAACGATGCAATTCAAAAAGCTAAACCAGCTACAGCGAAAGGTGCTTACATCACAAACCTTTCAATCACTACTACACAAGGTGCTGGTATCAAAGTTGATCCTAACTCATTGTAAGAGTAGTAAAGGGCCTATCTTCGGATAGGTTTTTTTCTTGGTCTAAACACGAAATTTGAGTAGAAAATAAAAAATATTCAGAAAGTAGTGTTGCTTTTTCGAATTTATGGTATAATTTAAGCGTATACACATAATTATTGATTTTTGAACTTTTTACGTTGCGAATTTAAGGAGGCAATGAATGAAAAAGAGTAAGGTATTTTTACTGGCAGCCGTAGGCCTGTTATCTGTAGGTGTTTTAACGGCTTGCTCGTCATCAAGTAAGACGTCTGGTAAGACTTATAATTATGTCTACGGTGGCGATCCTGCAACCCTAGACTATCTTGCTACAAACAAGAAAAATATGACGACAGCTGTGAGTAATGGTGTTGATGGTTTGTTTGAAAATGACCAATATGGGAATCTAAAACCTTCTGTAGCCGAAAACTGGTCTGTTTCTCAAGATGGTTTGACATATACTTACAAGATTCGTAAGGGTGTCAAATGGTATACTTCAGATGGTGAAGAGTATGCTGATGTGACGGCTAAGGACTTTGTGACAGGACTTAAACATGCTGCGGATACAAATTCTGAAGCGATTTATTTGCTACAAAACTCAGTTAAGGGCTTGAATGATTACCTTTCAGGTGCCAACAAGGACTTTTCAAATGTAGGTATCAAGGCTGTTGATGATTACACCTTGCAATATACGCTTAGTCAACCAGAACCTTATTGGAATTCAAAATTGACCTACTCTGTTACTTGGCCTGTTAATGGAGAATTCTTGAAATCTAAAGGTAAAGACTTTGGTAAGTCAACAGATCCGACTTCTATTCTCTATAACGGTCCATACCTTCTTAAATCTTTGACAACGAAATCATCTATTGAGTTCACCAAGAATGAAAACTATTGGGATAAGGATAATGTCTACTTTGATACAGTTAAATTGACTTATGATGATGGTACAGACCAAGAATCCTTGGAACGTAACTTCACAGATGGAGTCTATAACTTAGCTCGTCTATACCCAACTAGTTCAAACTATTCTAAAGTTGAAAAACAGTACAAAGACAATATTTTCTATACACAACCTGGAGCAGCTGTAGAAGGTGTCGGTATTAATATCGATCGTCAAACTTATGGTCATACATCTAAAGAAAATGACCAGCAAAAGACATCAACTAAGACAGCTCTTCTTAACAAAGATTTCCGTCAAGCATTAGGTTTTGCTATTGACCGTACGAATTATGCTGCACAACTTAACGGTAAAGAGGGTGGTAGTACTGCCGTTCGTAATATCTATGTTAAACCAGACTTTGTTCAAGCAGATGGTAAAGATTTCGGAACTATGGTAATGGATCAATTACCAAGCTATGGTGATGAGTGGTCTGGTGTGAATCTTGCAGATAGTCAAGATGGTCTTTATAATCCAGAAAAAGCTAAGGCTGAATTTGCTAAAGCTAAAGAAGCTCTTCAAGCAGAAGGGGTTCAGTTCCCAATCCATTTGGATGTTCCTGTCAATCAGTCAAAAAAAATCTTTGTGAATCAAGTGCAGTCACTTAAACAATCTATTGAATCCGCTCTTGGAAAAGATAATGTTGTACTTGATCTTCACCAATTGTCAACTGATGATTTCTATAATATTACCTACTCTGCTTCAAATGCAGCTGCAGAGGATTGGGACTTGTCAGTAGGTGTGGCTTGGGAGCCTGATTACCTTGATCCATCAACTTATCTTGATGTCTTGAAGACTACAAATAGTGAAAATACTAAATCTTTCATGGGTTATGACGATCCAAATAGTCAAGCGGTTCAAAAAGTAGGTCTTAAAGAATATGACCAATTGGTTGATGATGCTTCTAAGGAAACAACAGACTTGACGGCTCGTTATGAAAAATATGCAAAAGCTCAGGCATGGTTGACGGATAGTGCACTTTATATCCCAACGACTACTTATAATGGTGCAGCCGCTGTAATTTCTCGTATTAAGCCATTCTCAGGAGCATATGCTCAAGCTGGTGATAAAGGTTCTACATACTACTTCAAGTATCTTAAATCTCAAGATGATATTGTAACTAAGAAACAATACGACTCAGCTTATAAAGATTGGCTTAAAGAAAGAGCGAAATCTAATGACAAAGCTCAAAAAGATCTTGCTAAACACGTTAAGTAATCTATCGAAAACGTCTACCTTTAGGTAGTCGTTTTTTTAACAAAATTTCTCGAACCACCCCTAGATTGTGATATAATAAGAAAGATTGGTACTCGCTTCTAGATTTTTATTTGGAAAGTTTGAAGGCTAGAGTTACCTACGGGTACTTATCATCTTAAGGTTAATCCTAAGGGAGGGACTTTAGGTTCAATAGGTATCCAAAGACTGAAGAATGAAACATAAAAAGGAGATTTATCTTGGCTAAAGATATTCGCGTTCGTTACGCACCAAGTCCAACAGGGCTACTACACATTGGTAATGCCCGTACAGCATTGTTTAACTACCTCTATGCACGTCATCATGGCGGTACTTTCATTATCCGTATTGAAGATACTGACCGTAAACGTCACGTTGAAGATGGTGAGCGTTCACAGCTTGATAACTTGCGTTGGTTGGGGATTGACTGGGATGAAAGTCCTGAAACACACGAAAATTATCGTCAATCAGAGCGTTTGCCACTTTACCAAAAGTATATTGATCAACTTTTAGCAGAAGGTAAAGCCTATAAGTCATATGTAACTGAAGAAGAGTTGGCTGCAGAGCGTGAACGTCAAGAAGCAGCAGGTGAAACACCTCGTTATATTAACGAGTTCCTTGGTATGACTGAAGAAGAAAAAGCTGCCTACATCGCAGAACGTGAAGCGGCAGGTATTGTTCCTACAGTTCGTTTGGCGGTTAATGAGTCAGGAATTTATAAATGGCATGATATCGTTAAGGGAGATATCGAATTTGAAGGTGGTAATATCGGTGGCGATTGGGTTATCCAGAAGAAAGATGGTTACCCAACTTACAACTTTGCGGTAGTTGTTGATGACCACGATATGCAAATCTCACACGTTATCCGTGGAGATGACCATATTGCCAATACACCAAAACAACTCATGGTTTATGAAGCTCTTGGTTGGGAAGCACCTGAGTTTGGACACATGACCCTTATCATCAATTCTGAAACTGGTAAGAAGTTGTCTAAACGTGATACTAACACCCTTCAGTTTATCGAAGACTACCGTAAAAAAGGTTACCTTCCAGAAGCAGTCTTTAACTTCATTGCTCTTCTTGGTTGGAATCCTGGCGGTGAAGACGAAATCTTTTCTCGTGAAGAACTCATTAAACTTTTTGATGAAAACCGTCTAAGTAAGTCACCAGCGGCCTTTGATCAGAAGAAATTGGATTGGATGAGTAACGACTACATTAAGAATGCAGATTTCGATAAGGTCTTTGCTCTTTGCAAACCTTTCTTGGAAGAAGCTGGTCGTTTAACAGATAAAGCTGAAAAATTAGTGGAACTCTACAAACCACAAATGACAGCTGCAGAAGAAATTGTTCCTCTTACAGATCTCTTCTTTGAAGATTTCCCAGAATTGACAGAGGCTGAAAAAGAAGTTATGGCTGGTGAAACAGTACCAACAGTACTTGAAGCCTTTAAAGCCAAACTCGAAGCTATGTCTGATGATGAGTTTGTTGTTGAAAACATTTTCCCTCAGATTAAGGCTGTTCAAAAAGAAACAGGAATCAAAGGGAAAAACCTTTTCATGCCAATCCGTATTGCTGTTTCGGGAGAAATGCACGGTCCAGAATTGCCAGACACTATTTTCTTGCTCGGTCGTAAAAAATCAATCAAACATATTGATCAAGTTCTTGCAACATTATAAAAACAAACCCAACAATTGTTGGGTTTTCGAATGCACATAAACAATGTATCAGCAATTAATGGGGTATTACTAAGAGTGTATTTGTAATATAATGATGATATTTCGTAATCATATCATCATTTTCAAAACTTTAAATTAGTTTTATAATAGATTGGTAATAAAAAGTAGGGAGGAGTGAGCATTATGAGAAGATTTGGTTGGTATTTCTACTACGTCATTGGCATGTACCCATAAAAAGAGGTAATGAGTCAGTTAAAGAGCTTAGAAAAACTAAGCTCTTTTTTATGTTTATGAAAAGTAGGGGATATGGGAAATGGTCTGACGCTCATATTAATAATTGATTGTTCTTAACCGAGAAAAAATAAATTTATATTTTTAGCTTTTTCTAATAGGAATGACGCTAAATTATATATTTATGTTACAATAAAGTAGGTTGATTTTTGAAAGGAAAGGGGGGAGTCTAGAGATGATCGTTTTGTTTACGGTTCTACGTCTATTGGCTATTTTAATTGTTAGTCACGATATGTCAGGTTTGCTCAAAACTTGGAAGAGTAAATGCTGGTTTATCGCAGGGAGTCTCTTGTTCTCTCTATTTGTCGGAGGCATTACAGGGTCGCTCTTAGCACTTTTGTTCTGCTATCTTTTCTTAAATAAAATATCAAGTAGTGAAAAGAATTCTTTTCTTTTCACCTTTTTGCCGTGGGTTTTTGTTGAAGTCACCTCGAAACTGCTTCAACTTTACTTTTTCCCATGGATTTTTCAAATTAATTATTTACAGGTCAAGGACACCCCAGTACTTATTGCTTTGTCTTATCTCTTGATTTATCCAATTTTTCATCTGATTGTCAAAGTATTCTTTATTGACTTTGGTGCTCTCAATGTTATGGGAAATAACCATACTTACCAAGTTAGACAACGCTTATTGGTTGGGGTGACTCTGGCTTATATTATTTTATCTTTAATTATTTTCTATGCCAGTAATATCTTTCCTTACTCAGGTCTCTTTATTTATTTAGCAGGTAGTATTACGATTGTCTACTCCATTCTCTTTATTTTGCTCTTTGCTCAGCTTAATATCTATTCTAAGAAAAGAGTGAAGGACCAGTTGACCGAAGAAATGGCTAGACACGAGGAAAGTTTAGAAGAATATAGCCACCGTTTAGAAAAACTCTATAATGATATTTCTCAGGTGAAGAAGGATTATCTCGAAGGGCTTAAAACAATGGAGGTTAGTATCCAACGACGAGACTTACCTGCTTTGAAACAAGAGTATGCAGAACTTTTAGAAAAATCTGGAAATAGCTTAACTTTGTCAAATTATGAATTGTCACGCTTAATCAACTTAGAAATCACATCTCTCAAGAGTCTCTTTTCTGCTAAAGTGCTTGAGGCTGAGAACTTAGGAATTAAGGTCAATTTGGAGTTGCCAGATGTTATATCGTCAACTCAGATAGAGGCCTTAGATTTGGTTGTGATTTCTTCTGTCTTCTTAAACAATGCTATTGAGTCGGCAGTGGATTCTGAAGATCCTACTTTAACCATATCCTTCTTTAAAAATCAAGGTTATCTTATCTTGGTTATTGACAATACAACCAGAGAAGAACGTATTCCTGTGTCAAGGATTTTTGATGAAGGGGTTTCTAGTAAAGGAGAAGGCCGAGGACTTGGTCTGTCTAAGGTTGCAGATATACTTAATCGCTATCCAAAAGTAAATCTTGAGACTCGTAGTTGTGACCATCATTTTACACAGGTACTCTCTTTTCAGGATAATTGATAAATCAAAGATAATATTTGTAGAGGATAGGGAAAATAGAAAGGGGAAAAGCATATGCAACTTGTGATTGACGGCCTTATTGCTTTGGTTGTTGTCGTTTCACATCTTGTGATTTTAGCTAGAATGGCTTATCTAGATGTTTTTACTTACAGTTACATTCCTTATGTAATCGTAGTAACTGCCGTTAAGTGGTTAGCCAAGGTGCTATGGCAAATTGATATTCCAGATGCGATTTATCTCCTAGTCTTTATTTTTCTTGAAAAACCTCAGGCTCTACGAGAAGAAAAGTATTTTTATGCTTTCTTTGCCCCTGTCTTTTGGACTCTGATTACAAGCTTCTTTAGTTTTTATTTTTTCCGAGTTTTCTTTAATAAGCCGGTCGAATTGGTTCCAAACCATTTAGGAATCTTGGTTGTAGATAGTGTTGTTCTTCCCTTCTTTCTAGGCTTGCAAAAAATGTTCGGTTTAGATAGCTTTTTTAAGGAACCATATCAGGACTTGCAGGATAAATATAAGAGTATGCTCTTGCAAGTTGATCATATTTTAATTATCAGTTATCTGCTTATTCTCTTTAAACGGGAGATTTTCTCCTTGCTTCTGAGTCAGACCTATCTCCCAGGTTACCCTCAAATTTATATTTGGGTTGGTTTCCTTATACACATGTATATTCTTGTTCGCTTTGTTTCTTATGGTAAAGACGTACGTGATAGCAAAATTCTCAGAGAACAAGAGGAGCACTTGAGGAGTCTGGAAGCTTATAATGAAAAAATCGAAACTGCCTATAAGAGTGTACGCTCATTTAAACATGATTATGAAAATATACTCATTAGTATGCAGACAAGTATTGATAGTGGGGATTTTGACCTTATTGAACAAACCTATCAGGATATTTTGAAAAAGGCTGGTCAAGAACTCGTTGAGGAAGATGACGAAACTGTCTCTTGAGTGTAAACAGGAAATATTATCATGAACTTACAGCTTTGGACCATGGTATCACTTGAAAATAGTATTATTCAGATTATTAGTTTTCATATTACCTGGTTTATTTATAAAAAACTAACAAGGAGCACTCTAGCTTACTGGAAAGTATTTTGTTTAAGTCTCTTAGGTATAGTGGTATCATTTGGTAAAGGTGATGGCTTCTATTATCAAGTTGTTATCTTTCTAGCTTTGGCCTTAAAGGAACGGCGGGAGCATCGTTTGACGCTCTGGGCAAGCCTCTTTTTTGGGGCTTTCTCGGTTCTCTTTACTGATTTATTTGCGACTTTTACACCATATTATGTATTCAGTAACTTATTTACAAATATGAGCTTGGTTGAGATTCAAGAAAATTTCTTCCTAAATTTGCTATCTTATGTGATGATTTATCCTTTTTTTCTCTATGTCAATTATCTATCAAGTTCAGATATTGACAAGATTAAGGAGCTGATTTATTCCCATGGTCGTGAGCGTTTATTGATTGCGGTTGATTTGACCTTTGCACTCTACATTACTTGTAGTATTCTTTTGGTATCTACAGGTAGTGATGTGAGAGGGCCAATTTTTATTGCAATGGCGGTTTATCTCCTAATGGTAACAACCTTGAACCGCTATTCTCATAAATTTGTCAGAGAACGTAGTAAGGAAGCTGTGGAGACCTATGTCTATAACTTGGAAGTCTATAATAAGCATATTGAGGATCTTTTTACAAAAGTAAAACCTATTGAAAAAGATTTTGAGAGTCTTTTGGTAGCTCTTGAGACTCCTCTGGCTAAAAATCAATTGTCAGAGGTTTTATCCGTTTATCATGAGCATTTGAACCATCTTAAACTTGATAATTTGGATTTAAATGATAAGTTGGCTCCTTTGTTCGAGATTCCTTATCCGGTATTAAGAAGTTGGATTGTAAACCAAGTTATTCCTTTGGAACAAAAAGGTGTCACAGTTAGGTTGGATGTCAATGTTGATGCTTATCCTAATAATTTAAATGTTGCAGTTCTTATTAGAGTTTTAGAACGTTGCATGAACTTAGCTGAAAAACTTTGGGCCAAGGAGCCGGAGACAGATATTGGTTTCCTTATTCAACAGAATGAGGATGGCAATCTCAGCTTTATTCTTGAGAATACCAACCAGGAAGCTAATCCGAAACTTGACGATAGTCTGGTTGTTAGTCGAGATTTTGCCCAGTTTTGCTGGTCAAACGGTATCGGTTTAACAAATAAAAAAGAATTATTTAAAACCTATCAAATTGTCACGGTAATACCATAATTGTAGGAAGGAGGAAGGTAGCTATGCTAGGTAACGTCATTTTTCAAATTTTGATGTTTGTCATTATTTGGGATATCTATTTACGTATTGGTGGACAAAACACTAATCTTAAAAATCGTATACTTTATTTGTTATTTGATGTTGCTCTATGCATTTGGGGACAACTCATTGGACGCTATATAGGCATAGTACCTCCCTTAGTAGCCATTGTAACATTGACATTTAGCTACCAACTGAATAAAAGTGTCACTTCTGTAGAGCGCTTTTTTCTAGGTTTTTACCCAGTGGTACTAGTCGATTTGGCAAGACGTTTTTTGGCTACTTTCTTCTTTCCGCCGATACTTGGCATAACTGTTGATACTTTAAACACTAATATTTGGTGGTCTATGGTACCACTTTCCTTCGTCATGTTGACGGTTAGAATAGTAGATTTTATTTTACGTCTAGATTTTACAGATATATTGAAAGTTGCTGCCCAACAAGAAAAAAAGAACCGTCTGGGTTTGGTCAACATGCTTCTTTTGCTTTATTATTTAGTTATCTTTTTGGTGTCGACATTTGATACTTATTTTCCAGAGTTACATCTTGAGGGTAGGTTTCGTTTACCATTGGTAGTGGGATATCTCTACTTACTCCTCTTTGTACTAGGAGCTGTGAACCAGTTCGCTAAGGAAAAAATAGAGCAGGATTTAGCGATGAAGCAAGCCAACTATCTTGATGATTTGAAGCGTGAGAATACTAGGGTAGAAGGTTTGTATAGAGACTTGATGCATGTTCGCTCTAACTATAATTTTCTGCTTAATAATCTGAGAGATATCGAAAGAACAGGAGATATTCGTTCTTACAAAAAAGATTTGGTTGATCTTTATGTGTATCGAGATCAGTACCGCCTCTCTACTCATGTTACAGATTTGGATAATATCCAAAACTCAAGTATTCATAGTCTACTTTCATCAAAGTATCATGAAGCTCAGATGTATCAACTCAACATTCATGCAGAAATTCCTGATCCAGTGATTCATAGCTATCTAACTGACTTAGATTTAGCAGTTGTTTTAGGTCATCTTATGAATAATGCTATTGATGGTGCTCGCAAAGCCCACGAGGGCTTTATTAGTATTGCCTATTTTGATGAAGAGGGCTGCCAGAGTTTTATTGTTGAAAGTGCAATTTCAGATGAAAAAGCTTTACTTTCAATGATGGCATCTCAAATTCCTATCAATGGGGGGGACGCAGGTATAAATGCTGTTCAAGATATCTTGGAACGTTATCCGAATACATCCTTCTCTGTTCGAAGTCAGAAACATAAAATGATGCAAATACTAGAAATGAGGCCCTAATATGAATATATATATTTTAGAAGATGATTTGATGCAACAAACACGTATTAGTGATATCATCAGAGAATTGGTTTCAGAGGGTGCGTTTTCTGTACGAAAACTTGAAGTTTTTTCTAAACCACATAAACTATTGTCCAGCATCAACGAGAAGGGGAACCATCAGATTTTTCTTTTGGATATTGATATTGATGGCAATCGAAAGAAGGGGTTAGAAGTTGCCTCTGAAATTCGTCAACAAGATGCTAATGCGGTTATTATTTTTGTAACAACTCACTCAGAATTTGCTCCAATTAGTTTTAAGTATAAGGTTTCCGCACTTGATTTTATTGAAAAGACAGTCTCTAATGTGGAATTCAAACAACAATTGAAACAAACCTTGACTTTTGTAAATCAAAAAATTGGAGATGTGGACGATGATGAGATGTTTGTGTTTGAAACTGCTCAGTCTAGAATACAAGTTCCGATGCGAGATATTTATTATTTTGCGACAGCTGCAACTCCTCATAAGGTAATGTTAATTACTAAAACAGAGCGCCTGGAGTTTTATGCTAATCTTGGAGATATTACTTCGGTGAATAAAATACTCTTTTCATGTCACCGCTCCTTTTTAGTTAATCTGGATAATATTGCCCGTATTGATAAGACGCAACTGATGATTTATTTTGAGAATGGTGATTCATGTCCGGTTTCTCGCTTGAAAATGAAGGCCCTACTTAAAAAATGGTCAGAGGTAAGAAATCATTAGTGGGAGTGACTAAATCAGACTTTTAAATTTGGCTCTATAATTTCTGTAGTGGGTAAAACCACTGTAGAGATTGTAGAGCTTTTTGAGTGTCTCTTGAATATACAATATAAGTGCACAATAAAAACTCATAAGATTTTCTAGTAAAATAGAATTGAATGGACTAGTTACTATAGGAAGCTATTCTCCAAGTCATGCACAGGAGTCTTACCATAGGGCTAAATCACACTGTGGGCGGAAGCGTATGCTTGAAATAGATCACAATTTAAGCAATACCGTCAAACATCTATTTCTCGATTACCAATGGTCTCCTGAAGAAATAGAAGGTCGGTTGCAATTAGAGTACGGAAAAACTGTTATTAGTTATCAAACAATCTATAGAGCCATTTACCGAGGACATTTTGAGGATAACTCATTATCTCATGGTGCTCGTGGTGTCATTCGTAAACTTCGTCATCGTGGGAAAACACGTCATACTAAAGGTCATGTTGAAAATAGAGGGAAAATATCCATTTCTCATACAATTCACGAAAGACCAGAAGAGGCTAATAATCGAACTAGAATAGGAGATTGGGAAGCCGATACTGTTGCAGGTAAAACTGGAAAAGCTTGTTTAGTTACTCTAACAGACCGTTATTCTCGTTTTCTAAAAATCAAAAAGGTAGCTGTTAAGAAAAGCAAGTTGGTAATAGAAGCTATGGTAAAACTGTTAGAACCCTTGACGAAGTATACAGTAACTCCTGATAGAGGGAAAGAATTCACCTATCATCAGAAATTGAGTGATCAATTGAACATTGAAGTCTATTTTCCTGACCCTCATGCTCCATGGCAACGAGGAACCAATGAGAACACGAATGGATTACTTAGAGAATATTTTCCAAAGGGTAGTGATCTAACATTGGTTGATGATCAGACTATTCAGCTATGGGAGAACAAACTTAATAATAGGCCACGAAAATGTCTTAACTGGAAAACACCTTATGAAGTATTCTATGGGAAAGTGTGCATTGGGCATAACAAAAAATCCATCGATTGATGACTTTTTCAGTGGGCTCCCTATCCGGTCCTCTCTAGATGTTAGCTTTTCGTCACCCACTACAGTTGACAGGGAGTATTAAATTTAAGGGTGATGTATCACTATTTTGTAGATGATTGATTGTTTTATAAGTAATTGGTTTTCATAAAAATACTAAATAGATGTCTTTTAGTAATGAAATTTAATAATTTATAAAAAAAAATACTAAAGAATTACAGTTCAGGACAAAAAAATGACATTCTATGAAATCGTATAGACAATTAAATTGAAAAAGGTTATGATATAACCAAGATATGTGATTCGGAATGAGACATCGTCAATCTTATTGAAATCTACATACACTTTATGAAAATAAATAATGTACTTTTATATAACTTTTTCCTAATCCCCATTTTTTATTGGCCGCTCGTCCAATTACATATCTTTTTTATAGACATTAAAAGGCTTGAGAAATCAAGCTGTTTTTTGTTTTTAAGGAATTATTGTAGTTTAAGATAAAAAATACATTCTGTGAGTGAAATCCGACATTTTAGGAAATAGCGACATACATCCTGGGGTTGCATGCTATAATGTAATCAAGGTTAGAGAGCAAGAAGAATGTATGGTTTAAGTTAGTCCCTTAAACATAATAATTTCCCTCATTCATTCTATCTAAAATTGCTGTTGTGTTCTCTACCGATGATGCTGTTGTTCAAAAGGTCTGTACTTTGTACAGGCCTTTTGGCATTTTAGAAGATAGATAGTTAAAGATGCTTTTGAATCTATTTGTATAGTTTCAAGAGTGTTTTTTTATTTTCTACCATTCCTTGCATAAAATTGAATAAAAATTAAGGATTAAGCATTTTTTAGGTCAGAATAATAAATAAAAACAAATAAAAATGAAATAAATATAAAAAAATAACAAAAAAGTGTTGACAGGTGAATAAATATGCAATATAATTAGTCTCGTAAGGTTGATAGAGATAGCAACCACAAGAAAATATAAGAAAAGAGAAAAATATTATGTCAAAAGAGAAAGTTATTCTTGCCTATTCGGGAGGTCTTGATACCTCAGTCGCTATTACATGGCTTAAAAAAGATTATGATGTTATTGCTGTTTGTATGGATGTCGGTGAAGGTAAAGATCTTGAGTTTATCCATGATAAAGCTTTGACAGTTGGAGCTGTTGAGTCATACGTGCTTGATGTTAAAGATGAGTTTGCTGAAGATTATGTGCTTCCAGCACTTCAAGCTCACGCTTACTATGAACAAAAATATCCTTTGGTTTCAGCGCTTAGCCGTCCAATTATTGCTAAAAAATTGGTTGAGATTGCTCATAAAACAGGAGCAACGACTATCGCTCACGGTTGTACTGGTAAAGGTAATGACCAAGTTCGTTTCGAAGTTGCCATTGCTGCCCTAGATCCAAGTCTTAAAGTAGTAGCGCCAGTGCGTGAATGGAAATGGTCTCGTGAGGAAGAAATTGAGTATGCTAAGGCTAATGGAGTTCCAGTTCCAGCAGACCTTGATAATCCTTACTCAGTCGATCAAAACCTTTGGGGACGTGCCAACGAGTGTGGTGTTCTTGAAAATCCTTGGAATCAAGCTCCAGAGGAAGCTTTTGGGATTACCAATTCACCAGAGTTTGCGCCAGATGAAGCTGAATATGTCGATGTTACTTTCAAAGAAGGGAAGCCAGTTGCTCTTAACGGTAAAGAAATGAAATTGGCTGACCTTATCCAAGAAATGAATGTTATTGCTGGTAAGCATGGTGTCGGACGTATCGACCACGTTGAGAACCGTCTTGTAGGTATCAAATCTCGTGAAATTTATGAATGTCCAGGAGCTATTGCCCTTTTGACAGCTCATAAAGAAATTGAGGACTTAACTTTGGTACGTGAAGTTTCTCATTTTAAACCAATTCTTGAAAATGAATTGTCAAACCTTATCTACAATGCTTTGTGGTTTAGCCCAGCAACACAAGCTATCATTGCTTATATTAAGGAAACACAAAAAGTTGTTAATGGTATCGCTAAAGTTAAGCTTTACAAAGGGCATGCTCAAGTAGTAGCACGTCAATCAGCTAATTCATTGTATGATGAAAACTTGGCTACTTACACATCAGCTGACAGCTTTGATCAGGATGCTGCGGTTGGATTTATCAAGCTTTGGGGTCTTCCAACTCAGGTTAATTCACAAGTTAACCATCCATTTGACAATTAATGACAGATTTCATAAGAAAAGTAGGTTATTAGAAGAATAACGCTTCTTATCAGATAAAAGTGGACGGAGAGCCACATCTGATACTCTTTTCTTATAACTTATATTATTATCGTTAAGGCGTTCTGAGAGGCGTCACGAGCCTAAATAAACTACGACCGAGATCGGGTTTTAGGAAAACAAGTGTCCAGAGAGGCAAATTAAGCTAGACAAATACTATCTAGCTTTTTTCATTTAAGTTATTATGACCAAAGAGGTCGTTGCTTGTTATAAGTATTAAGAAAGGATGGAAGATTATCCTAGTGAGGGGAAATCTTCAAAATAAAACTATGGCAGAAAATCATAAACTATGGGGCGGTCGATTCGAAGCTAGTCTTGAAAAATGGGTAGAAGAATTTGGTGCTTCAATTTCATTTGACCAAAAAATGGCAGAGTTTGACCTTAAAGGGTCTATTGCCCATGTTACGATGCTCGGTGAGACAGGAATTATTACCAAAGAGGAAGCATTGCAAATTAAACAGGGCTTGGAAGAACTGCTTGAGGAATACAAGGCTGGTAAGCTAGAATTTGATGTTTCCAATGAAGATATCCATATGAATATGGAGAGTCTTTTAACAGCTAAAATTGGACCAGTAGCAGGAAAACTTCATACAGCACGTTCACGTAACGATCAAGTGGCAACGGATATGCACTTGTATCTAAAAGCCAAACTAGTGGAAGTTATTGAGAAGCTTGATAACTTACGTGGTACTTTGGTCAATCTAGCAGACAAACATACCTACACAATTATGCCAGGCTACACCCACTTGCAGCATGCACAACCGATTTCTTTTGGTCACCACTTGATGGCTTATTACAATATGTTTACACGTGATGCCGAACGTTTTGAATTTAATATCAAGCATACGGATATCTCTCCACTCGGAGCTGCTGCTCTAGCCGGAACAACTTTCCCGATTGATCGTAATATGACATCTGACTTAATGGGCTTTGCAAAACCATATAGCAATTCCTTGGATGCTGTTTCCGATCGTGACTTTATTCTCGAATTCTTGTCAAACTCAAGTATTCTCATGATGCATATGACACGTATTTGTGAAGAAATCATTAACTGGTGTTCTAACGAGTTTAAGTTTGTAACTCTATCTGATACTTTTTCAACAGGCTCTTCTATTATGCCTCAAAAGAAAAACCCAGATATGGCAGAACTAATTCGTGGGAAATCAGGTCGTGTCTATGGCAACTTGATTGGATTGTTGACCGTGATGAAGTCATTACCTTTGGCCTACAATAAAGATCTCCAAGAAGATAAAGAGGGTATGTTTGATACGGTAGAAACGATTACTGTCGCTATTGATATTCTCGCAGGCATGCTCAATACAATGACTGTTAACGACAAACATATGGCAGAGTCAACAGAGAAAGATTTTTCAAATGCTACAGAGTTGGCTGATTATCTTGCATCTAAAGGCCTACCATTCCGTGAAGCACATGAGATTGTTGGAAAACTTGTCCTTGAGTGTACCAAAGCTGGTTATTACCTTCAGGATGTTCCTCTCGAACGTTATCAAGAAGTTTCAGATTTAATTGAAGAGGACATCTATGAGACACTTAAATCTCATACAGCTGTTGAACGTCGTCATTCCCTTGGTGGAACTGGTTTTGACCAGGTTAAATGGCAAATCAAAGAAGCTCAAAAAGCTCTAAAAAAATAAGTCTCTAAGGCCCTAACCATAAGGTTTTGGGCTTTTTTGCTATTTATGATATAATAGTACTAATTTTGAGTTTGGAGTCGCATTTTGAAAAAATCTTATCGCGTTAAGAAAGAGAAAGACTTTAAAGCATTATTTGATGCAGGACACAGTGTTGCTAATCGAAAATTTGTTGTCTACTGTCTGGATCGTGATCTGCCTCATTTTAGAGTAGGTTTGTCAGTCAGTAAGCGTCTTGGTAATGCGGTTACTCGGAATCGGGTAAAACGTCGTCTACGACATGCACTGATGGACATGTCATCTCAGTTAGAACATCAAGATTTTGTCGTTATTGCTCGTAAAGGTGTCGAAGACTTAAGTTATCAAGACATTTATAGCAATCTCGTTCATGTCTTAAAAATAGCAAAGTTATATAAGGACTAAAAAATTATTTTGCTTCTTTACATTGTAGGATAAACTAAAATCACTCCTGATTTTTGAGATACTCTTAATGAATGGAAGCGAAGCAGTTCTTTATCGTATTAAAAAGGAGTTTTTAGTGAAGAAAAAACTTAATATATCTGTTTTAGGTGCAGGAGCTCTCTTGCTTTTGTCCGCGTGTGGACGAAGTGATGTTACAAGTCACTCTACAGGCCTTTGGGAACGTCTTATTTTAATGTTTGGGAAGGCTATTCAAGGGCTTTCATTTGGTGGTTCTATTGGATTAGGTATTATTATTTTCACGATCTTAATTCGTGCAGTAATGATTCCTTTGTATAATCGCCAAATTAAGTCAAGTCGTGAACTACAAGAGTTGCAGCCAGAGTTACGTCGCTTGCAGAGTGAGTATCCTGGACGCGAGAATCGTGAAGCTCTTGCTTATGCACAACAAGATCTTTATAAAGAGCATGGTGTAAATCCTTACGCAAGCTTCGTTCCTCTCTTGATCCAATTTCCTATTTTGATGGCTCTTTATGGAGCGCTCACAAGAGTGCCAGAATTGCGAGAAGGAACATTCCTCTGGGTTGACCTAGGTCAGAAAGACCCTTACTTTATTCTTCCGATTTTGGCGGCTGCTTTCACCTTCCTTTCAACTTGGTTGACAAATAAGGCGGCTAAAGATCGTAGTGCAATGCTTCTTGTTATGAATATCATGCTTCCAATCTTTATTTTCTGGTTTGGAACTCAGATTTCTTCAGGGGTAGCACTTTACTGGGCAGTTTCAAACGCCTTCCAAGTTGTTCAGATTTTGGTTTTTAATAATCCATTTAAAATCATTGAAGAACGTAATCGTTTGGAAGCGGAAGAAAAAGAACGTAAAGCTAAGATTCGTCGTGCCAAGAAAAAGGCGAATAAACGTAAATAAGGAGGCTTATTATGGTTGTCTATTCTGGACGAACAGTCGAACAAGCTATCGAAAAAGGTTTGAAAGATCTTAATTTACCTCGTATGAAGGCTCATATTAAGGTGATTTCTCGTGAGAAAAAAGGTTTTCTAGGGTTCGGAAAGAAGCCAGCTCGAGTTAGTGTTGAACCAATAAATGAAAAGATAGTTCATGAAGCAGATCAAAACACCGTTAAAGTAGCTCCTGATGCTATAAAACAATTAGACGATTCTGTCGCAAGTCCAAAAGACGAAACGATTGCTTTCAATAAAGTGACAAAACTTGTTACGGTTTCAGATAATAAGGAAATTGCACATGAAGACTTAAAGCAACCAGTTTCTACAGAGACTCTTGATGAAGAGTTGCCAGATAAGAAACAGGAGCAACCAAAGGCAACAATTATTCCGCTATCTGTTAAACGTGAGTTATCAGAAGAGGGTGCGACAGAATATAGGGCAAATTCGCTTGAGCCCCAACTAGAACCGGTGGCTCAAGTTCAGACTCCGGAAACTTCTGAAGGAGATTTCAGTTCATTTGTGGCATCTGAGTTTAGTTCAGATGAGTCTTCTGAAAATAATTTAGAAGATATTCAAGGGGCTGCAGATGATGTTTTATCTTACCTCGAAAAAATTATCTATGAAATGGATGTTGATGCTAGCCTAGAGGTTAGTCACAATCGCCGCAATATTATTATTCAGATTGAAACAGACCAACCTGGTCGTGTTATTGGTTATCATGGTAAGGTTCTCAAGTCTTTACAACTTTTAGCGCAAAATTATTTGCACGATCGTCATTCTAAACGTTTTAGTGTTGTTCTTAATGTTCGTGATTATTTGGAGCAACGCACAGAGACTTTGATTGATCTAGCAGAAAAAATGGCAGCTAAAGTAAAAGAAACAGGTCGAGAGTACGTTATGGATCCAATGACGAATAGCGAACGAAAAATTATCCATAAGGCACTTTCTCAAATTGAAGGTGTTGAAAGTCACTCGGAAGGGGACGATCCTAATCGTTACGTTGTTGTGACAAAGGTATAATTAAAATAGCGTTTATTGCTTACAGAAACTAGTCTTATTTGAAGGCTAGTTTTTTTGACAACTAAAAGTAGACGGTGTATACTTTGTTTAAAAGTAACCACTGTCTACTTAGATGGAAAGGGAGTCAAAATGAAACGTAATACTGCTGAATTGAAGGAAAAGTTAATCGCAACTGGAGTCGAGGAGATAAGAACAAGAGGTGTCGATCAACTATCTATCCGAACGGTGGCTCAAAGATGTGGGGTCACCCATGGGGCACCCTATAAGCACTTTGAAAATAAGGATGTCTATCTTCAGGTAGTTTTGGAGCATTTATCTGAGATCTTTTTGAAGTATCTGACACAAGGGGTAGACTCTTCGCTTGATGTAAGAGGTCAATTAGTATTAATGGGCTGCAATTTTGTGGAATTTGCTCAAAAAGAAACAAATAGTTTTGAGGCCTTGTTTATTAAGTTTCCTTTCAATTATATGGAGCTCACTCGGGACAGTATCTCTGTTAATGCCCATTTACCAGGGTTTGAGCACTTTAAGAGTGTGGTTTTGAAGCTAAAAAGTGAAATGAACATTTCTGGTAGTGAGACAGAAATATTAGTTCATATCTGGAGTTTTATTACTGGATTAGCTGTTTTGGTAAGGAGTCCCATTGGTGATAATTTCAATAGTAATACTATTGAAGAGACTGTTAGTACTATGTTAGACATCTATGTTAAAGGAGCTAAACAATGAAAACCTTAATTATCTACGCCCATCCAAACGACAAGAGCTACAATGCCTCTATACTAGAGACTGTTAAAGAAAATTTATCGTCTAAACATGAGTTAAAGATTCTAGATTTGTATAAAGAAAAGTTCGATCCTATTTTACGTTTTGATACAACACATAGGAGAAGAGACTTAGCGCACGATGTAGCTATGAAAGACTATCGAGATTTAATAACTTGGGCAGATCAGTTGATTTTTATTTTTCCAACTTGGTGGAGTGGAATGCCAGCTATCTTGAAAGGATTTATTGAACGCGTTTTTGTTGCTGGCTTTGCCTATGAAAATACACCCCGTGGATTGGATGGTAAATTGACTGGGAAAGCTTGGATTATTACAACCCACAATACACCAAAGATTGTTCTACCTTTAGTTCAAGATTATTGCAAAGTCCTAAAATTTCAAGTCCTAAAACCTTGTGGTATTAAATCGGTCAAAGTTACCCAGGTTTCACCCGTTGAGTATATGAGTGATTATAAGCGAAAAGAGGTACTCAAGAAAATAGCTAAACTAGCAAGAAGGTTATGAGCAAGCGATGATATAGGAACGGCATTGTAGTTTACAGTTATCACTAGTCTTCGGGCATCGAAGATATAATGAAATTAATATCTAAGTAATTCTTGACAAGATTAAGCTATTGCTATAAAATAGTATGGTATGTTTAGTAACTGATCAAAAATAGCCGGCTAAACGAATACGAAAATCTATCAGGAGGTATTCAACGTGAAACGTACTTATCAACCAAGTAAAATCCGTCGTCAACGTAAACACGGATTCCGTCACCGTATGTCAACTAAAAACGGACGTCGTGTTCTTGCAGCTCGTCGTCGTAAAGGACGTAAAGTTCTTTCAGCTTAAGACATTATTGAAAGCAACAGTGCTCGAGACTGTTGCTTTTTGTTTTTTGCTATAAATGATAGTGTTGATGTTATTCATCGAAAGTTTGAAAATATAGAGCTGACAATTCTTGTAATTTTTGATAAACTAAAGCGGTTGTGGATAATGACCACTTACTAAAAAATACTTAGGACTGTTTTTCCTAATGTAAGGAGTATAAATGACTGACTTTCCTATTAAATATCGTCTTATAAAGAAAGAAAAACACACAGGGGCACGCTTGGGGGAAATTATCACGCCTCATGGAACTTTTCCAACACCGATGTTTATGCCTGTAGGTACTCAAGCTACAGTAAAAACACAATCTCCTGAAGAATTAAAACAGATGGGTTCAGGAATTATTTTGGCCAATACCTATCATTTATGGTTAAGACCTGGTGATGAGCTCGTTGCCAAAGCTGGAGGACTCCATAAATTCATGAATTGGGACCAAGCGATTCTTACAGATAGCGGTGGTTTCCAAGTATATTCATTGGCCGAAAAACGAAATATCTCGGAAGAAGGTGTAACTTTTAAAAATCACCTTAATGGAAGTAAGATGTTTTTATCTCCTGAAAAAGCGATCTCGATTCAGAACAATCTCGGTTCGGATATTATGATGAGTTTTGATGAATGCCCTCAATTTTACCAACCATACGACTATGTGAAAAATTCTATTGAACGTACAAGTCGTTGGGCAGAACGAGGGCTAAAAGCACATCGTCGTCCACATGACCAAGGTCTTTTTGGAATCGTACAGGGAGCAGGTTTTGAAGATCTTCGTAGACAATCTGCACAGGATTTGGTTTCCATGGATTTTCCAGGTTATTCAATTGGAGGTCTTGCAGTAGGAGAAACTCATGAAGAGATGAATGCAGTTCTAGACTTTACTGTACCTTTACTTCCTGAGAATAAACCACGTTATCTTATGGGGGTAGGGGCACCAGATAGTTTGATCGACGGTGTTATTCGTGGTGTTGACATGTATGATTGTGTTCTCCCAACACGAATTGCTCGTAACGGAACTTGTATGACGAGTCAAGGACGCCTCGTGGTTAAAAATGCGGCGTATGCAGAAGATTTTAGCCCTATAGATCCTGAGTGTGATTGTTATACATGTAAAAATTACACACGTGCTTATGTGAGACATTTGTTGAAAGCGGATGAAACGTTTGGAATTCGCCTGACAAGTTATCATAATCTCTACTTCTTGGTGAATTTAATGGCTAAAGTACGACAAGCTATTATAGATGACAATTTACTTGAGTTCCGCCAAGACTTTATAGAAAAGTATGGTTACAAGTCAAGTAAAAGAAATTTTTAAATAATTTATTTAGCAGTACATGATTGTACTGCTTTATTTTTTTGCAAAATCCTATTGACAAGCATTAATTTGGGTGTTAAGATATAAAAGTTGTCTTAACTGACTTGCCACAAACTTGAAAAGGTTCCAAAACTTTAAAAAAGTTATTGACAAGACAAGCTAGAGATGATATTATAAATAAGCTGTTTCGCGAGAGACAGCGGACACGAGAAGTAAAAAAACTTCAAAAAAGTGTTGACAAGTTATTCTAAATTTGCTAGAATATAGAAGTTGTCTTAAGAGAGACAAAGACCTTTGAGAACTGAATAAGAAACCAAGTGCAGGGTTATAGAAGAAATTATAACCTGTCAATTTACAAGAATAAATCGTCAGACGACGGTAATGAGTTAACGCTCGAACAATTATTAAATTTTTTAATGAGAGTTTGATCCTGGCTCAGGACGAACGCTGGCGGCGTGCCTAATACATGCAAGTAGAACGCTGAAGAGAGGAGCTTGCTCTTCTTGGATGAGTTGCGAACGGGTGAGTAACGCGTAGGTAACCTGCCTTGTAGCGGGGGATAACTATTGGAAACGATAGCTAATACCGCATAACAATGGATGACCCATGTCATTTATTTGAAAGGGGCAAATGCTCCACTACAAGATGGACCTGCGTTGTATTAGCTAGTAGGTGAGGTAACGGCTCACCTAGGCGACGATACATAGCCGACCTGAGAGGGTGATCGGCCACACTGGGACTGAGACACGGCCCAGACTCCTACGGGAGGCAGCAGTAGGGAATCTTCGGCAATGGGGGCAACCCTGACCGAGCAACGCCGCGTGAGTGAAGAAGGTTTTCGGATCGTAAAGCTCTGTTGTAAGTCAAGAACGAGTGTGAGAGTGGAAAGTTCACACTGTGACGGTAGCTTACCAGAAAGGGACGGCTAACTACGTGCCAGCAGCCGCGGTAATACGTAGGTCCCGAGCGTTGTCCGGATTTATTGGGCGTAAAGCGAGCGCAGGCGGTTTGATAAGTCTGAAGTTAAAGGCTGTGGCTCAACCATAGTTCGCTTTGGAAACTGTCAAACTTGAGTGCAGAAGGGGAGAGTGGAATTCCATGTGTAGCGGTGAAATGCGTAGATATATGGAGGAACACCGGTGGCGAAAGCGGCTCTCTGGTCTGTAACTGACGCTGAGGCTCGAAAGCGTGGGGAGCGAACAGGATTAGATACCCTGGTAGTCCACGCCGTAAACGATGAGTGCTAGGTGTTGGATCCTTTCCGGGATTCAGTGCCGCAGCTAACGCATTAAGCACTCCGCCTGGGGAGTACGACCGCAAGGTTGAAACTCAAAGGAATTGACGGGGGCCCGCACAAGCGGTGGAGCATGTGGTTTAATTCGAAGCAACGCGAAGAACCTTACCAGGTCTTGACATCCCGATGCTATTTCTAGAGATAGAAAGTTACTTCGGTACATCGGTGACAGGTGGTGCATGGTTGTCGTCAGCTCGTGTCGTGAGATGTTGGGTTAAGTCCCGCAACGAGCGCAACCCCTATTGTTAGTTGCCATCATTCAGTTGGGCACTCTAGCGAGACTGCCGGTAATAAACCGGAGGAAGGTGGGGATGACGTCAAATCATCATGCCCCTTATGACCTGGGCTACACACGTGCTACAATGGTTGGTACAACGAGTTGCGAGTCGGTGACGGCAAGCTAATCTCTTAAAGCCAATCTCAGTTCGGATTGTAGGCTGCAACTCGCCTACATGAAGTCGGAATCGCTAGTAATCGCGGATCAGCACGCCGCGGTGAATACGTTCCCGGGCCTTGTACACACCGCCCGTCACACCACGAGAGTTTGTAACACCCGAAGTCGGTGAGGTAACCTTTTGGAGCCAGCCGCCTAAGGTGGGATAGATGATTGGGGTGAAGTCGTAACAAGGTAGCCGTATCGGAAGGTGCGGCTGGATCACCTCCTTTCTAAGGAAAAACGGAATGTACTTGAGTTTCTTATTTAGTTTTGAGAGGTCTTGTGGGGCCTTAGCTCAGCTGGGAGAGCGCCTGCTTTGCACGCAGGAGGTCAGCGGTTCGATCCCGCTAGGCTCCATTGAATCGCAAGATTCAAGTATTGTCCATTGAAAATTGAATATCTATATCAAATTCCATATGTAATTAATTACATATAGATAGTAACAAGAAAATAAACCGAAACGCTGTGAATATTTAATGAGTTAGGTCGAAAGACCAAAATAAGGTTAAGTTAATAAGGGCGCACGGTGGATGCCTTGGCACTAGAAGCCGATGAAGGACGTGACTAACGACGAAATGCTTTGGGGAGCTGTAAGTGAGCAATGATCCAGAGATGTCCGAATGGGGGAACCCGGCAGGTAATGCCTGTCACTCATTACTGTTAAGGTAATGTAGAGGAAGACGCAGTGAACTGAAACATCTAAGTAGCTGCAGGAAGAGAAAGCAAAAGCGATTGCCTTAGTAGCGGCGAGCGAAACGGCAAGAGGGCAAACCGAAGAGTTTACTCTTCGGGGTTGTAGGACTGCAACGTGGACTTAAAGATTATAGAAGAACTACCTGGGAAGGTAGGCCAAAGAGAGTAATAGCCTCGTATTCGAAATAGTCTTTATACCTAGCAGTATCCTGAGTACGGCGAGACACGAGAAATCTCGTCGGAATCTGGGAGGACCATCTCCCAACCCTAAATACTCTCTAGTGACCGATAGTGAACCAGTACCGTGAGGGAAAGGTGAAAAGCACCCCGGGAGGGGAGTGAAATAGAACCTGAAACCGTGTGCCTACAACAAGTTCGAGCCCGTTAATGGGTGAGAGCGTGCCTTTTGTAGAATGAACCGGCGAGTTACGATATGATGCGAGGTTAAGTTGAAGAGACGGAGCCGTAGGGAAACCGAGTCTTAATAGGGCGTATTAGTATCATGTCGTAGACCCGAAACCATGTGACCTACCCATGAGCAGGTTGAAGGTGAGGTAAAACTCACTGGAGGACCGAACCAGGGCACGTTGAAAAGTGCTTGGATGACTTGTGGGTAGCGGAGAAATTCCAAACGAACTTGGAGATAGCTGGTTCTCTCCGAAATAGCTTTAGGGCTAGCGTTGATGTTAAGTCTCTTGGAGGTAGAGCACTGTTTGGGTGAGGGGTCCATCCCGGATTACCAATCTCAGATAAACTCCGAATGCCAACGAGATATAATCGGCAGTCAGACTGCGAGTGCTAAGATCCGTAGTCGAAAGGGAAACAGCCCAGACCACCAGCTAAGGTCCCAAAATATATGTTAAGTGGAAAAGGATGTGGGGTTGCACAGACAACTAGGATGTTAGCTTAGAAGCAGCTATTCATTCAAAGAGTGCGTAATAGCTCACTAGTCGAGTGACCCTGCGCCGAAAATGTACCGGGGCTAAAACATATTACCGAAGCTGTGGATACCTTTATAGGTATGGTAGGAGAGCGTTCTATGTGCGAAGAAGGTGTACCGTGAGGAGTGCTGGAGCGCATAGAAGTGAGAATGCCGGTATGAGTAGCGAAAGACAGGTGAGAATCCTGTCCACCGTAAGACTAAGGTTTCCAGGGGAAGGCTCGTCCGCCCTGGGTTAGTCGGGACCTAAGGAGAGACCGAAAGGTGTATCCGATGGACAACAGGTTGATATTCCTGTACTAGAGTATATAGTGATGGAGGGACGCAGTAGGCTAACTAAACCAGACGATTGGAAGTGTCTGGCCAAGCAGTGAGGTGTGATATGAGTCAAATGCTTATATCTATAACATTGAGCTGTGATGGGGAGCGAAGTTTAGTAGCGAAGTTAGTGATGTCACACTGCCGAGAAAAGCTTCTAGCGTTAATTATACTCTACCCGTACCGCAAACCGACACAGGTAGTCGAGGCGAGTAGCCTCAGGTGAGCGAGAGAACTCTCGTTAAGGAACTCGGCAAAATGGCCCCGTAACTTCGGGAGAAGGGGCGCTGACTTATGGTCAGCCGCAGTGAATAGGCCCAAGCAACTGTTTATCAAAAACACAGCTCTCTGCTAAATCGTAAGATGATGTATAGGGGGTGACGCCTGCCCGGTGCTGGAAGGTTAAGAGGAGTGCTTAGCAATAGCGAAGGTATGAATTGAAGCCCCAGTAAACGGCGGCCGTAACTATAACGGTCCTAAGGTAGCGAAATTCCTTGTCGGGTAAGTTCCGACCCGCACGAAAGGCGTAATGATTTGGGCACTGTCTCAACGAGAGACTCGGTGAAATTTTAGTACCTGTGAAGATGCAGGTTACCCGCGACAGGACGGAAAGACCCCATGGAGCTTTACTGCAGTTTGATATTGAGTATCTGTACCACATGTACAGGATAGGTAGGAGCCTATGACCTCGGGACGCCAGTTTCGAGTGAGGCGTTGTTGGGATACTACCCTTGTGTTATGGCTACTCTAACCCAGATAGGTTATCCCTATCGGAGACAGTGTCTGACGGGCAGTTTGACTGGGGCGGTCGCCTCCTAAAAGGTAACGGAGGCGCCCAAAGGTTCCCTCAGAATGGTTGGAAATCATTCGCAGAGTGTAAAGGTATAAGGGAGCTTGACTGCGAGAGTTACAACTCGAGCAGGGACGAAAGTCGGGCTTAGTGATCCGGTGGTTCCGCATGGAAGGGCCATCGCTCAACGGATAAAAGCTACCCTGGGGATAACAGGCTTATCTCCCCCAAGAGTTCACATCGACGGGGAGGTTTGGCACCTCGATGTCGGCTCGTCGCATCCTGGGGCTGTAGTCGGTCCCAAGGGTTGGGCTGTTCGCCCATTAAAGCGGCACGCGAGCTGGGTTCAGAACGTCGTGAGACAGTTCGGTCCCTATCCGTCGCGGGCGTAGGAAATTTGAGAGGATCTGCTCCTAGTACGAGAGGACCAGAGTGGACTTACCGCTGGTGTACCAGTTGTTCTGCCAAGAGCATCGCTGGGTAGCTATGTAGGGAAGGGATAAACGCTGAAAGCATCTAAGTGTGAAGCCCACCTCAAGATGAGATTTCCCATGATTTTATATCAGTAAGAGCCCTGAGAGATGATCAGGTTGATAGGTTAGAAGTGGAAGTGTGGTGACACATGTAGCGGACTAATACTAATAGCTCGAGGACTTATCCAAAGAAAGTAACTGAGACATATTGACAACGATTTGGTTTCTTGATACAGTATAGATATTCAATTTTGAGTTGAGAATACTCAGAGTTAAGTGACGATAGCCTAGGAGATACACCTGTTCCCATGCCGAACACAGAAGTTAAGCCCTAGTACGCCTGATGTAGTTGGGGGTTGCCCCCTGTTAGATACGGTAGTCGCTTAGCGTTTATCCGCCATAGCTCAGTTGGTAGTAGCGCATGACTGTTAATCATGATGTCGTAGGTTCGAGTCCTACTGGCGGAGTATAGATTTCATTGCTGGACTTAGGTCTAGCTTTTTTTGTCAAGTTATTTACTTGTTAAAACTCTTAATTTCAGATATGATATGATTATATTTTATTTGAGAGGTATTATTATGTCGAATTTTGCGTCAGCGTTTACACCTATTTCTATTTCTACTGTTAAAGATAAAATTTCTTCTACAGATAAGTTTATTTTATTTATTGGCCGTCCTTCCTGTCCATATTGTCAACTTTTTGAACCTAAATTATCAAATGTTGCTTGTAATTCAAATCTTACTATTTTCTATATTAATAGTGAAAATAGTGAAGAACTTGAAGATATCCAAGCTTTACGTAAAAGATATGGTATTGCTACCGTTCCAGCCCTATTTGTTTCAGAAAATGGAACTGCTAAGGTTGTTTGCGACTCTTCTCTTTCTGAGGATGACATTTTAGATTTTATTTCTTAATCTTTTTGGAGGTTCTTATGTTTATTTGTAAACACGAGGTCCAGTATTATGAAACAGATCGAATGGGTATTACTCATCATTCCAATTATGTACGATGGATGGAAGAGGCTAGAACTTTTTTTCTAAGAGAGATAGGTTGGGCTTATGAAAAAATTGAAGAGGAGGGAATTATCTCTCCTGTTACTTCAATTTCCTGTGACTATAAAGCTACTTCTACTTTTGCAGATGTGATTTCTATTGAGATTAATGTTAAAAGTGTTAAATCTGCTAAACTTTCTTTTGTATACCATATGGTAAATCAGAATGGTGTTCTTGTTTGTACAGCTGCTTCTGAACATAGTTTCTTGTCTAAGAATGGTGGTTTTGTTAATCTTAAAAGAGATTATCCCTCATTTTTTAATCTTTTAAAAGAGCATTCAGTTATGCAATAAAAAAGAAGAAAATCATTTTGATTTTCTTCTTTCAGAATGAAGACAAACATCGTTTTTGATGTTTGTCTTTTTTATATTCTTACCTAATTCTCCTATAATCCAATAATATTGAGATATTTGGGTAAAATTATAGGTCTTTCCTGTCATCATTTTTACCAATTTTTTGATATTTAGACACGCTAAAGTAAGCCCAACCTTATCCTCCATTTTGGACTTTCCTTTTTCTCTGGTATAACGTAAGTTATGATATTCTTTAGCTGTTCCGAATAACCGTTCTATCGTTTCTTTCCGGTGTTGATACCGTTCTTTCATACCACTTTGATGGCGAATATCTTCACAGACTTCTAGGGCATCTTTCCAAATATGACGCACAACAACTTTTTGGTTCTGGCGACTTTCTGTACAAATAGCTAACAAGGGACAGGTCTTACAAATTTTAGGATTACTTTTATACTCTCGATAACCTTCACGTGTAGTTGTACGATAAGTTAACACCTGGTTCTCAGGACAAAGATAACAATCAAAATGCTCGTCATAGACAAAGTCTTTTGGACGTAAAAAATCTTTCTTACCTCTTGGTCTAGTGTAAGGGAAAACTGGTGTAATCCCTTTTTCTAGAAGAAACTTGGCAATACTAGGTGTTTTATAGCCTGAATCCGCAATAATGAATTCAGGTGAGAATGGTTCTAGTTTGACAAAAAGAGCAGAGAAAGCCTGACTATCATGGATGTTTCCTGCTTCAACCGTATAAGCTAAAGCCCAGCCGTGTTTATCACAAGCTACTTGAGCATTGTAAGCGAAGACCTCCTTATGTTCTCCCTTATGAAACCAACCACTGTCTGGGTCCGTCGTTGATTGTTTCTTAGGTTTAGCCTCGCCTTTTTTGGCGGGCTTTAAGAACTTTTTTGCGTGTTTTTTCCTATCTAAATTAATCTCAATCTCCAGTTGTTCACTCATGAATTTAGCTTTTTGATCAATAACAACAGTTTTGTACTTATGATTATTAGCAGCTGCCTTGATATGGGTCCCATCAATGAAGATTTCTGAGGGATCAATGAGCCCTGCTTCCAAAACATGATGAAGCACATGACTAAAAATGTGTGCTAACACTTCCTTGTTTTCAAAGCGTCGGCTATAGTTCTTACCGTAAGTTGTAAAATGAGGCACCTTATCGTCCAGAGATAAGCCAAGAAACCAACGGTAAGCCGTATTCACCTCAATATCTTTAATGGTTTGGCGCATAGAACGAATGCCATAAAAACATTGAATCAACGGAATTTTAACTAATAAAACAGGGTCTAGACTAGGGCGACCATTATCCGAGGAATAACTATCTTCGACAAGATCATAAATAAAAGAGAAATCAATCGTTTCCTCGACTTTTCTTAGAAAATGGTCTTTAGGCACAAGTTCATCAAGCGTATAGAATCCTACTTGACGTCGATTGTATTCAGGATTTTCTTTGTGAAACATAGGAACACCTCATCAAATACCTTTTTCTTTTATTATACTCCTTCAAAGCAAGAAAAATCCCCAGAAGTATAACTTCTGAGGACTTTGTCTTCAATCTGAAAGAAGAAAATCATTTTGATTTTCTTCTTTTTTATTCAGCAAGGAGTTTTTGATAAATTGCTAAATTTTCATCATCAAATACGTTAAATATGACTTTTTTTATTATACTTGACTCATTAATAAAGGTTTTGACTGTTTGAATGGCGATTTTGGCAGCTTTTTGTTTTGGAAAATTGAAATCCCCAGTTGATAGACATGGAATAGCAATTGATTCAATGTTATTTTTCTCGGCTAGTGCTAATACTGAGAGATAGCTTTTTGCTAAAAGATCCTCATCAATTTGTGTCGGTTGGTCTACTATTTTCGGACCTACTGTATGAATGACAAAAGCAGAAGGAAGGTTGTAAGCTGGAGTGATTTTAGCCATACCAACGGGTTCTTCATATCCTTGTTCTAAGATGAGTTCGAAACAAGCTTGGCGTAACTGAACACCTGCATATGTATGAATAGCATTATCTACACAATCATGGAGTGGTTTCATACATCCTAGTAAGGTTTTATTGGCTGCATTTACGATTGCATCTACTTCAAGTCTTGTAATATCACCCTTCCAGAGGTAGATTCGATCATCTTGAGGGATGGGCTGGAGTGAACTGAGTTGTACAAATCCACGTTCCCCTTTCCTAACTTGTAGGTAAAGATCTTGTATTGTCAAGAATTGTGTTGATGCTGCCATTGGTTTACGTGTATTAAAGAGGGCTCTGAGAAGCTTTTGCTTTTCCTCGAGTTCTTCTGGGATAATCAAATCATGTAATTCTAGATTTTCTTTTTTGAGTTCACCTATGAGATAGGTAATCATTGCATCTTTATCCATATTTACTCATTTCTATTTTTTTAGTTTTTTATTATTATACTCCCAAGATAGGCTGTGAGCAAGTGATGTCTATGATAGGCAATGACTAATATTTGATAAGAATTTTTTATGTATGTGTCAAATTCTTGCAATGGCCTTTAGAATCATATAGAATAGGTCTACAAAAGTTTTATAATGTCTAGGAGGATGAATATATGACACAAGTAGTAATAGATGCTACATTTGAACAAGAAACAGCTGAAGGGCTAGTTTTGATTGATTTTTGGGCAACTTGGTGTGGGCCTTGCTTGATGCAAGCACCAATTCTTGAGCAACTTTCTGAAGAAATTTCAGAAGATGAACTTAAGATTGTTAAAATTGATGTTGACGAGAACCCAGAAACAGCTCAGAAGTTTGGAATTATGTCTATCCCAACTTTACTCTTCAAAAAAGATGGTGAGGTTGTTAAGCAAGTTGCAGGTGTACATACAAAAGAACAAATTAAAGCTATCGTTGCAGAGCTTAGCTAACTAATCGTCACAGTCCCGTTTAGGGATTTTTATTTTATTCGAACGACAAGGAGAGTCTTATGTCTTATTCATTTCAAAATCCTAGTGCTGAGGTTATAGAGTCTTATCTAAAATCAGCAAAGACGATTGCAATTGTTGGTTTATCTCATCGTAAGGAGGCAGCATCTTATCAGGTTGCTCATTTTCTACAGGCTGCTGGTTATCGTATCATACCAGTAAATCCTAAACTAGAAGGTCAGGAGCTTCTGGGAGAGCATGTTTATGCTTATCTTAAAGATATTCCATTTTCGATTGATATTGTTGATGTATTTAGACGAAGTGAGTTTTTACCAGATGTTGCTTATGATTTTCTTGAGACAGATGCAAAAGTTTTTTGGAGTCAAATTGGTCTTGAGAATGAGGAAGCTGAGACTATTCTTCGTCAAGCGAATAGACAGGATATTGTAATGAATCGTTGTACAAAGATTGAATATATGCGACTCTTTGTTTAATAAAATGAAAAGGTGAGTGAGCTATGCTCGCTCGTTTTTGTTATAATAGACCTATGATTGAAATTTTTGATACGCATACCCATCTTAATGTGGATAATTTTGCAGGAAAAGAACAAGAAGAAATAGATTTTGCAGCTGAACTAGGTGTTATTAAAATGAATATTGTTGGTTTTGATAAGCCAACAATTGATAAATCTTTAGCACTATCAGAGAAGTATGATCAACTATATAGTACGATTGGATGGCATCCTACGGAAGCAGGGTCCTATTCTCAGGAAATTGAGGATATGATTGTATCACAATTGGATAATCCGAAAGTAGTGGCACTTGGGGAAATCGGTTTGGATTATTATTGGATGGAAGATCCTAAAGAGATTCAGATTGATGTCTTTAAGCGTCAAATAGCTTTGTCAAAGGAATACAATCTACCTTTTGTTGTCCATACACGTGATGCACTTGAGGATACTTACGCTGTTATTAAAGAAGTTGGTGTTGGTCCTCGTGGGGGGATTATGCACTCATACTCAGGATCCTTAGAAATGGCTCAAAAATTTGTTGATCTTGGAATGATGATTTCATTTTCAGGTGTTGTAACTTTTAAGAAGGCTTTGGATGTTCAAGAAGCTGCTCAGAAGTTACCTTTAGATAAGATTCTGGTTGAAACGGATGCACCGTATTTGGCACCTGTTCCCAAACGTGGTCGAGAGAATCGTACAGGCTATACACGTTACGTAGTAGACAAGATTGCTGAGCTTCGTGGCTTAACAAGTGAAGAGGTTGCTAGGGCTACTTATGATAATGCGATGAGGATTTTTGGTCTGGATGAATAAAATAAAAATTCAAGAAGTCATCGTGGTAGAAGGTAAGGATGATACGGCAAATTTGAGACGTTTTTATGAGGTGGATACCTATGAGACTAGAGGCTCTGCTATCAATGAAGACGACTTAGAGCGTATCAATAAGCTTAATGACTTACGCGGAGTGATTGTTTTCACTGATCCAGACTATAATGGTGAACGTATCCGTAAAATCATCATGGAAGCTGTTCCGACAGCAAAGCATGCTTTCTTAAACCGTGGGGAAGCAACACCAAAATCTAAGACTAAAGGTCGTTCATTGGGTGTTGAGCATGCGAGTTTTGAGGATCTTCAAAAGGCCTTATCTGGAGTTCTAGGTAGTTACGATGATGATAATCAGTTTGATATTAGTAAATCAAATCTTATGAAGTTA